>JAOAEA010000001.1 GCA_026417035.1 Burkholderiales bacterium
GTCTGGCTCACCTACCTCCTGATGCAGCGCATCGGGGGCCAGCGCATGGCGATCGTCGACCTGCCGATGGGCCTCGTGTTCGGCGCGATGCTCTTCGGCTTCGCGATGATGGCCTTCCGCGCCCTCCAGATCGCGTGGCGCCACTGGCGCCAGGGCTACAGCGTGCTCGAGCGCCCCGAGACCGCGATCCCCGACAGCGCGTCGCTCGAAGGCTACGAGGAGGCGGCGAAATGACCGGCACCGGGCTGATGGGCGGCTTCCTCGCCCTGATGGCGGGCGGGGTGCCGGTCGCGATCGCGATGGCCGGAGCGTCGCTCATCTACGTCATGGCCACGGGCAACGTGCCCGACTTCGTCGTCATCCACAGGATGTACGGCGGCGTGGACTCGTTCCCGCTGCTCGCCGTGCCCTTCTTCATCTTCGCCGGCAACCTGATGAACTCGGCCGGCATCACCAACCGCATCTACAACTTCGCCCTCGCGCTGGTGGGCTGGCTCAAGGGCGGCCTCGGGCACGTCAACGTCGTGGGCTCGATGGTGTTCGCGGGCATGTCGGGGACCGCGATCGCGGACGCCGCGGGCCTGGGCACCATCGAGATCAAGGCCATGAAGGACCACGGCTACTCGACCGAGTTCGCGGTCGGCGTGACCGCCGCCTCGGCCACCGTCGGCCCGATCATCCCGCCGTCGCTGCCGTTCGTGATCTACGGGATGATGGCGGGCGTCTCGATCGGCCAGCTCTTCCTCGCGGGCGTGGTGCCCGGCATCCTGATGGGCCTGATCATGATGCTGACGGTCGCCTACTTCGCCTACACGCGGAACTACGGGCGCGACACCAAGTTCTCGCTGCCGAAGCTCACCAAGGCCGGCGTCGAGGTGGTCATCACGCTCGCCTTCCCTTTCGGCATCTGGCTGCTCGCGGCGGCGGGCGTCGCGCCGAAATACGCGATCGGCATCGCCTTCGTCGGGCTGCTCGTCCTCGACCGCGTCTTCCGTTTCGACGCGGTGATGGCGCTCCTCTCGCCGATCCTGCTCGTCGGCGGCATGACGATGGGCATCTTCACGCCGACCGAGGGCGCGGTCGCCGCGAGCGCCTGGGCGATGTTCCTCGGCCTCGTCTGGTACCGCTCGCTCGACTGGCGCAAGCTCGCGAAGATCACGATGGACACGATCGAGACCACCGCCGCGGTGCTGCTCATCGTCGCGGCGGCGTCGATCTTCGGCTGGCTGCTCACCGTCACGCGCGTGACCGACGCGGTGGCGGCCTGGGTGCTCGCGTTCACCCACGAGAAGTGGGTCTTCCTCCTGCTCGCCAACGCGCTCATGCTCTTCGTCGGATGCTTCCTCGAGCCGGTGGCGGCGATCACGCTGCTCGTGCCGATCCTCGTCCCGATCTGCCAGAGCCTCGGCGTCGACCTCGTGCACTTCGGCCTGATCATGGTGCTCAACCTGATGATCGGCCTGCTGCACCCGCCGATGGGCACGGTGCTCTTCGTGCTCGCGCGCGTGTCCAAGCTCTCGTTCGAACGCACGACCGTGGCGATCCTCCCCTGGCTCGTGCCGCTCTTCGTCACGCTGGGCCTCGTGACGTACGTGCCCGACATCGTGCTGTGGCTGCCGCGCCAGTTCTTCTAGGGAAGCTCTGATCTGTTCGCCGAATGGATCAGGGCTTACTCCGACGTCGGGGGTCGGAGGGGGATGTGCCCCTCTTTGCTCAGACGTTACCTAGGGCGTGCGGCGCCGCGCGCGCGGGAGCGGGCGTGGCCGGGCTAGCGCTGCACCTGCTCGCCGACGACCTGACAGGCGCGCTCGACACCGCCGCGCAGTTCAGCGGCACGGCCGGCCCGGTCGCGGTGCGCTTCCGGCCGTCCGACGCGCGCTCGGCCGAGGCGCGGCTCGCGTTCTCCACCGACACGCGCGACCGCGACGCCGCGGCCGCGCGCGCGGCCCTCGCGCGGCTCGCCGGTTTCTTCGCAGGCGCCGACATCGCGTTCCTCAAGGTGGACAGCCTGCTGCGCGGCCATCCGGAATCCGACCTCGCGCAGGTCTTCCGCGACGGCGGGTTCCGCAGCTGCGTATTCGCGCCCGCCTTCCCGGCGCAGAACCGCGTCACCCGCGGCGGGATCCAGCTCGCCCGCGCTCTCGACGGCACCTGGCACGACGTGCGGCCCGGCTTCGCCGAGGCGCTCGCCGGCACCGGGCTGCGCGTGAGGAGGATCGCCGAGCCGGCACGCCTCGGCGGCTCGGGCGTCTTCTTCTGCGACGCCGCTTCGGACGCCGATCTCACGGAGCTCGTCGCCCATGCCGTCGCGCTCGCCCCGCCGCTCCTCTGGTGCGGATCCGCAGGCCTCGCACGCGCCGTCGCGAGCGCCGCGGTTCCGCGCACCGCGGCCCCGCCGCGGCCGCTGCTCGTGATCGCCGGCTCGGATCACGCCGTCACGCGCGCGCAGCTCGCCGCGCTGCGCGCCGTGCGGCCCGATGCGATCGTCGCGGTCCGGCCCGGCGAGGACGCCGCGGGATCGGTGCGGGCCGCCCTCGCGCAGCGCGGCGTCGCGGTGGTCACGTTCGACCTCGGCGAGGGCATCGCGCCCGCGGAGGCGGCGCGCAGGATCGCGGCCGTGCTCGCGGGTCTGCTGCCGCGCCTCGACCGCCCCGGCGGGCTCATCGTGACCGGTGGCGGGACGCTCGCGGCGGTCGCCGCGGCGGTGCAGGCGACGGGGTTCACCGTGGGCGGCGAGGCGGAACCGGGCCTGCCGTGCTCGCTTGTCGCGGGCGGCCCATGGGACGGCGTGCGCATGGTGTCGAAGTCCGGCGCGTTCGGCGCGCCGGATCTCCTCCTGCGCCTCGTCGAGCGCGCGGGCCGGCCGCTGCGCTGACGCCGGACGCGCCCCGCTTCTGCTACCCTGCCGCGCTCCCGAGGGAGGCCCCGCCATGACCCGCCCGCGCATCGCGATCACCATGGGCGACGCCGCCGGCGTCGGTCCCGAGGTCGTCATGAAAGCCCTCGCGCATCCGGAGCTCTACGCGATGTGCCGCCCGTTCGTGGTGGGCGACGCGCGGCGGCTCGACGAGGCGGGTCGGCGCGCGGGCACGCGGCTGGCGGTCTCGCGCATCGCCGCACCCGCCGACGCCCGCTTCGCGCACGGCACGGTGGACTGCATCGACCTCGACCTCATCCCCGCGGACCTGCCCTTCGGCCGGCTCGCGCCGATCGCCGGCGAGGCGGCCTACCGCTACGTCGAGAAGGCGGTCGCGCTCACGCTCGCCGGCGAGGCCGACGCCATCTGCACGGCGCCGCTCAACAAGGAGGCGCTCAACGCGGCTGGCCACCGTTATCCGGGCCACACGGAGCTGCTGGCGGCCCTCACCGGGACGCCGGAAGTGTCGCTCATGCTGATGGCGCCGGGGCTCGTGGTGATCCACGTCACCACGCACATCGGCCTCCTCGACGCCATCGAGAGGATCGACGCGCCGCTCGTCGAGCGCACGATCGCGCGCGGGCGCGAGCTCCTCGTGCGCGCCGGCAACCGCGACCCGCGCATCGCGGTGTGCGGCATCAATCCGCACGCCGGCGAGGGCGGGCTCTTCGGTCGCGGCGAGGAGGAGACGAAGATCGTCCCGGCGATCGCGGCCTGCCAGGCGCGCGGGTGGGCGGTCGCAGGACCGCTCCCCGCCGACACCCTCTTCCACCGCGCCCGCAAGGGCGACTTCGACCTCGTCGTCGCGATGTACCACGACCAGGGCCACGCCCCGGTGAAGGCGGTGGCCTTCGACACCGGCGTCAACATCACGGCCGGGCTGCCGATCCTGCGCACGTCCGTGGATCACGGCACCGCGTTCGACATCGCGGGCACCGGCAAGGCGGACGAGCGCAGCATGCTCGAGGCGCTGCGCCAGGCGGCCGCGCTCGCGCCCAAGCGGCGGTAGGCCCGCGGTCGGGGCGCCGCCGCGGATCGTCCGCTGCGGCGGCCCGGCCCGGGCGCGCACCGCGTCCTCGGCGGCGACGGATCCGTTCTAGAATCGCCCGACCCGCACGGAGGCCGACATGCTGCAAGCCGCCGATCTCGTCATTCGCTTGAACCCCGCCGACGACGTGGTGATCGCGCGCGTCGACATCCCGCGCGACACGCTGATCGCGAGCGAGAACGTGCGCACGCTCGCCGCGATCCCCGCGGGCCACAAGGTCGCCGTGCGCGAGGTGCGGGCCGGCAGCCCGGTGCGCCGCTACAGCCAGATCATCGGCTTCGCGACGCGCGACATCCGGCCCGGGGAGCACGTGCACGTCGAGAACCTCGGCATGGCCGACTTCGAGCGCGACTACGCCTTCTCCGCGGACGTGCGTCCGACCGAGTACTTCGCGACGCCCGCCACGTTCCAGGGGATCGTGCGCCGCGACGGCCACAACGCCGGCCGCGTCGCGACGCGCAACTACATCGGCGTCGTGACGAGCGTGAACTGCTCGGCGACGGTCGCGCGGCTGATCGCGCGCGAGTTCGAGGGCCGCCTCGGCGATTTCCCGAACGTCGACGGCATCGTCGCGATCACGCACAAGTCGGGCTGCGGCATGGCCTCCGAGGGCGAGGCGATCGACCTCCTGCGGCGCACGATCGCGGGCTACATCCGCCATCCCAACTTCCACTCCGTGCTCCTCGTCGGTCTGGGTTGCGAGGCGAACCAGATCGGCGCGCTGCTCGCGGCGCAGGGGATCGCGGCGAGCGATTGCCTCCACCCGTTCACGATCCAGGACAAGGGCGGCACGCGCAAGGCGGTGGCGGAAGGCGTCGCGCGCGTGCAGGCGCTGCTGCCCGAGGCGAACCGGGTGCGGCGCGAGGCGGTTCCCGCGAGCCACCTCGTGCTCGGCCTGCAGTGCGGCGGCTCCGACGGCTACTCCGGCATCAGCGCCAACCCGGCGCTCGGCGCGGCGGTCGACCTGCTCGTGCGGCACGGCGGCACGGCGATCCTCTCCGAGACGCCCGAGATCTACGGCGCCGAGCACCTGCTCACGCGGCGCGCGGTCTCGCGCGCGGTGGGCGAGAAGCTCGTCCGGCGCATCCGGTGGTGGGAGGCGTACACCGCGCGCATGGGCAACGAGATGAACAACAACCCGTCGCCGGGCAACAAGGCCGGCGGCCTCACGACGATCCTCGAGAAGTCGCTCGGCGCCGTGGCCAAGGGCGGGACGACCAACCTCGTCGATGTGTACGAGTATGCGGAGCCGGTCACCGCGAAGGGGTTCGTCTTTATGGACACGCCGGGCTACGACCCGGTGTCGGCGACGGGCCAGGTGGCCGGCGGCGCCAACGTGATCTGCTTCACGACCGGCCGTGGCTCCGCCTACGGGTGCAAGCCGGCGCCGTCGCTCAAGCTCGCGACCAACACCCCGCTCTTCCTGCGCCAGGAGGACGACATGGACATCAACTGCGGCACCGTGATCGACGGCAAGGAGTCGATCGCCGAGGCGGGCGCACGGTTCTTCCAGATGATCCTCGCCACCGCGTCGGGCGCGAAGACCAAGAGCGAAGCCCTCGGCTACGGTGACGACGAGTTCGCGCCGTGGGTCCTCGGGGCGACGATGTGACCGCGGCGGCGGGATGACCGCGGGGCACGCCGCCGCGCGCCTGCCGGCGCGCGCGCGGAATCCCGGCCCGCGGAGCCGCTGCATCGCCCCCGCGGCGTTGGCGGATTTGATCTGCATCAAGGTGCATACCTCGCCCCCGACCGGCTGACGGACTTTCGACGTGTCCGGCGGCGCATCGCCGGTCGCAACCGCCGACCGACCGTTCGTCGGCTCGCGGCCGGCACGCCGTGAACTGGGTCACGCCGGAAGCCCGACGCAGCTGTCGGCGCGATGCCATCGGCATAGCGCTCTGGCATAGTGTGCCGGCACGGCCGGAGACCCATGAACCTTTTCGCGCGCGGGCGCGCGCGGCGGCTCCGGCGCCCACCGGCAGGCGCAACCATGGAAACGTCGTCTCTCGCCAGAGCGGTCGAGCAGCCCCCCGAGGCGAATCCGCTGCGCGCGCGCGCGCTCCTGGGGCAGTGCCGCGAGCTCGTGCGCGAGCGCCTCAACCGGGTGATCGGCGAGGCCCTCGAGAAGCTCGAGACCGACCTCATGAAGCTCGCGGAGCAGAGCCACGCCCGCAACGAGCAGCAGGTGTTCTTCGAGGCGATCGCGCAGCTGCGCCGGCACCGCGGCGAGTTCACCGTCGCGTTCGACCGCAGCTTCCTCGAGGTCTTCGACCGCCGCCTGGAGAAGCCGCGGCTCGCGTCGGTGACGTCCACCGCCGAGCTGCGGCTCGAGGACCTGAAGCTCGTCGACGACTCGGCGATCGAGAGCGAGATCATCGTCGGCCAGCTCGCGAAGAAGGCGAAGGACGCGATCGACCAGGACCAGCTGATGGGCGTGCGCGCCCGCATCGGCCACCTGCTCGCCAACGAGGACCTCCCGGACGACATCAACCCGATCGCGCCCGAGGCCATCATCGAGGCGCTGAAGCGCGCCTGCGACCACATTCCTGCGGAGCTCGCGGTCAAGGCCGCGCTGCTCAACGCCTTCCAGCCCTACGTCGCCGGCGGCATCCAGTACGTGTACGCCGACGTCAACCAGTGCCTGATCGCCA
Organism: Burkholderiales bacterium; assembly: GCA_026417035.1. Taxonomy (GTDB): domain Bacteria; phylum Pseudomonadota; class Gammaproteobacteria; order Burkholderiales; family SG8-39; genus JAOAEA01. The sequence goes on from JAOAEA010000001.1 coordinate 6,620, forward strand.
ACCACGTCCTGCCGCGCATCCGCCACCACGTGCGCCGGGCACACGACGGCGGTGCGCAGTCGCAGGCGCCGCGGCCGCAAGGCATGGATCCCGCCGCCGCCGCGCGCATGGGGATGACGCAGCCGCTGCGGCTCGACCAGCTGCTCGCGATGGGCCAGATGCGCCGCAGCCAGCAGATACCGATTCCCGGCGCGGCGATGGGCATGAGCCAGGCGATGGCGACGATGCCCTTCTCCGCCGCCGAGATCTCCGCCGCCCTCGGCGACGCCATCGTGAACGGCACCCCGGAGGTGCGCTCCCAGGTCGCGAGGATGCTCTCGGACCCGCAGCGCTACGCGTTCGAGCCGGCGCTGCAGATCCCGGCGACGCCCTCGCTGGTCGCGTCGCTTTCGGAGATGCAGGCGACGCTCGCGGATGCGCCGGTCAACTTCCTGACGGCGCTCGACGGCGAGCTGCGCGCGCAGGCGCACCCGCTCGACCAGCTCACCATCGAGCTGGTCACGGTCGTGTTCGACTTCATCCTCGACGACAAGGCCCTGCCGCAGGCGATCAAGGCCGAGCTCGCGCGGCTGCAGATCGTGGCGGTGAAGGCGGCGATCCTCGACCGCACGTTCTTCGCCCGCCGGCAGCACCCGATGCGGCAGCTCCTCGCCCGCATCGCCGAGGCCGGGACCGACCCCGAAGTGGACACGTCCGCCGAAGGCCCGTTCGTCACCGGCCTGCGCGCGATCGTGGACACGGTCGTCGCGGACTTCAAGGACGATCTCGCCGTCTTCACTGCGGCGCAGGAGCGTGTGGACAAGCTCGCGGCCGAGTCGGTGAAGGTGCGCGCGGCCGAGCTCGCGACCAAGGCGAAGGAGCTCGAGCAGCAGGAGCAGGCCGAGATCGCGCACGCGTCCGCGCTCGCGGAAGTGCGCCGCCGCATCCGCCGCCGGACGCCCGACTTCGTGCGCGACTTCCTGCTTGAATGGTGGACGCGCGTGCTCGTCGACGCCTACCTGAAGGAGCTGCAGGGCGACGACTCCTGGACGCACCGCCTCGGCGTGGTCGATGCGCTGGTCTGGAGCGTCGGCTCCCTGCGCAAGACCGAAGTCGCGCAGCTCGCGTCCATGCTGCCGACCCTGATGCGCAGCCTCCTGCGCGGGATGAACGCGGTGGAGATGCCCGGCGACGCGCGCCACGCCTTCTTCAACCAGCTCATGCAGGCGCACACCGCGAGCATCAACGCCGCCAAGGCGGCGACCGGCGAAACGACGCTCCCCGACGCGCAGGCCGCCAACGATCCGGCGTCCGAAGCGCCGGCGGAGGAGGCCACGCCCGCCACGCCCGCGGTGAGCGGCGACTACTACCTGCACGCGGTCAAGGCGATGGAGCGCGGCGCGCTGGTGGAGTTCGTCGCCGAGGGCGAGCCGGTGCGCGCGAAGCTCTCGTGGGTGAGCCCGCGGCAGACCATCTACCTCTTCACCTCGGCGGCCGGCGGCCGCTCGCTGTCGCCGGACGCGCTCGCGCAGGCCCTGCGCAGCGGCGCGGCGCGCCTCGTCGGCGAGACGGCGGGCCTCATGGACCGCGTCGTCGAGGCCGTCGTCGGCCCGCACTCGGTCCCCGCCTGACCGGCCCCTTCAGCGGTCCGCTGCGTCGGGGGCCGCCGCGCGCCGCGGCGGCGCGTCGAGGCGGTCGGCGAGCCAGGCGGCGATCTCGGTGAGCGCCTGCGCGCTGATCTGGTGTCCGCTCGGATATTCCCGGTAGGCGAGCTCGAGGCCGAGGCCGCGCAGGAACTCGCGGGTCGCCCGCGCGCGCCCGATCGGCACGACGTCGTCGTGGATGCCGTGCGCGACGAACACCGGCAGGCCGGCGACGCGCGCCGCGGAAGCCATGCTCGGCAGCACCTCGCGCAGCATGCGTCCGCCGATCGCCACCACGCCGGCGATCTGGCGCGGCACGGTGAGCGCGAGCGACAACGCGACCGTCGCGCCCTGGCTGAAGCCGAGCAGGAACACGCGCCGGTGGTCGGCCCCGTGCCGGGCGATCACGCCGTCGATGAACGTGGCGAGCGCCTTGCGGCTGTCGGCTTCCTGCCCTTCGTGCACCACCGGGCCGCCGGCGGTGAACGTGGTCCGGAACCACGAGTAGGCACCGGCCTCCACGCGATGCGGCGCCCGCGCGGCCGCGATCTGGAAGCGCGGGTCGAGATACGGGACGAGCCCGAGCAGGTCGCCCTCGTTGGCACCGCCGCCGTGCAGCAGCACGAGAAGTGGCGGAGCTTCCGGTCCCATCTGGCGCGGCGGGACCAGCTCGTAGGAGAGCGAGCCCTCGTGCCGCACCGTGCTCCCCCCGACGAGCTGCAGTGACTGGTGGAACGCCTCGCTGTCCTTGCCCATTTCGCCCGTTCGCGCGGTGCGCGCCTCAGCGGGCAAGGATGCCACGGCGCGCTCCCGGGCGCAGCCGCGGTCGCGTCCTCGACGGCGGGCCGCGCGAGGAAGCTTCGCCCGTAGCCGTCGCTCAGGAGCGCGCGCGGATCCAGCTTCTCCAGGCGACGAACGCCTCGCGATCGAGCGCGGCGACGACGGCGCGGCTGCGCAGCGGCCCGGCCCAGAAATCGTCGGCGTCGAACGTCGCCGCATGGCCGCCGGCTTCCGCGAGGATGACGCTCCCCGCGGCGTAGTCCCAGAGCTGCTGGTCGCCGTGCAGATAGACGTCGAGCCGCCCGGCGGCGAGCCAACACCATTCGAGCGTGCCCGATCCGAAGTTGCGCTGCGAGTGGTAGGGCGGCCGCTCCGCGAGCGCCGCGGCGAGCGGCTTCGGCAGCCGCTTCAGGTCCACGCCCGCGATCGCATCGCGAAGGCGCGTCGCGCCGGGGCGCAGCGGCAAACGCTCGTCGCCCAGCCACGCGCCGGCGCCGCGTGCGGCATGGAACAGCTCGCCTGCGGCGGGGTTGTAGACGACGCCGAGCACCGGGCGGCCGGCTGCGAACAGGGCCACCGAGACGGCGAAGCAGGGGATGGCGTTCGCGAAGTTCGAGGTTCCGTCGAGCGGATCGACGCACCAGAAGGACCCGCCGGCCGCCTCGAGGATCCCATCGCGCTCCGCCACGCCCATCTCTTCGCCGACGAGTGGCACCGGCGCGATGCGCGCGAGTCGCGCGGCGAGCGCGTGCTGCGCGGCGAGGTCGGCCTCGGTGACGACGCTGCCGTCGGCCTTGCGCCGGTGGCCGACCTCGCGGAAGCGCGGCATCACTTCCGCGTGCGCCACCTCGCGCACGGCGGTGACGACGTCGGCGATCACCGGCGCGGCGCCCGCGGGCTCAATGCCCGTGCCGCCACCTGATCGAGCAGCCGATCGACGGCGTCTGGTCCGCCGGACCCTTGCCGGTGCGCGCGATCCCGACCATCGCCTCGAAGAGCTCGCGCCGCGCGTCGGGCGGCGCGGGGTTGCGCCCCGACGCGTCGAGCCGGCCGCGGTACTGCAGCTCGAGCTCGCGGTTGAACCCGAAGAAATCGGGCGTGCACGCCGCGCCATAGGTCCGCGCGACGTCCTGCGTCTCGTCCCAGACGTACGGGAACGGGAAAGCGTGCGCCGCGGCGACCTTCTTCATATTGTCGAACGAGTCCTCCGGATACTCGGCCGGATCGTTCGACATGATCGCGATCGCGCCCACACCGTGGCCCGCGAGCTCGCGGCAGTCGCGCACGATGCGGTCGATCACCGCCTTGACGTACGGGCAGTGGTTGCAGATGAACATGACGAGGAGGCCGTTCGGGCCGCGTGCCGAGGCGAGGCTGTGACGCCGGCCGTCGACGCCGGGGAGGTCGAAGTCGCGGGCCTTCCAGCCGAAGTCGCAGACGGGGGTTTGGGCTGCCATGGAAGTGCGGTCGGGTCGAAGAATGGGAGCGGCTGCGCGCGAGGGACACCGGACGGGGTGCGCGTCGCGGAGCCTCGCGCGCCTCGACTAGAATCCTAGCATGCTCCCTCCGGGCGACAGCGCCGCCGCGCCCCGCTTCCACTGCCCCGAAGGCCTGGCCGTCGGCGCGACGATCGCGCTGCCGGACCGCGCCGCCCAGCACGTGCGCGTGCTGCGGCTCGCGCCGGGCGATGCGGTGACGCTCTTTTCGGGCGACGGCGCCGAATACGCGGCCGAGGTGCTCGAGATCGGCAGGCGCGCGGTGAGCGTCCTCGTGCGCAGCCGGCGCGAAACGAGCCGCGAATCCCCGCTCGCGATCCGGCTCGCGCAGGGCCTTTCGGGCGGGGACCGCATGGACCTCGTGATCCAGAAGGCGACCGAGCTCGGCGTCACCGCGGTGCAGCCGGTGCTCACCGCGCGCAGCATCGTGCGGCTGTCGAGCGAGCGCCAAGAGCGGCGCGAGGCGCACTGGCAGAACGTCGCGATCGCGGCCTGCGAGCAGTGCGGCCGCAACGTCGTGCCCGAGGTGCTGCCGCTCGTACCGCTCGCCGATTTCCTCGCGCAGCCGCGCTCGGCCCTGGCGCTCGTACTCTCGCCCGCGGGATCGGCGTCGCTTCGCGCGATCGCGCCCGCCGCCGACGTCGAGATCCTGATCGGCCCCGAAGGCGGGCTCACCGCCGCCGAGCGCGAGGCGGCGGTCGCGGTGGGCTTCACCGCCGTGCGCCTCGGCCCGCGCATCCTGCGCACCGAGACGGCGCCGCTCGCGGCGATCGCCGCGCTGCAGTCGATGTGGGGCGACGGCTGAACGGCCGCGGCCCGGGAACCTGCGCCGGGTGAGCCCCCGGGTCGGCGCGCATCGCGCCCTGGGGAACGTCCAAGAGGGGGAAACCGATCCCCCTTCGACCGCCGACACCAGAGGAACCCCCGATCCCTTCGGCGAACCGATCAGAGCGTCCCTAGCGGGCCGCCCCCGCGATGAGCGCGACGAGCTCGGTGTTGCCGCTGCGGCGCGCGAGGTCGAGCGCGCTCGCGCCATCGGCGTCCCGGGCGTCGAGCGGGACGCCGCGTCCGGCGATGAAGAGGCGCACCGCGATCGTGTCGCCGCGGCGCACGGCGTCGAGGAACTGGCGCGGATCGTGGTAGGCGAGGCCCATCGCCGCGAGGTCCTTGCGGGCGTCGATCGCGCGGCGTTCCGCGGCCGTCGAACCGCTTTCCCCCGTGGCACTCCTCTCCGACAGCGCCGCCGCCGAGCGTGCGATCGCAGCGAGGCGTTCGCGGTCCTCGGGCGAGAGCTGCGGCAGGATGTCGCGCGCGATCGCGTTGGCCTCGGCGTTGCGGCCGGCGAGGATATCGCGCACCGCCTGGTCCACGGCGCGCTGCTCGGTGCCGGGCGGCGCGGTCGCGGCGGTGTCCATCAGCCCCTGCACGAGCGCGAGGATCCGGCTCAAAGGCAGCGGATCGTCCGGGGGCGCGGCGCGCACCGGCGCGAGCGCGAGGGCGAGGACGAACGTGAGAGCGAGGCTCGCGAGGCGCATCGGGCTCCCTCCCTGGGGGCAACGGTGGGGTCGATCATAACGCCGGGCTCGCCCGGGCCGTTGACTTGCGATCCGGGCGCGAGCCGTTAGACTCGCGCCGCCGCACGCCGCCAAGGAGGTCCGCATGGGTATGAAGCGAACGGAGATGGAAAAGCACAAGGCCAAGGCGCTCGAGAACCGGATGCGCCGGGAGGCCCCCGGCGCGCGTCCCGGCGCATCGGCCGCAGGCGTGGAGGGCCGCCGCGAGCGGCGCGAGCGCGAGCGCGCGCTCGGCCTGGTGCCGTTCGCGGTGAAGCTCGACGCCGCCTTGGTGGCCGAGGTGCGGGCGCGAGCGGCGTCGCGGGGCGGGGACCTGGACGCGGTGGTCGCCGAGCTCCTGCGCGACGGCCTCGCCAAGCCGTGATCGTGGCGAAAAGCCGGTCCGTGGCGCGATCCGGCGCTGCGGCAGCGCATCGCGCCTTCGCCCGCAGCCGGGGGCTCTGCGCGCGCGCCGGACGCGGGGGCCGGTTCCCGTAGAATCCCGGCACGCCGACTCCCCCCGAGCCACGCCCCGCGATGCCCGACCAGCACCCCGAACAGTTCGTCGCCTGGTTTCGTTCCGTCGCACCCTACTTCCACGCGTTCCGGGGGAAGACGTTCGTCGTCGCCTTCGGCGGCGAGGTGGTGGCCGAAGGCAAGCTCGCGCGGCTCGCGAGCGACCTCAACCTGCTGCACAGCGCCGGCATCCGCGTGGTCGTCGTGCACGGCTCGCGGCCGCAGATCGAGGCGCAGCTCGCGAGCCGTGGCGCGCGCCCGCGCTACCGCCGCGGGCTGCGGATCACCGACCCCGTCGCGCTCGAGTGCGTGAAGGAGGCGGTCGGCCTGCTGCGCGTCGAGATCGACGCGCTCCTCTCGCAGGGCCTGCCGAACACGCCGATGGCCGGCGCGCCGATCAACACCGTTTCCGGCAACTTCATCACCGCGCGGCCGCTCGGCGTGGTGGACGGCACCGACTTCCAGTACACCGGCGTCGTGCGCAAGATCGACGCGGCGGCCATCGCGGGCTGCCTCGCCGCGGGCAACATCGTGATCGTGTCGCCGATCGGCTACTCGCCCACCGGCGAGGTGTTCAACCTGTCGAGCGAGGACGTCGCGGTCGAGACCGCCAAGGCCCTGCGCGCCGACAAGCTCGTGTACCTCACCGACGCCGCGGTCAAGGACGCCCGTGGCCGGCTGCTGCCCGAGCTCTCGGCGAAGGAGGCGGAGGCGCTCCTCGCGCGCGCCGGGCACCTCACGGCCGACACGCGCCTCTACCTTGCGCATGCGGTCGAAGCCGTGCGCGCCGGGGTGGAGCGCGCCCACCTGGTCTCGCACAACGTCGACGGCAGCCTGCTGATCGAGCTCTTCACGCACGCCGGCTCGGGCAGCATGATCACCGCCGACAAGCTCGAGCGACTGCGCCCGGCGACGATCGACGACGTCGGGGGGCTCCTCGCCCTGATCGAGCCCCTCGAGGCGGACGGCACGCTGGTGCGCCGCAGCCGCGAGCTGCTCGAGCGAAAGATCGGCCGCTTCATGGTGATCGAGCACGACCGGCTGATCGTCGGCTGCGCGGCCCTGTACCCGTTCCCCAGGGCGAAGGCGGGCGAGCTCGCTTGCCTGGCGGTGCGTCCCGAGCACCGCGACCGCGGCCACGGCGAGAAGCTGATGCTCGCGATCGAGGCGCAGGCGCGCGCGGCCGGGATGAAGAAGCTCTTCGTGCTCACCACGCGGGCGATGCACTGGTTCGTCGAGCGCGGTTTCGCGGAAACCCGGGTCACGGAGCTCCCGGACGAGCGCAAGGCCCTCTACAACCTGCAACGCCGGTCGAAGGTCCTCGTGAAGCGGTTGTGAGCGCGGGCGGCGCGCTTTGGCCCCCTGCCCCGCGCTAGAATCGCGCCTCCTCAAGGCGGGAATGACCCCATGGCGAGAATGGTGAAGTGCGTGAAGCTCGGGCGCGAGGCGGAAGGGCTCGACTTCCCGCCGGTGCCGGGCGAGCTCGGCAAGCGCATCTACGAGCATGTCTCGAAGGAGGCGTGGCAGCTGTGGCAGGCGCAGCAGACGCGCCTCATCAACGAGAACCGGCTCTCGCTCGCCGACGCGCGCGCCCGCAAGTACCTCCTCGAGCAGACGGAGAGGTTCTTCTTCGGCGGCGGCGCCGACGAGGCCTCGGGCTACGTGCCCCCGCCCCGCTGACCGCGCCCCGGAACGAAGAAGGGCCGCGCGAGCGGCCCTTTCAGTTTTCGCCGCCGCCGTGGCGCTACTGCTGCGCCACCATCTTCTCGACGTCCTCCACCGGCAGGTGGCGCACGTCGCGGCCCTCGACCATGTACACCACGTACTCGGCCATGTTCTTGGCGTGGTCGCCGATGCGCTCCAGCGCCTTGGCGACGAACAGCACCTCGAGGCAGCGGCTGATGGTGCGCGGGTCTTCCATCATGAACGTGATCAGCTGGCGCAGGATCGAGCGGAACTCGACGTCCACCGCCTGGTCCTGACGCACCACCTCGGAAGCGCCCTTCGCGTCGAGGCGGGCGAAGGCGTCGAGCGCCTTGCGCAGCATCGCCACCGCGAGGCTCGCGACGTGCTTCAGCTCGAGGCGCGGCATGTGCAGCCGCTCGGCGGTGTGGATGAGCTTCGCCATGCGGGCGATCTTCTCGGCCTCGTCGCCGATGCGCTCGAGGTCGGTGATGGTCTTCACCACCGCGATGATGAGCCGCAGGTCGCCGGCGGCCGGCTGGCGGCGGGCGATGATGTGGCTGCACGCCTCGTCGAGCTCGACCTCCATCGCGTTCACCCGCTTGTCCTGCTCGATGACGTGCTCGATCAGGACCATGTTTCCGGTGCCGAGCGCCTCCATCGCCTTGGTGATCTGCTCCTCGACGAGGCCGCCCATCGCGAGCACGCGCGAGCGCACGGTCTCGAGCTCCTGGTCGAACTGCTTGGAGGTGTGGTGGTCGGCCATCGCTGCGCTCCCGGGGGAAAACGGAAGCTAGCTTAGCATCGTGACAGTCATATTTCAGCGCGCCTCCGGGTGGCAACGCCCGCGGGCGGCCGCCCGCGCCCGCCGTCAGCGGGAGATCGTCCGCACGCCGTCCGGCGCGGCGAGCAGGAGGAGGTCCGCGCCGCGCCGCGCGAAGATCCCGTTCGCGACCACGCCGACGACGTCGTTGATCCGCGACTCGAGCGCGGCCGGCGCCGTGATCGCGAGGCCGTGGACGTCGAGGATCACGTTGCCGTTGTCGGTGACGAACCCCTCGCGCAGCCGCGGCGCGCCGCCGAGCTTGGCGAGCTCGCGCGCGACGTAGGCGCGCGCCATGGGGATCACCTCCACCGGCAGCGGGAAACGGCCGAGCACCTCGACCCGCTTGGAGGCGTCGGCGATGCAGACGAACCGGCGCGCGACCGCCGCGACGATCTTCTCGCGCGTCAGCGCTCCGCCGCCGCCCTTGATCATGGCGAGCGAGCCGTCGATCTCGTCCGCCCCGTCCACGTAGACCGGGAAGGACTCGAGCTCGTTCAGGTCGAGCACCGGGATGCCGTGGCGGGCGAGCCGCGCGGCGCTGCGCTCGGAGCTCGCGACGGCGCCGGGGATGCGCACGCCCGCCTCGGCCAACGCATCGATGAAGAAATCGACGGTCGAGCCCGTGCCGACGCCGAGCACCTCGCCCGGAGGGACATGGCGAACCGCCTCCCGCGCCACCGCCTGCTTGAGCTCGTCCTGGGTCATCGCCGCCGCCTCAGTCGGGTCGAAGCTGCGATGCTAGCGCACCGGGCGGCCCGCCCCGAGGCCATGCCAACGGCATAAAACTTGCCCGCTCGCGCCGCCGGCCGCGGGCTCCGGGGCTTACGTCGCACCCCTGCCACAAAAGGGCCCGCCGGGTGCGACTTATTGCCTCGCGGCGGGGGCGAGCCGCGGGGGCCGGGGCTAGAGGTTATATGTGGGCTGGGGGCGGCAGGATGGGATCCGGCGAGAGGGGCGCTTCATGAGAAGGGTCGTCATCATCGGCATCGTGGCGGCGGCTTGCGCACCCGCCGCGTTCGCCCAGGAGGCGGGTTTCATCGGGCTGCGCGCCGACCCGGCGCGGGCAAGCGCCGCGGGTGGCTTCGGGTTGCGGCTGGGCGCGGCCTCCGAGGCGGCGCGGTGGGGCTTTGCCGCGCCGGCGGCATCGGACCGGGTGGCCTGGAGCCCGCGCCTCACCGCGGACGGCGCGTCGTCTTGGGCGTATGGCGGCATCGGCGATGGCCGTGCCTTCGCGTTCCCCGCCCAGACCGCAGCCGCCCTCGACTACCGCTTCGAGCGCTGGACGCTCTCGAGCTCGCTGCGCCAGGGCCTGGGGGAGCGGTCGACGGCGATCGACCTCGGCGCGCGCTATGGGTTCTCGCTCGCGCCGCGCCACAGCCTCGCCCTGCTCGGTTCGGTGGGGCTCGGCGACCACAGCGCCATGCGCGCGCTCGCGATGAGCGAGCTCGACGCCTTGCGCGTGCGGCCGCCCGGCCTGGGGTTCCGGGACGTGGGAGCGCAGCTGTCCATGCTCTACACGTACAGCGAGACCTGGTACGTGAACACCACGCTCGGCTACGCGCGCCTGCTCGGCGACCCGGCGGACGCGGGCACGCCGGACCGCAACGTCACCTCGGTCGGGGCGTACTTCGGCTACCGGTTCTAGGCGCTGACGCGAAACGCCGGAACGACGGCGCGGACGCCTCCGGGGGAAACGCTCCCGGGAGCGACGAGCGCGCTTCGCGTCACCGGCTTCGGGGATCCCGAAAGGGCGTGGCCCCTTTGGGTTGAACCCGCCGGGGCCGCGGCCCCGGCTCGGAAGCGCCGCCGCATGGCGCCGTTCGTCTTTCGACGCCCGCCCGCCGCGGCGGCGCGTTCACGGCCTCAACGCTTGCGCGGCGGCAGGACGTCGGTGCAGACGCCTTCGTAGACTTCCGCCGCGAGCCCCACGCTCTCGCCCAGGGTCGGGTGCGGGTGGATCGTGCGGCCGATGTCCACCGCGTCCGCGCCCATCTCGATGGCGAGCGCGACTTCGCCGATGAGGTCGCCCGCGTTGGTGCCGACGATGCCGCCGCCGATGATGCGGTGGGTCTCCGCGTCGAAGAGGAGCTTGGTGAACCCTTCCGCGCGGCCGTTCGCGAGGGCGCGGCCCGAGGCGCCCCAGGGGAGCTTGCCGACGCCGTAGCGCACGCCCTGCTTCTTCGCTTCCTCCTCGGTCATCCCGACCCAGGCGACCTCCGGGTCGGTGTACGCGACGGCAGGAATGACCCGGGCGTCGAAGTGGCTCTTCTGCCCGGCGGCGGCTTCGGCAGCGACGTGGCCCTCGTGCACCGCCTTGTGCGCGAGCATCGGCGCGCCGGCGACGTCGCCGATGGCGAAGATGTGCGGCACGTTGGTCCGCATCTGCGAATCCACCGGGATGAAGCCGCGGTCGGTCACGGCGACGCCCGCCTTGTCGGCGCCGATCTTGCCGCCGTTGGGGCTGCGACCGACGCTCACCAGCACGAGATCGTAGAGCTGCGGCTCGGGCGGCGCCTGCTCGCCCGCGAACGCGACGAGGATCCCCTCGGGCTTCACCTCGATGGCCACCGTCTTCGTCTTCAGCATGATCCGGTCGAAGCGCCGGGCGTTGTGCTTCTGCCAGACGGCGACGAGGTCGCGGTCGGCGCCGGTCATCAGGGCGTCGAGCATCTCGACCACTTCGATGCGCGCGCCGAGCGTCGAGTAGACGCTCGCCATCTCGAGGCCGATGATGCCGCCGCCGATGACGAGCATCCGCTTCGGCACCGCCGCGAGCTCGAGCGCGCCGGTCGAATCGACGATGCGCGGGTCGTCGGGCACGAACGGCAGCCGCACCGGCATGGATCCGGCCGCGATGATCGCCTTCGCGAAGCGCACGACCTTCTTCTCGCCGGTCTTGTCCTGGCCCGCGCCCGTCGTGAGCTCCACCTCGAGGTGGTGCGGGTCGAGGAAGTGCCCGTAGCCGCGCACGACCGTGACTTTGCGCGCCTTCGCCATGCCGCCCACGCCGCCGACGAGCTTCGCGACCACTCGGTCCTTGTGGGCGCGCAGCCGGCCGAGGTCCACGGTGGGCTTGCCGAACGCCACGCCGTGCTCGGCGAGGTGCGCGGCCTCGTCGATCACCGCGGCGACGTGCAGCAGCGCCTTCGAGGGGATGCAGCCCACGTTGAGGCACACGCCGCCGAGCGTCGCGTAACGCTCGACGAGCACGGTGTCGAGCCCGAGGTCCGCGGCGCGGAACGCCGCCGAGTAGCCGCCCGGCCCCGAGCCGAGCACGACGACGTCGCAGGTGAGGTCGGCGCCGCCCGCGTGCACGGCCGCAGCCGGCGCGGCAGCGGGTGCTGGCGCCGGCGCAGCCTCCGCGGCGGCGGGCGCGGCCGGCTGCGCCGCGCCGCCCTCGTCGAGCTCGAGGATGACGTCGCCCTGCGAGACCCTGTCGCCGACCTTGATCCGGAGCGCGGTGACGATCCCGGCGTGCGACGACGGGATCTCCATCGTCGCCTTGTCGGACTCCAGCGTGACGAGCGATTGCTCGGCGGCGACCCGGTCGCCGGGTTTCACCAGGACCTCGATCACCGCGACGTCCCGGAAGTCGCCGATGTCTGGAACCTTCACCTCGACCGTCATGGCGCCCCCGGGCCTTCAGAGCATCACCCGGCGGAAGTCCGCCAGGAGCTGCGCGAGGTACACGTTGAAGCGCGCCGCGGCGGCGCCATCGACCACGCGGTGGTCCCACGAGAGCGACAGCGGCAGGATGAGCCGCGGCCGGAACGCTGTTCCGTCCCACACGGGCCGCGTCGCCGCCTTGCACACGCCGAGGATCGCCACCTCCGGCGCGTTGATGATCGGCGTGAAGTAGGTGCCGCCGATCCCGCCGAGGCTCGAGATCGAGAACGTCCCGCCCTGCATGTCCGTCGGTTTGAGCTTGCCCTCGCGCGCGAGCCGCGCGAGCTCGGCGGTCTCCTGCGCGATCTCGAGGATGCCCTTCCTGTCCGCGTCCTTCACGTTCGGCACCACGAGCCCCTGGGGCGTGTCCGCGGCGAAGCCGATGTGGTAGTAGCGCTTCAGCACGATCGACTCGCCGTCCGGAGCGAGCGAGCCGTTGAACTCCGGGAACTTCTTCAGCGCCGCGACGCAGGCCTTGACGAGGAAGGCGAGCATCGTCACCTTGACGCCCGACTTCTCGTTCTCGCGGTTGAGCTGCACGCGGAACGCCTCGAGCTCCGTGATGTCGGCGTCCTCGTGGTTGGTGACGTGCGGGATCGTGACCCAGTTGCGCGCCAGCGCCGGCCCGGAGAGCTTGCGGATGCGTGACATCGGGACGGTCTCGACCGGCCCGAATTTCGCGAAGTCCACCACCGGCCAGGCGGGCAGGTTGAGGCCGAGGCCACCGCCCGCGGGCGCCGGCGCCCCGGGCGCGGCCGCGCGCGCCACCATCGCCTTCACGTAGGCTTGCACGTCGGCGTGGAGGATGCGGCTCTTCGGGCCGGTGCCCTTCACCTGCGCAAGGTCGACGCCGAGCTCGCGCGCGAACTTGCGCACCGAGGGGCTCGCGTGCGGCTTGAAACCGCCGGGCGCCGCCGGCTCGAGCGGCACGGGCGGGACGTGCGACCGCACCGGCAGCGGGGCAACGGGAACCGTGGCGGCGGGCGCCGCTGCGGGCGGCGCGGCGGGCGCGGGCGCAGGCGGAGCGGCCGGCGCTGCGGCGGCGTTCGCGGCGGCGGCGTGAGCCTCGAGGAGCAGGATCAGGCTCCCCTGCGACACCTTGTCGCCGACCTTCACCCGGAGCTCCTTCACGACGCCCGCCGCGGGCGACGGGATCTCCATGGTCGCCTTGTCGGACTCGAGGCTGATGAGCGACTGCTCCGCGGCGACGGTGTCGCCCGGCTTCACCAGCACCTCGATCACCTCGACGTCCTTGAAGTCGCCGATGTCGGGGACGAACACTTCCTGGATGGCTCCCATCGGGGTTCCCTCTGGTGGCGCGTCTTCGTGCTTGTTTCCCTCGCGGCCGAGGCCCCCGGGCGCGGGCCCTGCGGCGGCGCTCCGCCTCCGGGCCGTTCAGCTCACGAGCGGGCCGGGTTCGGCTTCTCCGGCGAGATCCCGTACTTGCGGATCGCCTTGGCGACCGTCGCCGGCTCGATCTCGCCCTGGTCGGCGAGCGCCTTCAGCGCCGCGACCGCCACGAAATACCGGCTCACCTCGAAGAATTCGCGCAGCTTCGCGCGCGTGTCGGAGCGGCCGAAGCCGTCGGTGCCGAGCACGCGGTAGACCTTGTCGCGCGGGACGAACGCGCGGATCTGGTCGGCGAACGCCTTCATGTAGTCGGTCGCGGCGACGACCGGCCCGGACCGGCTCTCGAGGAGCTGCGTGACGTAGGGCACGCGCGGCTTGTCCTCCGGGTGCAGCATGTTCCAGCGCTCGGCATCGAGCCCCTCGCGCCGCAGCTCGGTGAAGCTCGTCGCGCTCCAGACGTCGGCCTTCACGCCCCAGTCCTGCTCCAGGAGGTCGGCGCCCGCGAGCACTTCGCGCAGGATGGTGCCGCTGCCGGCGAGCTGCACCGCCTTCTTCGCCTTCTTGCCGCCGGTCGCATCGCGCAGGAGGTACATGCCCTTGAGGATGCCCGCCTCCGCGCCCGCCGGCATTCCCGGGTGCTCGTAGTTCTCGTTCATCAGGGTGACGTAGTAGAAGACGTCCTCCTGGTTCGTCACCATCCGGCGCAGGCCGTCGTGGATGATCACCGCGACCTCGTAGGCGTAGGTCGGGTCGTAGGCGACGCAGTTGGGGATCACCGAAGCGAGGATGTGGCTGTGCCCGTCCTCGTGCTGCAGGCCCTCGCCGTTCAGCGTCGTGCGGCCCGCGGTCGCGCCGAGGAGGAACCCGCGCGCGCGCTGGTCGGCCGCCGCCCACGCGAGGTCGCCGATGCGCTGCAGGCCGAACATCGAGTAGAAGATGTAGAAGGGCACCATGACGACGTTGTTGACGCTGTAGCTCGTCGCCGCGGCGATCCACGAGCTGAACGCGCCCGCCTCGTTGATGCCCTCCTCGAGGATCTGCCCCGCCTTGTCCTCGCGGTAGTACATCACCTGGTCGCGGTCCACCGGCGTGTACTTCTGCCCTTCGGCCGAGTAGATGCCGAGCTGGCGGAACATGCCCTCCATGCCGAAGGTGCGCGCCTCGTCGGGCACGATCGGCACGACGTGCTTGCCGAGCGACTTGTCGCGCACGATCTGGGCGAGCACCCGCACGAACGCCATCGTCGTCGAGATCTCGCGCCCGGGCGCGGTCGGCTGCAGGATCTGCTCGAAGGCTGCGAGCGGCGGCACCTCTGGCACGGTGTCGGCCTTCGTGCGCCGCTGCGGGAGGTAGCCGCCCAGCGCCTTGCGCCGCTCGTGGAGGTACTTCATCTCCGGCGCGTCCGCGGGCGGGAGGTAGAAGGGCAGCTCCTCGAGCTTCTCGTCCGGGACCGGGATCGCGAAGCGGTCGCGCATCTCGCGCACCGTCTCGATGTCGAGTTTCTTCAGCTGATGCGTCGGGTTCTGCGCCTGGCCCTGCCGCCCGAGCCCGAAGCCCTTGATGGTCTTGGCGAGGATCACCGTCGGCTGGCCCTTGTGGTTCACCGCGGCGTGGTAGGCGGCGTACACCTTGTGCGGATCGTGCCCGCCGCGGTTCAGGCGCCAGATGTCCTCGTCGGTCATCTTCGAGACCATCTCGAGGAGCTTCGGGTGCTTGCCGAAGAAGTGCTTGCGCACGAACGCGCCGTCGTTCGCCTTGTAGTTCTGGTACTCGCCGTCGACCGTTTCCTCCATCACGCGGCGCAGGATTCCGTCCTTGTCGCGCGCGAGCAGCGGGTCCCAGTACGAGCCCCAGATCAGCTTGATGACGTTCCAGCCGGCGCCGCGGAAGTCGCCCTCGAGCTCCTGGATGATCTTGCCGTTGCCGCGCACCGGCCCGTCGAGCCGCTGCAGGTTGCAGTTGACCACGAAGATCAGGTTGTCGAGCTTCTCGCGCGCCGCGAGCCCGATCGCGCCGAGCGACTCGGGCTCGTCCATCTCGCCGTCGCCGCAGAACACCCACACCTTGCGGTTCGCGGTGTCGGCGAGCCCGCGGGCGTGCAGGTACTTGAGGAACCGCGCCTGGTAGATCCCCTGGATCGGACCGAGTCCCATCGAGACGGTGGGGAACTGCCAGAACTCCGGCATGAGCCAGGGGTGCGGATAGGACGAGAGCCCCTTGCCGTCCACCTCGCGGCGGAAGTTGAGGACCTGCTCCTCGGTGATGCGCCCCTCCTGCAGGGCGCGCGCGTAGATCCCGGGTGCCGAGTGGCCCTGGAAGTAGACGAGGTCGCCGCCGTGGCCCTCGCTCGGCGCGTGCCAGAAGTGGTTGAAGCCCGTGCCGAAGAGCGTCCCGACCGAGGCGAAGCTCGCGATGTGGCCGCCGAGGTCGCCCTCGCCCTTGTTCGCGCGCGCCACCATGACCATCGCGTTCCAGCGCATGATCGAGCGGTTGCGCTCCTCGAGCGCGGCGTCGCCGGGGAGCCGCGCCTCGAGGTGCGGCGGGATCGTGTTGATGTACGCCGTGTTCGGGCTGAAAGGGATGTACGCGCCGGAGCGGCGCGCCTGGTCGATCAGCTTCTCGAGGAGGTAGTGCGCCCGCTCGGGCCCTTCGCGCTCGATGACCGCCTCGAGGGCGTCGAGCCATTCCTGGGTCTCGAGCGTGTCGGGATCGTTCGCCGCGGAGCGTTCGGGAAGGGCAGACATGGGGCGATCCTCTCTTCGGCGGGCCGACGGCGCACCCGGCGACGGCGTCGGGGATGCGGGGCGCGCAGCTAGCTTAATACGCCCTTCAGGGGGCAGCAAACCACGCTTTTTCCGGAATACAAAATGCCGTTGCGGATGATACAATGCAATCGCCTTGCTTTTCAATGCCTTTTTGCCATGCCGACGCAAGCCCGCAGGCCTGACCCGGCGCCCGAGCCGGGCTGCGGGCACTGCTAGAATCCGCCCCTTTTCCCCACCGGCCACCATGCAGACGCGCATCATCGACGGCACCGGGCTCGCCAGGCGCGTGCGCGAGGAATGGCGCGAGCGGGCGCAGGCACTCGCCGGCCGCGGCTGCCGTCCGGGCCTCGCTGTCGTCATCGTCGGCGACGACCCGGCGTCGCGCGCGTACGTCCGAAACAAGATCCGCGCCTGCGCCGAGCTCGGGCTGCACTCCGAGCAGGTCGAGCTGCCCGCGGAGGCGAGCGAGGCGGAGCTCCTCGCGCGCATCGCGGCGCTCAACGCCGACCCGGCGATCCACGGGATCCTGGTGCAGCTCCCTCTGCCGAAGCACATCGCGGCGGAGCGCGTCATCCTCGCGATCGCGCCGGAGAAGGACGTCGACGGCTTCCACCCGCTGAACGTCGGCCTGCTCGCGACCGGGCATCCGCGCTTCGCGCCCTGCACTCCCGCGGGCGTGATGCTGATGCTCGAGCGCGAGGGCATCGACCCCTGGGCGAAGCACGCGGTGATCGTCGGCGCGAGCAACATCGTCGGCAAGCCGATGGCGCTGCTCCTCCTCTCCCGCGGCGCAACCGTGACCCTCTGCAACTCCAAGACGCGCGACCTCGCGGCCCACACCCGAGCGGCGGACATCCTGGTCGCGGCGGTCGGCCGGCCGAAACTGGTGACCGGCGACATGGTCAAACCGGGCGCGGTGGTGATCGACGTCGGCATCAACCGGCTCGCCGACGGCAAGCTCGTCGGCGACGTGGACACCGCGGCCGTCATGGGCGTCGCGTCCCACGTCACGCCGGTACCCGGCGGCGTCGGTCCGATGACGGTGACCATGCTCGTCGTGAACACGGTGCTCGCCGCCGAGCGTGCGTGCGAGGCCGGCCGGCCGAAGGAACCCGCGACATGAATCCCGCGCTCGTGCTCGTCGACATCCAGAACGACTACTTCGCCGGCGGCGCGATGGCGCTCGAGGGCATGGACACCGCGGCCGCGAACGCGGCGCGGGCGCTCGCCGCCTTCCGCGCGAAGGGCCTGCCGCTCGTGCACGTCCAGCACCTCTCGGTGCGCCCCGGGGCGACCTTTTTCGTCCCCGGGACGAACGGCGTCGAGATCAGCGAAACGGTGCGGCCGGGACCGGGCGAGCCCGTCGTGCAGAAGAACTTCCCGAACGCCTTCCGCGGGACCGGGCTCGAAGCGATGCTGCGCGACCGCGGCGCGGACGCGCTCGTGATCGCCGGCGCGATGAGCCACATGTGCATCGACGCGACGACGCGCGCGGCGTTCGACCTCGGCTTCGCGTGCACCGTCCTCGACGACGCCTGCGCCACCCGCGCGCTCGCGTTCCGCGGCGCGACCGTGCCTGCGGCGATGGTGCACGCCGCCTTCATGGCGGCGCTCGCCGTGCCCTACGCGAAGGTGACGGGGACCGCGCAGGCGCTCGCGGATCTCGCATGCTGAACCACGGAGGACGCCGCGGACGCGCAGCAAGCGCACGTGGGCGCAACGAACGCGCCGGCGCCCCCGGAATCCGTGACGCAAGCCCGGGAACGCGGCGTGCCTCTGCGCTCTGCGCGCCCTCCGCTTTGAAGCCTCTCAGGATGGACCGACCGTGAACCCGCTCCTCGACTTCTCCGGCCTGCCGCGCTTCGCGCAGATCCGGCCCGCCGACGTGACGCCGGCGATCGACCAGCTCCTCGCCGAGAACCGCGCGCTCGTCGCGCGCCTCACCGACGATGCGACGCCCGCGACCTGGGCGGGTTTCGTCGAGCCGCTCGAGGACGCCAACGAGCGCCTCTCGCGCGCCTGGGGCACGGTGAGCCACCTGCACGGCGTGCTCGACTCGCCGGAGCTGCGCGAGGCCTACAGCGCCAACCAGCCGAAGCTCGTCCAGTACTGGACCGAGCTCGGGCAGAACGAGCGGCTCTTCGCCAAGTACAAGGCGCTCGCCGCGTCGCCCGAGTTCGCCGCGCTCTCGCCGGCGCAGCGGCGCATCGTCGAGAACGAGATCCGCGACTTCCGCCTCTCCGGCGCCGAGCTGCCCGCGGCCGAGAAGAAACGCTTCGCGGAGATCATGGAGGCGCTCGCGAAGCTCTCGACCGACTTCTCCGAGCATCTGCTCGACGCGACCAACGCGTTCGCCCTCTACGTCGGCGACGAGGCCGAGCTGGCCGGCATCCCCGCGGACGCGCTGGCGGCGGCGCGCGCGGCCGCCGAGCGCGACGGCAAGCCCGGCTGGAAGCTCACGCTGCAGGCGCCGAGCTACCTCCCGGTGCTGCAGTACGCCGACAGCCGCGCGCTGCGCGAGGTCGTCTACCGGGCCTACGCCACCCGCGCCTCCGAGGAGTACGCGGCGTCGCTCGCCCGTGCGCACGAGTTCCAGGCGCGCGCGGGTGCGATCGAGAGCGAGCCGCCCGCCGCCGATGCCGTCGCGGGCTGGGACAACACGCCGCTCATCCGGGAGATCCTCAGGCTGCGGCGCGAGGCGGCGCGCCTCCTCGGCTACGCGAGCCACGCCGAGGTGTCGCTGGTGCCGAAGATGGCGGACCGCCCGGAGCAGGTGCTCGCGTTCCTGGAGGATCTCGCCGCGAAGTCGCTGCCGTTCGCCCGGCGCGACCTCGCCGAGCTCGAGGCGTTCGCGCGCGATGAGCTCGGCCTCGCGCCGCTCGAGGCCTGGGACATCGCCTACGCCTCGGAGAAGCTCCGCGTGAAGCGCTACGCCTTCTCGAGCCAGGAGGTCAAGCAATACTTCCCCGAGCCGAAGGTGCTGGAGGGGATGTTCCGCGTCGTCGAGACGCTCTACGGCGTGGCGATCGAGCGCGACGAGGCCGAGACCTGGGATCCGGGCGTGCGCTTCTTCCGCATCGTCGCCGCCGACGGCGCGCTCGTCGGGCAGTTCTACCTCGACCCGTACGCGCGCGAGTCGAAGCGTGGCGGCGCGTGGATGGACGAGGCGCTGTCGCGGCGCATGAAGGCCGGGCGGGTGCAACCGCCGGTCGCGTACCTCGTGTGCAACTTCCCCTCGCCGGTGGGCGGCAAGCCGGCGCTCCTCACGCACGACGACGTGCTCACGCTGTTCCACGAGTTCGGCCACGGGCTGCACCACATGCTGACCCGGGTGGACCACCTGGGCGTGTCGGGCATCCACGGGGTCGAGTGGGATGCGGTCGAGCTGCCCTCGCAGTTCATGGAGAACTTCGCCTGGGAGTGGCGCGTGCTCGAGCACATGACGGCGCACGTGGACACCGGCGCGGCGCTGCCGCGCCCGCTCTTCGACAAGATGATCGCCGCGAAGAACTTCCAGAGCGGCATGCAGATGGTGCGCCAGCTCGAGTTCGCGCTCTTCGACATGCACCTGCACTTCGACTACGACCCGGACGGCGCGCAGACCCCGCTCGAGCTCCTCGACGCGATCCGACGCCGCGTGGCGGTGGTGTTCCCCCCGGTCTGGAACCGCTTCCCGAACAGCTTCTCGCACATCTTCGCCGGGGGCTACAGCGCGGGCTACTACAGCTACAAGTGGGCCGAGGTGCTCTCGGCGGACGCCTACAGCCTGTTCGAGGAGAACGGCGTGCTCGATCCCGCGACCGGCCGGCGGTTCTGGGAGGAGATCCTCGCCGTGGGCGGCAGCCGCCCGGCGCTCGAGTCCTTCAAGGCCTTCCGCGGCCGCGAACCGAAGGTGGATGCGCTGCTGCGCCACAGCGGCATGACCGAGCCCGCGCCGGCCTGAGCGCGAAAACGGCGCCCTCGAGCGAGGCTCGCCTCGGGGCGGCGAGTGTGCAGGATGCCGCAGGCCGCGCGCGCCCATGACGGCGTCCTGCGGGCCCGGTGCTATGATCGCCCGGTCATCCCGACCGGGGCCCGCCCATGCCGAGACTGCTCGCCGCCGTGATCGCCGCGCTCTTCGCCTCGGCCGCGTCCGCGCAGCTCTACCGGTGGGTCGGCCCGGACGGCAAGGTCCATTACTCCGACACGCCGCCGCAGCCCGCGGCCGCGAAATCCGTCGAGAAGAAGAAGGCGACGCCGTCGGTGATCGAGGGCGTCACGCCCTACGCGGTGCAGCAGGCCGCGAAGAACTTCCCGGTCACGCTCTACACGTCGGCGACCTGCGAGGCGCCCTGCAAGGACGCGCGCGAGCTGCTCGCGAAGCGCGGCGTGCCGTATGCGGAGGTGGCGGTCGCCGACCAGAAGCAGCTCGACGAGCTGAAGCGCGTCTCGGGCGGCGACGAGGTGCCGGTGCTCGTGGTCGGCAAGGCGGTGGTGCGCGGCTTCGAAGCGAGCCAGTACGCGAGCGCGCTCGACGGCGCCGGGTATCCGCAGAACGCGCCGCCGCAGGCCGTGCGTGCCCCGAAGCCTGCTGGGCCCGCGAAGCCCGCGCAGCAGGCGATCGCGCCGGAAGTCGCCGAGCCCGCGCCGCCCCCGGGACCCTACGCGCCGCGCTGATCACGGCGCGCGAACATCGAGGGCCGCGCGCAGCGGCCCCTTTTCGTTCCAGTGATGGAACCGAGCGCCACGCGCGCCCCATCGCCGTGCGCGGCCGTCGAGAGCGCGCGCTGCGCGCACCCTGATGGCGAGCGCCACCGCCGCCGCGACGCGGGAGATGGCGGCCGCAACGTGCACGCGGCTATAATCCGCCGCGCTCGAAGCCGGCGCTCCGTTGCCGCGAGCGACGGCGCTTCGACCGCAGTCCATCCCGTTTCGCCACGCTTCCACCCGGCGTCGCGGCCCGTTGCCGCGACGCGTCGCCGCCCGGTCGCACCAGGGGGCGCATCGGAGAGCCGACCGCCATGAACGACGCGAACCGCGAACCGGTGCTCATCGACCTCGCCCTGCAGGGCGGCGGCGCGCACGGCGCCTTCACCTGGGGCGTGCTCGACCGCCTGCTCGAGGTGCCCTGGCTGAGGCTCGACGGCATCTCGGGGACCTCCGCCGGCGCGATGAACGCCGTGGTGCTCGCCCACGGGCTCCTCGAAGGCATCGCGCGCAGGGACGGCGAGGCGGCGCGCGCCGGGGCCAAGGCGGCGCTCGAGGGCTTCTGGCGGCGCGTGTCGAACGCGGCCATGATGAGCCCCTTCCAGCGCGGCCCGCTCGAGATCATGGCCGGACGCTGGACGCTCGACTACTCGCCGGCGTTCGTCGCCGTGGACCTCGCATCGCGGCTCTTCTCGCCCTACGACGTCAACATCACCGGGTTCAACCCGCTGCGGCGCATCCTCGAGGAGTGCGTCGATTTCTCCCGGCTGAAGGAAGCGCCGATCAAGCTCTTCGTGACGGCCACGAACGTGCGCACCGGGCGCGGCCGCATCTTCCGCAACGCCGACCTGTCGCCCGACGCGCTGCTCGCATCGGCCTGCCTGCCGACGATGTTCCAGGCGGTCGAGATCGACGGCGATCCCTACTGGGACGGCGGCTACTCGGGCAACCCGACCATCACGCCGCTCGTGCGCGAGTGCGACTCCGCCGACACCATCCTCGTGCAGATCAACCCGATCGAGCGTCCCGGCACGCCGCGCACCGCCGCCGAGATCCAGAACCGCCTCAACGAAGTCTCGTTCAACTCGCCGCTCATGAAGGAGCTGCGCATGGCGGCGCTCCTGCGTCGCGTCGCCGACCCCGGGACGGGCGAGGGCGCGGTGTGGGCGAGGATGCGCGTGCACCGGATCGCGAGCGACTTCATGACCGAGCTCAGCCTGTCCTCGAAGCTGCTCGCCGAATGGGGCTTCCTCTGCAAGCTGCGCGACGAGGGCCGCCGCGCCGCCGACGAGTTCCTGGAGAGGCACGGCGCCGACGTCGGCGTGCGCTCCTCGCTCGACCTCGACACCTTCCTCGCGGAGGCCTGACGCCATGGGTCTCGCCGGCATCCTCCTCGGTCTCGCGCTCCTCGTCTGGCTTTCGTTCCGCGGCTGGACCGTGCTGCTCCTCGCCCCGGCCGGGGCGCTCGTCGCCGCGGCCGCCGCCGGCGAGCCGCTCCTCGCGCACTGGACGCTCACGTTCATGAACGCGGCGGCCGGCTTCCTCGCCCAGTTCTTCCCGCTGTTCCTCCTCGGCGCGGTGTTCGGCAAGCTGATGGAGGACAGCGGTTCGGTCGCGGCGATCGCGAACTTCATGACCGCGAAGCTCGGGGCGCAGCGCGCGATCCTCGCCATCGTGCTCGCGGGGGCGCTCGTGACCTACGGCGGCGTGAGCCTGTTCGTCGCGTTCTTCGTGCTCGGGCCGATGGCGCAGGCGCTCTTCCGCGCCGCGGACGTCCCGAGCCGGCTGATGCCGGCGGCGATCGCGCTCGGCACCTCGACGTTCACGATGTCGGCGCTCCCGGGAACGCCCGCGATCCAGAACGCGATCCCGATGCCGTTCTTCGGGACGACGCCGTTCGCCGCCCCCGGGCTGGGCATCGTCGCTTCCGCGATCATGCTCGGCTTCGGGCTGTGGTGGCTCGCGCGCGCCGAGGCGAAGGCGCGGCGGGCCGGGGAAGGCTACGGCGGCGCGGCGGTCGCCGCCGACGCCGCGGCGGAGGATCCGCTCGTTCGCGAACGCGCCACGACGGCGAGTTCCTTCGATCCTCCCGAGGCGCGCCGCGGCCGACCCGCGGCCGCGGCGCCGGGCGCGTTCGCCGCGATGGCGCCGCTCGTGGTCGTCGTGCTCGTCAACCTGACGATGTCGATGCTCGTGCTGCCGCGGCTCGACACGAGCTTCCTCGCAGCCGAAGCCTGGGGCGGCGTCCCGCTCGCGTCCGTGAGCGGCATCTGGTCGGTCGTCGTGGCGCTCCTCGCCGCGATCCTCGCCGTGCTCGCGATCAACCGCGGCCGGCTCGCCGCCCTGCGCGAAACGATCGATGCGGGGGCGAACGCCTCGGTGCTGCCGGTGCTGAGCGTCGCGAGCCTGGTCGGCTTCGGCGCGGTCGTCGCCGCGATGCCGGCGTTCGCGCTGGTGCGCGACTGGGTGCTCTCGATCGGCGGCGGCCCGCTCGTGTCGCTCGCGGTCGCCACCAACATCCTCGCCGCCCTCACCGGCTCCGCCTCCGGAGGCATGACCATCGCGCTCGACGCGCTCGGCGGCACGTTCATGGAGATCGCGGCGACCCAGGGCCTCGACCCGGCGCTATTGCACCGCGTCGCCGTCATGAGCGCGGGGACGCTCGACAGCCTGCCTCACAACGGCGCGGTCGTCACGCTGCTCGCGGTCTGCGGCGCGACGCACCGCACGAGCTACTTCGACATCGTGATGGCGGCGATCGTCGGGCCCATCCTGGCGCTGGTGGCGGTGATCGTGCTCGGGACGATGTTCGGCTCCTTCTAGCAAGTCGAAGCGACCGGGGGCCACACCTCCTTCTGGATCCCCGGAGCCAGCGACGCGAAACGCGCTCTTCGCTCGCGGGAGGCTTTCCGCCACGGACCTCGTCGCCGTCGTTCCGGGGGTTCACACCACGCTGCTCGGCGACGCGGCGCCGCGGCCTGCGCCGGTTTCACCCGTGAAACCGGCCGCGCCGGTTCGTTCGCGCCTCGGGCGCGGGCATTTTCTGCATCCCGGCGCCGCTGCTAAGATGCCGGCGTCCCGTTTCGCCCGCCGAGAGGCGGTGTGCCGGGCGGGCGCGACGCACGATCTCAGCGACTCATCGACGGAGACCTCGGCATGCCCCTTGCGTCTGGCACAGGAAAGTGGCTCGTCGCGGCCGCGCTCGCTTCGGCGTGCGGTCTCGCGTGGGCGCAGACGAGCGTCCAGTTCGGACGCATCACCGCGGTCACTCTGGTGACCGATGCGAACCGCGCCGCGCAGACGGGCGGCGCGATCCTCGGCGGCGCGCTCGGCGCGGCGTCGGGCTCGAACCGCTCGAGCGGAACGCGCGCGGTGCGCGCCGCGGGCGGCGTCGTCGCCGGCCAGCAGCTCGGCCGCATCGCCACGCAGCGCCAGGTGTTCGAGTACACGATCCTGATCGACGGCACCTCGACCATCACCATGGTCACCGACGAAGCGGGCCTGCGCGTCGGCGATTGCGTCGCGGTCGAGCGCGGCGCGTTCAACAACCTGCGGCTCGTCGACGATTCGCGCTGCGCGCCCGCGCGCGCCGCGCCGGCCGCCAAGGCGCCCGCGCCGGCGCCCAAGGCCACGCCCGCCGACGTGCGCGTGGCGGACGCCTGCATCCAGGCGAAGGAGCAGCTGCTCGCCGCGGAGACGGACGAAGCCTTCGACCGCGCCGAGCGCCGCGTGCGCCTGTTGTGCGCGGACTAGGCGCCGGCGGCGCGCTGCCCGGGTTTCCCGCGGCCGGACGGATCGTGGGCCCGGAGGAGGCCGCCGCCGGACGATAACGGCGCGCGGGGCCCGCCGGCGCCGCCGCGACCGACCGACCCGAGACAGGCAGCCGATGACCCGCCCTGGCGCTCCGCAGCCGCTCACTCTCGTCGAGGCGATCGTCCCGATCGCGAGCCTCGTGTTGCTCGTCGCGCTGTCGTACTACCTCTTCGGCGACGCCGGCGCGGCCGGCCCGAACCAGATCGCGCTGGTGGTCGCGACCATGGTCGCGGTTCTGATCGGGTGGCGGAAAGGGCACTCGCTCGAGTCGCTGCGGGAGGCGGCGGTCGCGAGCGTCGGCTCGGGCCTCGGCGCGATCTTCATCCTGCTCGCCGTCGGCTCGCTGATCGGCACCTGGGCCCTCAGCGGGACGCTCATCGCGATGGTCTATTACGGCCTGCAGATCCTCAGCCCGAACTATTTCTACCTGACGGCGTGCGCCATCGCGGCGGTGGTCTCGTTCAGCGTCGGCAGCTCTTGGACGGTCGTCGGCACGATCGGCATCGGGCTGATGGGGATCGCGGTCAACATGGACCTCGACCCGGCGATCACGGCGGGAGCCGTGATCTCGGGCGCCTACCTCGGGGACACGACTTCCCCGCTCTCCGACTCCGCGAACCTCGCCGCCGCGGCCGCGGGCGTCGACCTCTACCAGCACCTGCGCGAGACGGCGCTCACCTCCGTGCTCGCGGTGGCGATCGCGCTCGCGGTGTTCTGGACGCTCGGCCAGCCCGGCGACTTCGAGGCGAACGCGAAGATCCGCGCGATCGAGGACACGTTCACGATCACCCCGTGGCTGTTCCTGCCGCTCGCGGTCGTCGTCGCGCTCGCGCTCACGCGGACGCCGCCCTTCACCGCGATCTTCCTGGGCGCGCTGGCGGGCGGCGCGCTCGCGGTGTTCGTCGCCCCCGAGCGGGTGGCCGCGCTCGCCGGGGCGGGCCAGGACCTGCCCGCCGGGCTCGCGCTCCTGAAGGGGGTGTGGAAGGCGCTCGCGACGGGCTACGTCTCCTCGGCCGGCCACCCGGCGATCGACCAGCTCCTCACCCGCGGCGGCATGGCGAGCATGCTGAACACCATCTGGCTCATCATCACCGCGCTCGCCTTCGGCGGGGTGGTCGAGAAGGCCGGCGTGCTCGACCGCCTCATGGCGCCGGTGATCGCGGCGGCGCGCTCGGCGGGCCGTCTCGTCGCTTCGCTCGTCGCCGCGGTGTTCGGGACGAACGTGGTGACCGCCGACCAGTACATCGCGATCGTGCTGCCGGGCCGGATGTTCAAGGGCGCGTTCGCGAGCCGCGGCCTCGCACCGGTGGTGCTCTCGCGCACGATCGCCGCGTCCGGGACGCCGACCTCGGCGCTCATCCCCTGGAACAGCTGCGGCGCCTACATGGCCGCGACCCTGGGCGTCGCGACGGTCAGTTACCTGCCCTACGCGATCTTCAACTTCGCCAGTCCGATCCTCGCGGTGGCGCTCGCCTACGCGGGGGTGCGCATGCTGCGCGCGCCAGGGAAAGCGGAAGCGGCGCCCGCGAGGGAGCGCTGAAGCGTGGCGAAAGCGCGCTTCGTCACGCGGAAGGCGATGGAAAGGCCGAAGGGGGAGCCATGACCGCGCACACGAGCCGGGCGGCGCGCGACGCGATGCGGGCGGCACGCGCGCTGCTCGCCGCCCTCGCCTTCGCAGTGGCGCAGGCGGCGGCCGCGGCCGAGCCGGACCTCGGCCGCGCCGAGCGGCTCGTGAGCGAAGGCCGCTATCGCGAGGCCTACGACCTGCTCGCGCCGTTCGAGCCGACGCGGGGGTCGGATCCGCAGTTCGGCTATCTCTTCGGGCGCGCCGCGCTCGGCACGGGCGACGCCGCGAGGGCGAAGGTCCTCTTCGAGCGCAGCCTCGCTGCCCGCCCCGGCTCGATTCCGACCCGCCTCGCCCTCGGGCGCGCCTATTACGCGCTCGGGCAGTACGCCGAGGCGAAGATCGAGTTCGAAACGGTCCTCTCCTTCGACAACCTCCCGCCCGACCTCGAATCGCAGGTGCAGATCTACGCCGACGCCGCCGCCCAGTATCTCGACCGGGGCCGGCGCCTCACGTGGTTCGGCTATGCCGAGACCGGCGTCGGCCGCTACCGCGTGAACTCGACGCGCGGCACGCAGGCGCTCGGCGGGGACGACCGGCAGGACACGTTCTACAACGCGCGGGCGGGCGGCGGGCTCGATTACTTCCTCTCCGACGAATGGGCGCTCGACGCGAGCCTCGATTACCGGTTCCGCCATTACGACAATCCCGATGTCCGCAACGACTCCGACTGGCGCTGGCGCGCGGCCGCCACGCGCGTGCTCGACGCGGCGAGCCTGGTGTTCGGCACCCGCGGACGCGTGAGCTACCGGGGCGACGGGATCCACCGCACCGACTACGGTCTCTTCGCGACCTGGCGCTACCGGCTCGACGAGGACAACCAGCTCGCCCTCGGGGCCGAGGTGGAGCGACGCCACTACCCGAACGGGCCGTTGCGCGACCGCAGCCGCACGCGCTCGACCGCCAGCGCCGGCTGGACGCGCGGCTTCGCCGACGGCAAGGCGACCTTTTCGCTGCGCGGCTGGGGCGGCTACAACTACGCCACCAGCCGGCCCGACGGCGACTCGGCGGTGTACGGGGCGACCGCCTCGCTCGACTACACGTTCTCCCCGCGCCTGGGCGGGTTCGTCTTCGCCTGGTACGAGCACGACAACTTCAACACCGACCGTATCCACTTCCACCCCGACGCGCTCGACGAGAGCGTGATCCTGCGGCGCAAGGACAACCTCTACGAGATCGGCGGCGGGCTCGTCTGGGAGTTCGCGCGCAACTGGACCCTGCGGCCCGAGATCCTCTGGATCCGCGACCAGAGCAATGCGGTCGCCTTCAACTACAGCTCGACCGAGGTGTGGCTGAACGTGCGCTACGGCTTCTGAGCCCGGCGGCCGCGCGCGGGGCCCGGCACGGGCGCGCGGTTCGCACTAGACTCGGGGCCGTGCGTCGCCGGGAGCGCCCGTGGAAGCAGCGGTTGTGTCACTCGTGAAGTCGGTCGTCCTCGTGCCGGTGACGCTGCTTCCCATCATCAACCCGCTCTCGACGGCGCCGGTGTTCGTCGCGACGGCGGGCGGCAACCCTGTCCTCGGCGCGCGCCTCGCGCGGCAGGTGGCCATCAACGCGTGGTTCGTCGTGGTCACGTCGATCTTGATCGGCAGCTACGTGCTCGCGCTCTTCGGCATCTCGCTGCCGGTCGTGCGCATCGGCGGCGGGCTGCTGGTGGCGTCCACCGCCTGGCGCATGCTCCACCGCACCGAGGAGGACGACGTGCACGCCGCGGCGGCGGAGAGAGCGAGCGGGATGTCCCATGTGGACGTCGCGCGGCGGAGCTTCTTCCCGATCACCTTCCCGCTCACCACCGGACCCGGCACGATCGCCGCGTCGATCGCGCTCGGCGCGCAGGAGCCGATGACGCCGGCCCAGTACTTCGCTGGCGCGATCGTCGCCGCGGCCGGGGCCGCGATCGTGTCGGCGGTGCTGTATCTCGTCTTCAGGCACTCGACGCGGGTGATCGGATGGCTGGGCCCCGTGGGCATGCTCGTCATGACCCGCCTCATGGCGTTCATCCTGCTCTGCATCGGCATCCAGATCATGTGGACCGGCTGGTCCGAGCTGAACGGTGTCGCGTTGTGACGGGGGCGACACCGGGCGGCGGCCTTCGGGCCGATCGCTGATGCGGGCGCGACGGCACGGTCGCTTCGGGGCGCGACGATGAAGGGGCTGCGCCGCTTCCTCGCCGTGGCGGCGGCGCTCGCCGCCCTGCTCGTGCTCGCCCTCGCCGCGCTCGCCGCGCTCGCGCCGACGCTCGACGCGTCGCGCTGGCGCGAGGGGATCGCTGCCCGCGCCTCGGCGGCGCTCGGCCGGCCGGTCGCCCTCGAGGGTGCCTTGCAGGTGCGGCTCGCGCGCGTCGCCGAGTTCCGCGTCGGCGCGATGCGCGTCCTCAACCCGCCCGGGTTCGCGGCGCCCGAGTTCGCGTCGTTGCGCGACGCCCGCATCGAAGTCGATCTCCTCGGCCTTCTGCGCCGGCGGATCGTGCTACCGGCGGTCGAGGCATCCGACGTGCGCGTGCGCCTCGCGCGCGCCGCCGATGGCCGCGCGAACTGGACGTTCGGCGACGCGGACGCGGCGCCCCGCGCGCCGGCGGTAACCCGCGCCACGATCGCGGTGGAGCGGGTTGCGCTGAACGGCCTCACGGTGGAGTACCACGACGCGACGTCCGGAACGCACCGCCGGATCGAGCTCGACGCGCTCACGGGCGCTGGCGGCACGAACGAGCCGATCACCGTCGCCGCGCGAGGGACGGCCGCGGGCGGGGCTCGCTACGAGGCAGCCCTCACAGGCGGCCCCGCGCGCCTACTCGGCGCGGACTCGCGCTGGCCGTTCGCCATCGACCTCGGCTTCGGCGGTACCCGGGTGCACGCGGCCGGTTCGGTCGCGCTGGACACGCCCGACGCCGAGCTCGAGTTCGGCGCGGGCACCGACAGCGTCGCGGACGTCCAGGCGCTGGTCGGCACGCAGCTGCCGAGCTTCGGGGCCGCCGCAGCGGCCGGTCGCGCCAGCGTTCGCCCCGGTGCGATCGATCTCGCAGACCTTCGCGGCGTCGCCGGCGGCGCGGCGTTCTCGGGACGTCTGTCGCTCGATGCAAGCGGGGCACGGACGCGCGCGAGCGGCGAGCTCGCGATCGCCGCGCTCGACCTCCGCCCCTTCCTGCGCGACCCGGCGGCCGACGCGCGCCGCCCGTTCGGTTACGACGACCTCGCCGGCAACGCGACGGCGCTGCGAACGCTCGTGCCGGTCGATCTCGCGCTGGCGCTGCGGGTCGGGCGACTCGCGGGGGTCGACCTCGACGTGCGCGACGCAACGCTCGAGCTCGTGGCCGATGCGGGCGGCGCGCGCGCGCCGATGGCGGTGACCGTCGCCGACGTCGCGTTCACCGGGCTCGCGCGGCTCGACACGGCGGGCGCCGTGCCCGAGGTCTCGCTCGAGCTCGGCGCGCAGGACGCGCGGCTCGCCGCGCTCGCGCTCCAGGCCACGGGCCTGGAAGGGATCGAGGGCAGCATCGAGCGCATGGCGTTGCGCGCGAACGGCCGTGGCGAGACGGTCGGCGACGTCGCGCGCGGTCTCGCCGCGCGGCTCGAGCTCGAGCGGGCGCGGCTCTCTTACGGGAGCTTCGCCGGCGGACGGCCCGTCGGCGTGGCGCTCGACACGCTCGTGCTCGAAGCGCCGCAGGGCGGCCGCCTGCGGGGGGCCGCGCGCGGCACGCTGCTCGGCAAGCCCGCTTCGTTCACGCTCCGCGGCCGCGAGCTCCCGCGCATCCTGCGCGACGGCGTTCTTCCCCTCGAGCTCGACGTCGCCGGCGCCGGTGCGCAGGCGCGCATCGAAGCGAGGGCCGCCCCGTCGGGGGCCGCGCTCGCGTTCCGCGCCGACGCGGCGCGCTCGGGCGATCTCGCCGAATGGCTCGGCTTCGCGCCCCAGTCGGCCTTGCCCGTCGCGCTGCGCGGCGACGCGCGACGCGAGGCGGGCGGCTGGCACTTGCGCGATGTGCGTCTCGAGGTCGGGCGGAGCGTCGTCGTCGCGGACGTGCGTCTCGCCGCCGAGGGCGGTCGCACCGTCCCGCGCGTGCGCGTCGCGAGCCCCCTCGTCGACCTCGCCGAGCTCGCCACGCTGCGGCCGCCGGCTTCCTCGCCGCAGGAGCGACGCAACCTGTCGCTGGACGTGCCGGTGCTCCCGCAGCGCATCGACTTCCCCGACGCGGACATCGACCTCGCGCTCGAGCGTGTGCGCTCGAGCCGCGCGGAGGTGACGGACGTCGCGCTCACGGCGCGGATCCGCGACGGTTACCTGCCGCCCGCACCGCTCGGGTTGCGCGTCGCCGCCGTCCGGTTCGAGGGAACGCTCGGCCTCGATCTGCGCGGCCACGTGCCCGAGGCGGCGCTGGAGCTTTCCGCATCCGGGGCTGATGTCGGCGCCGTGCTGCGCGCGCTCGGCCTGGCCGATGGCGTCGAGGCCCACGCCGATGCGCTCGAGTTCCGCCTCGCAGGCCGCGGCGCGACCCTCGGCGAGCTCGCCGAGCGCTCCTCCCTCGCGGCGCGGGTGACCGGTGGCGATCTCGCGCTCCACGGCCCCGCGGGCAGGCCCCTCGGGCAGATCGCGCTGCGCAAAGGTGTCGTGACGGCCGCCCCGGGCGAGCCGGTCACCGCACGCCTCGACGGCGCCATCGACGCGACGGATGTCGAGCTCCGGGTCAGGACCGGCACGCTCGCGGATTTCGCGGGCGAACCGCGCCGCGTGCCGCTCACGGTCGAAGGACGCGCGGCCGGCGCGACACTGCGCATCGCGGGCGAGGCAGGGCTCCCGCTCGGACGCTCGGGCGAGCTCGCGATCGAGCTCGCCGGCGAGCGGCTCGACTCACTGAGCGGTCTCGCCCGCGTGGCGCTCCCGCCCTGGGGACCCTGGTCGGCTGCGGGACCGATCACCATGACCGCGACCGGCTACGCGATTCCGCGCCTCGCGCTGCGCGTCGGGTCGAGCGAGCTCGTCGGACGCGGCGCGCTCGAGCTCGGCGGCGCGCGGCCCGTGCTCGACCTGCACGTGGCCGCCCCGCGCATCCAGCTCGACGACTTCCCGCGTTGGCGCGATGCGGCGCGCGCAGCGCCGATGACGGCCGAGAGCCTGCGCGACCAGGCCGCGGGCGCGGCGACGCAGACGCAGCGGGTGCTCGACGCCGCGTTCCTGCGCCGCTTCGACGCCTACGCCGAGGTCGAGGTCGGGGAAGTGCTCGTCGGCGCCGACCGGCTCGCCGACGGCAGGCTGCGCGTGCAGCTCAAGGACGGCGACCTCTACGTCGGCCCCGCCGAGGTGAACGTCCCCGGCGGGACGGTGAAGCTCTCGGCCGCCTACGACGCGGAGGATAGCCAGATCGAGCTCAGGCTCGGCGCGCACATCGAGCGCTTCGACTATTCCATCCTCGCACGCCGGCGCTGGCCGGACTCGGGCGTCTCGGGCCTCTTCAGCATGAACCTCGAGCTCGCGAGCACCGCCCGCTCGCTCGATGCGGTGCTCGCTTCCGCGAACGGGCGCCTGGACATGGCCGCGTGGCCGAAGGACCTCGGGGCGCGGCAGGTGGACAACTGGGCGGTCAACCTGTTCCGGCTGCTGCTGCCGGCGCTCGACCCCCTGCTGCCGGGCCGCGGCCGCGGCGCGGAGTCGATGGTCAACTGCATTGTCGGCCGCTTCGACATCGTCGACGGCCGGCTCACCGAGGACCTCATGATCATCGACACGAGCCGCATCCGGGTGCGGGGGACGGGAACCGTCGACTTCCGCACCGAGGCGATCGACGCCCGGTTCAGTCCGCGCACCAAGCGCCTGCAGCCCTTGAGCCTCCAGCCGCCGCTGCGCGTGAGCGGCACGCTCACCGACTTCAGGATCGGCCTCGCGCCCGAGGACCTGCTCGCGGCGCTCGCGCGCTTCCTGACCTCGGTGGTCGTCGTGCCGCTCGAGAGGCTCTTCCGCGGACCGATCCCGGTGGACGGTTCGGACGTGTGCGCCGACCCGCTGCGGCTCGTCGAGCCCGAACGGCGCTGAAGCGGGGCCGTCAGCGGCCGAGAAGCATCGTCGCGGCGAACGCGATCGCCGCGAGCATGAGCGCGAGCGCGGCCACCGGCCATTGCCGCAGCACGCCGTCGGCGCGCACGAACGCCGCGCCCGCCGGGACGGTCACACGTCGGACGGCAGCGGCGAGCCCGCCGCCAGCCGCGAGCGGCGGGAGCTTGCGGCCGAGCGCGACGGCGAGGACCGCCCCGCCCGTCAAGGTGACGAGCGCCGCGCCGAATTCCTTCGCGGCGAGGGGTTTCGGCAGGGCGTCGAAGGGCGCCGGACCAAGCGCCGCGAACCCGAGGGCGAGCGAGCCGAGCGCCAGCGCGAGCGCGGCGAGCTCGGACAGCCGCGACACGGGTTTCGCGGGCTCGACCGCGCCCCCGGCCGGACGCGCGAGCGCGTGCGCGAGCACCAGCACGACGTAGCTCGCCGTGAGCAGCCCGCCCACGTCGAGCACCGTTTCCCACCACCACCGGCCCGACATCCCCGCGGCGTCGAGCAGCAGCTTCTTCGCCGCGAATGCGCCGCTCGGCGGCAGCCCCATCAGCGCGAGCCCGGCGACGGCGAAGGTGAGCACGGTGAGCGGCAGCGCCCGCGCGACGCCGCCGAGCTCGGCGATGCGGTCGTGACCGAGCCCGCGATAGACGAGGCCCGCGGCCATGAACATCGCCGCCTTCGCCAGCGCGTGGGAGATCGCCTGCAGCGTGCCTCCGGCGAGCGCGCCGCCGCGCGCGAGCGCCGCCGCCCCCGCATCGAACGCGAGCGGGAACATGAGGAAGAGATAGCCGATCTGCGCGACCGTCGAGTACGCGACCAGCAGCTTCAGCCGCTCCTGCCGCAGCGCGACGACGTTTCCGACGAGGATCGCGCCCGCGCCGAGCGCGGCGAGGAGCTCGGCCGAGGGCGCGGTGACCACGCCCGGCAGCACGTCGAACCACAGCCGCACGACCAGGAACCACGAGCCCTTGACGACCAGGCCCGAGAGCACCGCGCTCGCGGCCGGCGGCGCCCCGGCGTGCGCCGGCGGCAGCCACAGGTGCAGCGGGAAGAGCGCCGTCTTGGCGGCGAGCCCCACGGTCATGAGCGCCGCGGCGACGAGCGTGGCGGGATCCGGATCGGCCCGCTCGCCGAGGAGCGCGATGTCGAGCGTGCCGTACGTGCCGTAGACGAGCACCGCACCGAGCAGGTAGAAGATCGACCCGCTGAGCGCGTAGAGCAGATACCGCAGCGCGGCGCGCAGCGTTTCGGCCTTGCCGTCGAGCGAAACGAGCGGCACCGCGGCGAAGGTGAGGAGCTCCAGCGCGACCTGCTCGAAGAAGGCCTCGCCCGCGACGAAGACGAGGTTGAGCGCCCCCCAGATGGCGAGGAGCAGCGTCCAGAAGACGAGCGGCGCGCGCGCCTCGCGCACGCCTTCGGGCGTGGCGAAATCGGCGCGTGCGTAGACGCCGATGCCGAGGATCACCACCGCGATGGCGGGGATCATCACGAGCGAGAGGGCGTCGGCGCGCAGCGCGATGCCGAGGGGCGGCGGCCAGCCGCCGAGGAGATAGACGAGCGTCCCGCCGGAGTCCGGCGCCGCGGCGACGATCGCCGCGGCGATCGCGGCGCCGGCGAGGATCGTCACCGCCGCGACGCGCTGCGCGTTGCGTCCACCGAGGGCGAAGCCCGCGAGCACGCCGACGAACGGCACGAGCACTGCCGCCACGAGCAGGAGCCCGCCGGGCGTCGCCGTCATGCCGCCTGCCTACTCATCGCCCGCGGCCGGCGGCGGCTCGGGCGCGAGCGTCGCAGAGCCGGTTTCGGCGTGCAGGCGCAGCAGGACCGCGACGGCGAGCGCGGTCGCGGCGAACGCGACCACGAGCCCGGTGATCAGCAGCGCCTGCGGGACGGGGTCGCCGCCCCAGCCGGCGGCGGCGCCGCGGTGCGCGACCGCGCCGAACAGCACGAACACGCCCGCGCCGATGACGTTGAACGCGAGGATCTTGCGCAGCGGCTGCGGATCGACGATGAGCGCATAGACGCCCAGGCCCACGAGCGCCGCGGCCACCAGCCCGAAGAGCGTCGCCGCGTCGGTCATCGCTCCGGCCTTTCGGGCGCGCCGGCCATGATCAGCGCGAGCGCGAGCGCGATCGACGGCAGGAGCGCCCACTCGATCAACTTGATGAGCAGCTTGGCGTAGCCATCGGGGTAAGCGAGGAACGCACCCGCCGTCACGACGCCCGCGGCGCCGACGGCGAGGAACACGACCGCCCCGCCGACGAGCGCGAGCCGGACCCAGGTCCGGCTGACCGGCGGCGCGTCGGCAAGGCCCGCCACCACCGCGAGCATCCACATCGCCGCGAGGATGGTCGCCGCCTGGAATTTGCCGCCGGGCTCGTCGGCGCCGACCCAGAAGATGTAGATCGCGACGACGATCCCGATCGGCGGCAGCACGCGCGCGAACCAGGCGAGGATCCCGTCGGGATCGGCGTGGTGCGGCTGCCCCGGGCGGCCGCCCCAGGCGCGGTCCGGCGCGAGCGACCAGACACCGATCATCGCGAAGAGCACCACGATCGCCTCGAGCAGCGTGTCCATCGCGCGGAACGCGATCAGCACGGCGGTGATGGGGTTCGCGACGCCGGTCGATGCGATGTTGTCGGCGGTCAAGTGCGCGAGCGTCGGCGCGGGCTCCGGCAGCGCGAGGATCGCGTAGGCGAGCGCGGCGGTGACGCAGGCCGCGACGCATGCGGCGGCGATTCGCAGGGCGAGGCCGGGGCGCTCGGCACGCGCCGACGCTTCGGTGTCGCGCAGACGCGCGGCCGCGGCGACCAGCATCGCGCCGGTGAGACCGCCGCCGATCGCGCCCTCGGTGAGCGCGATGTCCACGCCCTGGAGCTGCACCCACACCAGCGTGAGGACGAGGCCGTAGGCGACGAAACCGACCGTGGCCGCGAAGGTGCTGCGGGCGGCGACCGTCCAGACCGCGAGCGCGAGGACGAGGACGGCGAGCGCCGCGTTGAGCGCCGCGATCACGCGCGCGGCCCCGTGCGCCGCGCCACGCGCGCCACGAGCTGCGACACCGCGCCGCTCGCCAGCAACACGAGCGCCCAGATGGCGACCAGCTTGAGCGCGCCGAGGAGCCCGTCGACGCGCGGCAGCAGGCCCAGGACGACGAGTCCGAGGCCGAGGTTGTCGGCCTTGGTGAGCGCGTGCAGCCGCGCGAGCGCATCGGGGAAGCGCAGCAGCCCGACGCTGCCGGCGAGGAAAAAGAAAGCGCCGGCGGAGACCGCGACGACCGTGAAGAGGTCGGCGAGGCTCATCCGCGGTCGCCTGCGTCGTCGGGCGGCGCGCCCGTCGCGCTCTTGTAGAAGGCGACCGAGGCGAAGGCTGCGAGCAGCGCGAGCGTGAGCGCGACGTCCACGGTGGCGCCGACGCCGGTCGCCGCGCTCACGAGCAGCGCCACCGCGATCCCGCCGGTGCCGAGGAGCTGCGCCGCCATCATGCGCTCGGCGTCGCCGGGACCGCGCACGACGCGCGCCAGGCCGAGCGCGACCATCGCCAGGACGAAGAGCGCGGCCCCGAGCAGGAACTCAGCCAAGGCGCTTCCCCGGCGCGAGCGCGTCGGCGTACTCGCGCTCCTCGGCAGCGAGCTGCGCCGCCACCGGCTGCCCGACGTCGAGGCAGTGGTAGGAGATTTCCGCCTCGGTGTCGTCGACGGGCACCGTGCCCGGCATGAGGCTCGTGATGGTCGCGAACGCGTTGCGCGCCGCACCGCGCGCGAAGCCGGTGCGGTAGCCGACGAACCCCAACCGGAGGGGTACGCCCGGCGCGAGCGCACGGCGGGCGACGTCGACCCCGGCGACGACCGACTGCCACAGGAAGCGCGGCAGCCGCAGCGCGAGGGCACCGAGGTTCACCCGGCCGGCCTCCGCGGGCAGCAGCCGCAGGCTCGCCCACGTGGCCACGGCAGCCGCGAGCACGCCGACGGCGAGATCGGCCGGCGCGACGCCGCGGACCAGCACGACCCAGAGCGCGGCGAAACCGAGGAAGCGCGCGAACGCTGTGCCCATCCCTGCCATGTCCCTCCGTTGCCCGGGCCGAGACTAGCAGGTTGGAGCGAAGAGGACTACAGCGCCGGGCGAATCCCCGGGGCGCCGATGCGCAGCATCGCGCCCAAGCCGCCTTGCTTCGCGGCGGCGCCGGACGGTTTCACCCGGGGTCATCGTGCGGCCGCGTGCGCTTGCGGATCGCGACGATCACCGGCACGAGCACGGCGGCGACGATCCCGGCGGCGAAGCCGTTGTTGTAGAGGTTGAGGCCCGCGTGCACTGTGCCCACGGAACGCGCCGCCGACGAGTGGACGAATCCCGCGACGAGCCCCCAGTGCCAGCCGAAGCGCCCGGCGATCGGCGCGAGCGTGGTGCCGAAGAGCGCGGCGAGCTGCATCGACGGATCGTGCGCGTTCCACGGCTTCGCGAGCGAGCCGAGGAACACCCCCGCCATGATCGGGACGATGTTGCGCGGATGCTTCCCGAAGGCGGCGAACCCGACGATCGTGAAGATCGCGCCGATGACGGGCCCGTTGAGATCGCCGCCCACGACGAGGATGTAGGCCATCGCGACCGCGCCGGCGAGCCCCATGTTGACGAGCGTCGCGCCAAAGCCGGCGAGCGCGATGAAGTCGGTCGGGGACTGGCCGGGCGCCGCGAGGATCGTCTTCAGGCCGGCGCGCGCCCCACGGTCGAACCGGAAACCGACGGCCACCATCGAGGCGAAGAGGACCGCGAGGAACGCGCCGAGCAGCAGGTCGTTGCCGGTCGTCCAGACGAACACCGGATCGGGCACGAAGCCGTACGACTTGTAGAGCGCGACGACCAGCGTGCCGACGAGCCCCGCGGTGAACCCCATGTTGTAGAGGCTGAACCCCTCGTGCGCCTTGAAGAGCTGCGCCGCGGCGGGCGGCAGGACGAAGCCGATCGCGAGTCCGGTCGCGATCGCGAGCGGAACGCCGACGGCCGGCGCGAGGCTCGTGCTGAAGAGGATCTCCGAGAAGATCGGCGCCAGCGCCACGCCGAAGAAGGCGGTGTTGAGATGCGTCGCGAATGCCTCGCCTCGGAAACGGGCGTAGAGCCAGACCCCGGCGACGATCGCCCAGACGTTGAGGAGGTTCTTGCCGAACAGGGCGAAACCGAGGACGAGGAAGAGGCACGCGACCGCCGCCCCGGTCATCCTGGCGCCGGCCTTGTGGTAGACGAAACATGCGCACAACGTGAGGAGCCCCGCGTTCACGCAGGCGCCGCCGATCCCGCCGATGCCCATGTAATCGGTGAGCAGGGCGTCCCGCGTCGTGAGGATCGCGACGAGCCCCTGCGCCACCGCCCCGGGGCCGTCCACGGCCAGGCCGAAAACGACGAATGCGGCCGCGTACGCGGCGACGACCGCGAGGATGGTGCGGTCCGGCACCGGCGCCGGGGTCGCCTCAGGGTGCGCTGCGCCGCTCATGTGCGCCTTTCTCGCTCGACCGCTTCCGGAATAAAACAACCGCGAAAGAAGATTGACGCGGCGAAATCCCCTCGGATACAGTGCCCGAGCGCTCGCTGCCCGTGCCACGGACGAAGAGAGGTCTTCATGCAGCTCACACCACGGGAATTCGACAAGCTCCTTATTTACATGCTCGCCGAGGTGGCGCTCAAGCGCAAGGCGAAGGGCATCAAGCTCAATTACCCGGAAGCCGTCGCCGTCATCTCCGCCGTCGCGCTCGACGGCGCGCGTGCGGGCAAGACGATCGAGGAGGTCACCAAGGAGGCGCGCACCGCGCTCTCCAAGGCCGACGTCATGGACGGCGTCGCCGACCTCATCCCGATGGTGCAGATCGAGGCGGTGTTCACCGACGGCAGCCGCCTCGTGACCGTGCACACCCCGATCCAATAGGGCCGATAGGAGCTCGCGCCATGGCGATCGTCAAGTCCTACCCCAGCCTCGCACCCGACGTCGATCCGGCGACCGCCAGCGTGCCGGTGGGCGGCTACGTGTGCCGGAAGGAAGACCTGCGCTACCACGACCAGCTGCCGGTCACCACCCTCAAGGTGCGCAACACCGGCGACCGGCCGGTGCAGGTGGGTTCGCACTTCCACTTCTTCGAGGTGAACCGCGCGCTCGAGTTCGACCGCGCGGCCGCGTTCGGGCAGCACCTCAACATCCCGGCGGCGACCGCGATCCGCTTCGAGCCCGGCGACGAACGCGAAGTGAGCCTGGTGCCCTACCTCGGCAAGCGCGCCGTGTACGGGTTCAACAACCTGGTGGACGGGCCGACCGCGGGCAAGGCGGCCGAGGCGAAGAAGGCGAAGGCGGTGGCGGCTGCGGCGAAGCGCGGCTTCCGCTCCGCGCCGGCGAAGAAGCGCTGACGGCACGACGGACCCAAAGCGAGGCTGACCATGGCGAGGATTTCCCGCAACGAGTACGTCGGGCTCTACGGCCCGACCGTCGGCGACCGCATCCGGCTCGGCGACACCGGCCTCTA
Organism: Burkholderiales bacterium; assembly: GCA_026417035.1. Taxonomy (GTDB): domain Bacteria; phylum Pseudomonadota; class Gammaproteobacteria; order Burkholderiales; family SG8-39; genus JAOAEA01. The sequence continues at coordinate 45,532 of JAOAEA010000001.1, forward strand.
CGTCGAGATCGAGCGCGATCTGCGCGGCGCGCCCGGCGACGAGATCGTCTTCGGCGGCGGCAAGAGCATGCGCGAAGGCATGGGCATGGACAACCGGATCACGCGCGCCGGCGGCGCGCCCGACCTCGTGATCACGAACGTGACCATCATCGACGCGGTGCTCGGCGTCGTGAAGGCCGACGTCGGCATCAAGGACGGCCGCATCTGCGCGATCGGCAAGGCCGGCAACCCGCAGACCATGGACGGGATCACGCCGGGGCTGGAGTGCGGCCTCGCGACCGACGCCATCTCGGGCGCGCACCTCATCCTCACCGCCGCGGGCATCGACACGCACATCCACTACATCTCGCCGCAGCAGGCGTACGCCGCACTCTCGAACGGCACCACCACGCTGATCGGCGGCGGCACCGGGCCTTCCGACGGCTCGAACGCGACCACCGTCACGCCGGGGCCGGGGAACATCCGCAACATGCTGCGCGCCTTCGAGAACTGGCCGATCAACGTCGGCATCCTCGGCAAAGGGCACGGCCACGGCAAGGCGGCGCTCGTCGAGCAGGTCGAGGCCGGGGCGGTGGGCTTCAAGTGCCACGAGGACTGGGGCACCACGCCGGCGGTGCTGCGCTCCGCGCTCACCGTCGCCGACGAGATGGACGTGCAGGTCTGCATCCACACCGACACGCTGAACGAGTCGGGCTTCGTCGAGGACACGATCGCCGCGTTCGAGGGCCGCACCGTCCACTCGTTCCACACGGAAGGGTCGGGCGGCGGCCACGCGCCGGACATCATCAAGGTGTCGGGCCTCGCGAACGTGCTGCCGTCGTCGACCAACCCCACGCTCCCCTACGGCATCAACTCGCAGGCGGAGCTCTACGACATGATCATGGTGTGCCACCACCTCTCGCCCGACATCCCGTCGGACGTGGCGTTCACCGAGAGCCGCATCCGCGCCGAGACGATCGCCGCCGAGAACGTGCTGCACGATCTCGGCGTGATCTCGATGATGTCGAGTGACTCGCAGGCGATGGGCCGGATCGGGGAATGTTGGCTGCGCACCATCCAGACCGCGGATGCGATGAAGACGCAGCGCGGCAAGCTCCCCGAGGACGCGAAGGGCAACGACAACTTCCGCGTCCTGCGCTACGTGGCGAAGATCACCATCAACCCGGCGATCGCGCACGGCATCTCGCACGTGCTCGGCTCGGTCGAAGTGGGCAAGATCGCCGACCTCGTGCTCTGGGAGCCCGCGTTCTTCGGCGCGAAGCCCAAGCTCGTGCTCAAGGGCGGCGTGATCACCTGGGGCCTGATGGGCGACCCGAACGCGTCGCTGCCGACGCCGCAGCCGGTCTATTACCGGCCGATGTTCGGCGCCTTCGGAAAGCTCCTGCCGGACACGTGCATCACGTTCGTCTCGCGCGCGGCGCACGCGGCGGGCATCAAGAAGAAGCTCGGCCTGGAGCGGCAGGTCATGCCGGTGCGCAACACGCGCAAGATCGGCAAGCGCGACATGGTGCGCAATTCGGGCACGCCGAAGATCGAGGTGGATCCGGAGACCTTCGCGGTCACCGTGGACGGCAGGCACGCGACCGTCAAGCCGCTCACGACCGTCTCGCTCAACCAGAAGTACTTCTTCAGCTGAAGGGCCGCGCCGTGATCCTCGTCGAGGCGGTGCTCGGCAACGTTGCCGATCCGCAGTGGGCGGCGCGGCTCGCCGGCGCGTCGATGGACACGCTGGCGCTCGACCACTGGGAGGCGCAGAAGAACCGCCTGCGCAAGAAGACCGCCGGGGGCGCCGAGATCGCCGTGTCGCTCGACCGCGGCACCTTCATGCGCGACGGCGACGTGCTCGTCTGGGACGAATCCGCGCGCCGTGCGGTGGTCGCGCGGATCGCGCTGCGCGACGTGATGGTGGTGCACCTCGACGGGATCGCCGGCGACCCGCCGGAGGTCGCGCTGCGCACCTGCGTCGAGCTCGGCCACGCGCTCGGCAACCAGCACTGGCCGGCGCTCGTCAAGGGCACGCGCGTGTACGTGCCGCTCACCGTGGACCGCAAGGTGATGAGCTCGGTGATGAACACGCACCGCTTCGAGGGCATCCGCTACGAGTTCGTGCCCGGCGGCGAGGTCGTCCCCTATCTCGCGCCGCACGAGTCGCGCCGCCTCTTCGGCGGGGCCGAGGGGCCGGTGCACACACACACGCACGAGCGCTACGTGGAGGTCGATGCCGCGACCGGGCACGCCTGGGGGCGTCCGCCGGTGCACGCGCACGATCACGCGCATCCGCACGCGCACCCGCACGCCGAAGGCGACCCGCACCGATGACGGCGGCCCGCGACGGCGCGGCGGGCCTGGCCGCCGCTGCGCGCCTCGCGCGCTTCCTGCAATTCGGCGATTCGATGTTCCCGGTGGGCGCGTTCGCGTTCTCCGCCGGGCTCGAATCCGCGATCCAGAAACGCGTGGTGACCGACGCCGGGACGCTCGAGTCCTACGCGCGCACGGCGCTCGAGCAGGCAGCGATGGGCGACGGGATCGCGCTCCTCTGGGCGCATCGCGCCGCGGTGGCCGGCGACCTGGACGAGGTCGCGCGCATCGACGCGCTCGCCTACGCGCGCAAGCTCTCCTCCGAGACGCGCACGATGACGGTGCGCATGGGGAAGAAACTCGCCGAGATGGCGGCCGAGGTGACCGGCGCGCCCCTCGCTGCGCACTGGCGCGCGCGCATCGACGCCGGCGTGACGCCGGGATGCTACCCGGTGGCGCTCGCGGTGAGCTTCGCCGCGCAGGGCCTCCCCGCGCGCGACGCGTTCGTGGTGCACCACTACGGCGTGGCGGCGATGATCCTCGGCGCGGCGCTGCGCCTGATGAAGGTGAGCCACGTGGACACGCAGCGGATCCTCTACGCGCTCAATGCCGGCGCGGACGAGGCCTACGAGGCGACGGCCGCGGCGCGTCTCGAGGACATGGCCGGGTTCGCGCCGCTCGCCGAGATCCTCGCGGCGGTGCACGTCAAGGCGCACGTGCGCCTCTTCATGAGCTGAACGGGGACTGAGAAAGTGAAGAAGAAGATCACGCGCATCGGCATCGGCGGCCCGGTCGGGTCGGGCAAGACCGCGATCATCGAGGCGATCACGCCGCAGCTCCTCGACATGGGGATCAAGGTCCTGATCATCACCAACGACGTGGTGACGACCGAGGACGCCAAGCACGTGCAGCGCACCCTCAAGGGCATCCTGCTCGAAGAGCGCATCCTCGGGGTGGAGACCGGCGCCTGCCCGCACACCGCGGTGCGCGAGGACCCCAGCATGAACCTCGCCGCGGTGGAGGACATGGAGGCGCGCTTTCCCGACGGCGACGTGGTGCTGATCGAGAGCGGCGGCGACAACCTGACGCTCACCTTCTCGCCGGCGCTGGTCGACTTCTTCATCTACGTGATCGACGTCGCCGCCGGCGACAAGATCCCGCGCAAAAACGGCCCCGGCATCACGCAGTCCGACATCCTCGTCATCAACAAGACCGACCTCGCGCCGCACGTGGGCGCGAGCCTCGAGGTGATGGCGCGCGACTCGAAGCTGATGCGCGGCGACAAGCCCTTCCTGTTCACCAACTGCAAGACCGGCGAGGGCATCCCGGAGCTCGTCCAGGCGATCCGCCGGGACATGCTCTTCGACCTGAAGCTGCCGGCCCGGCAGAGCGCGGCGTGACATGAGGCCGCGGATCCCGTGTCGCCGGGGGGCGGGCGCAGGCGGTCCGGGCATCCGCAGGGCGCCGGGGCCATGAAGCTCACCGAGCACGCGCCGATCCCCACACCGTGGGCGGCCGCCGAGGCGCTCGGGGCTTCGGCCGCGGAGCTCGCCGCGTTCCACGACGAGCCGCCGCAGATGGCGAGCGGCGCAGTCGGCAAGACCGGGTACCTGCGGCTCGGCTTCGAGCGGCGCGGCGAGCGCACCGTCCTCGCCGAGCTCGACCGCCGCACGCCGTTCATGGCGCAGCGCGCGCTCTATCCCGACGAGGCGATGCCCGACCTCGCGTGGGTCTTCATGATCACCACGTCGGGCTGCGTGCTGCAGGGCGACCGCCTCGCGCTGGAGATCGAGCTGGCGCCTGGCGCGCGCGCGCACGTCACCACGCAGTCGGCGACCAAGGTGCACTCGATGGACGCCAACTACGCGGTGCAGACCCAGGTCGTGTCGCTCGCCGACGGCGCCTACCTCGAGCTCATGCCCGAGCCGCTGATCCCGCACCGCCGCGCGCGCTTTCTCTCCGACACGCGCATCGCGATCGCGCCGACGGCGACGCTCCTGTACGGGGAGATCGTCCAGCCGGGCCGCAAGCACCACCACCCGGACGAGGTGTTCGGCGCCACCGCGCTGTCGCTCGCGACGAGCGCCGCGCGTCCCGGCGGCGAGCTCCTCTTCGCCGAGAAACTCCTCGTCGACCCGGTACGCCGCCCGGTGCGGCAGACCGGCGTGATGGGCCCGTTCGACGTGCTCGCGAACGTGATCCTGCTCACCACGAAGGACGCCGCCGACCGCGTCCACGCGCGGGTCGCAGCGGACGTGGACCTCGCGAACGGCGTCGCGTTCGGCGCCTGCCACCTGCCGAACGACGCCGGCCTCGTCTTCAAGGTGCTCGGCCGCGAGACCCTGCCGGTCAAGGCGAAGGTGCGCGAATTCTGGGCGATCGCGCGCGAGGAAATCGCCGGGACGGCGCTACCGCCGCCCTACTTCTGGCGCTGATCCGGGAGGCCACGATGAAGGGACTGCTGACGTGGTGGGAAAGCTGCTGCGCCTCCTCGAAGTTCCTGCGCTTCATCGACTACAACCTGCGCGGCATCGGGCAGGTGATGTTCATGGACAACCCGCTCTCGGGGCTCGTCTTCTTCGTCGCGATCGGCTGGGGCTCGGTCGCCGCCGGCATGCCGCAGGTCGCGATCGGCGGGCTGGTGGCGCTCGTCGCGGGCACGCTCATGGCGCAGTGGCTGCGCGTGGAAGCAGCCGACCTCGGCGCGGGCCTGTACGGCTACAACGCTTACCTCGTCGGCCTGGCGCTCGGGACGTTCCTCGCGCCCTCGCCGCTCTTCTGGCTCTACGTCGCGTTCGGCGGCGCGGTGTCGGTGGTGGCGACGCTCGGGACCGCCAACGTCTTCAAGACCTGGGGCGTCGCCGCCCTGACCGCGCCGTTCGTCCTCACGACCTGGCTCCTGCTCCTCGCCGCCTACGCGTTCGCGGCGATCGGCGGCAGCGGCCTGCCCATGGCGAACGCGGTCGCGCCGATCGACGCCGCCGCGGCGAACCCGCTCGCGTTCGGCGATTTCGTCGCTGGCGTCCTGAAGAGCATCGGACAGGTGTTCCTGAAGGCGAGCCCCGTCGCCGCGATCCTGCTCCTCGTCGGGCTGGCGGTGAACTCGCTCGCCGCCGCGGCGTTCGCGCTGGCCGGCGCGGTCGTCGCCGTGGTCACCGCCCATGCCCTGGGCGCCGAGAGCGACCTCATCACGGGCGGGCTGATGGGCTTCAGCCCGGTGCTCACCGCGGTCGCCCTCGGGGCGGTGTTCTACAAGCCAGGGGTGAAGGTGGCGCTCTACGCGCTCGCGGCGACGGTGTTCACCGTCATCGTCCAAGGAGCGCTCAACGTCGCCATCGCGCCGTTCGGTATCCCCACGCTGACCGCGCCGTTCGTCCTCGCGTCCTGGCTGTTCCTCCTGCCGCGCCGGCACTTCGAGTGACGGCGCGCGCGCCCGCCCGGCCGCGTGTGGGCCGCACCGCGCGCTACAGCGCGTCGTTGAGCGAGACGCCCGCGCCGATGGTGGTCTGGTTCCAGTTGTAGTCGATCATGCTCTCGCCGTAGCCGCTGAACGCCTGCACGTAGGCGCGCAGCGGGCCGAGGAGCCGCGGCGACATCCAGGTGAGCTCGGCCGCGCCCTTGCCCTTGCTGAGGTTGCCGCGGCCCATGAGCGAGAAGCTGTGCCCGCGCCACTTGTAGATCGCGGTGAGGCTCCCGTAACCGTAGTAGTCGGTGATGTCGGGGTTGTCTTCCTTGTAGTTGAACGGGTACCAGACCTTCGCGAGCAGCGCGAAGTCGCCGCGCTCGATGCCGAAGGTCGCGACGATGCGGTCCCAGCTCCGCGACAGGATGTCGGTGCGCCCGTTCGACTGGTGGTTGTAGCCGACGTTCAAGAGATTCCACTGGAAACCGCCGCCGAGGTCGAGCCCGGGGCGGTAGCTCACGAAGAGCTCCGGCATGTAGTTCGTCTCGCGGAACGGCCGCGAGGTGTCGCCGTTGTAGACCTGCCACTGGTTCTGCTGCGTGTAGGCCGCCCAGACGCCCCAGCGGCGGTCGTCGGTCGTCCACAGCCTGAACTTGAAGCTCAGCTGGAACTTGGCCTCGACGTCGTCGAGGTTCACCGGCTTGCCGGCCGCCTGGAAGAGCGGCACGTAGGGCGCGGTGTTGAGGTCGTTGGTGTAACGCGCGAAGAGGAGGTAATTCTGGTTGTAGAGGTCGATGGCGTAGCGGCTCGAGCCGGGCTCGAAGCCCCACGCGGCGTCGATCAGCGAGGCCGGCGCGCGCAGGGCGCCTGCTGCCGCCTGCGCGCCGGTGTCGCCCACGGCGGAAGGCGGCTCGGGGAGCTTGGCGGGCGCCGGCGCCGGCACGGCGGCCGGGCCGCGCCCGCTCGCGCGGTCGTAACACGCGAGGCGCTCGGCGTCCGATGCGATCGCGGCGCACTCGGCGATCGCAGCCGGGACCTGGGCGCGCACGGCACCCGGGAAGATGGCCATGGCGGCCAGGGCCGCGGCGGCGAGGCGAAGGGCATGATTCATCGTCGTTCCTCGAATCGGGTTGCGGGTCCGGGCGGGCGCGGATGCGCTGCCACGGGCGAAGAGAATCGGGCGGGGCGCCGCGCCCAAGCGCCCGCGGCGCGTCATGATCGGCCCTCGCGCGCGGCGCCGTCGCTCGCGACGAGGCGCACCGGCATCGCGGCGAGGCGGTCGAAGAGCCGCGCGTCGCCGAGGATCGGCCACCAGTCGTAGAGGAAGATCTCCATCGGCCGCCACAGCGCGACCCACGCGCCGATGACGATGCTCTCGTGCAGAAACCGGCCGTAGGCGTGCTCGCCGACGAGGTGCGCGACGAGGTCGCCGACGACATTCGCCGCGGCGACGAACGCAAGCCCGATGACGAGCGCCCAGCGCCCGGTGGCGAAGAGCCGCTTCAGCCGCGCGCGCGCCTCCTGCGCGGCGTGGCCGAAGTATTCGTGCACCGCCTGCTCGAGCACGGCGGCGCCCTCGGGCGTCGGCGTCTCCCGCGAGAGCTGCACGACGAGGGCGAGCGGCGCGTCGCGGTGCAGCTCGCGCGCCCAGTTGACGATGAACTGCTCCGCGTTCGGGTCGAGGTCCCGCTCGCGGAAGGGCGCCGGGTCCATCGCGTTGAAGAGCTGCTTCAGCTCGCCGACGTGGACCTCGATGCGCTGGGTGCCCCGCGGGAGCGGATCGTCCGAGCCGCCGCGCTCGACCATGGCGTCCTCCCCGCGCGCCCTACGCCGCCGCGCCCTTCGCGCCCGCGGGAGGCGCTGCCTCGCCGGGCCGGCCGCCGAAAACGGTGACGTAGAGCGTCGGCAGGACGACGAGCGTGAGCAGGGTGGCGACCAGCAGTCCGCCCATGATGGCGAACGCCATCGGTCCCCAGAAGACGGTGGGCGCGATCGGGATGAGGCCGAGCACGGTGGAGAGCGCGGCAAGCGAGAGCGGGCGCATGCGCGAGCTCGCTGCCGCGACCACCGCGTCCCACACGCTCTTGCCCTCGGCGCGATCGGTCTCGATCTGGACGACGAGGATGACTGCGTTCTTCGCCACCATCCCGATCAGCGCCAGGATGCCGAGGATCGCCACGAAACCGAGCGGGCGGTTGAAGACGAGCAGCGCGAGCACGACACCGATCAGCGCGAGCGGCAGCACCGCGACCACGATGCCGACGCGGCGGAAGCTCTGCAGCTGGAACATGAGCACGGTGAGCATCAGCCCGAGCATGAGCGGGACGACGGCGAACACCGACGCCTGCGACACCGCGCTCTCCTCGGCGATGCCGCCGAGCTCGACGCGGTAGCCCTTGGGAAGCTTCGCCGCGAGCGCGTCGATCTTCGGCTCGAGCTCCGCCACCACCGTGTCGGGCAGCACGCCGGGCGCGACGTCGGCGCGGACGGTGAGCGTCGGCACGCGGTTGCGGCGCCAGACGAGCGGGTACTCCTCGCCGTACTCGAAGGTGGCGAACTGGCCGAGCGGCACGGTGCGCCCGCCCGGCAGCGGCACCTGCAGCGACCGCAGCGTGTCGATCTGGGCGCGCTCCTCGCCGACGGCGCGGGCGACGACGTCCACGAGATAGATGTCGTCGCGGATCTGCGTGACCGTCGTCCCGGTGATCGACGCGTTGAGCACGCCGCCGAGCGCCGCGGAGGAGACGCCGAGGCTCCGCGCCTGGTCCTGGTCCACCTTGACGCGGAGCTGCCGCGCCGGCTCCATCCAGTCGAAGTTGATGCGCCGTGCGTTCGGCGTGGAGGCCACGGTCTGCGCCACCTGCTGCGCGATGCGCGCGACCTCGTCCTTGTCGGGGCCGCTCACCCGGTACTGCAGGGGCCAGCCCACCGGCGGCCCGAGCTCGAGCGGCCAGATCCCCGACACGACCTCCGGAAACTCCTCGGCGAGCAGCTTCTCGAGCTTCGCCTCGAGGCGCCGGCGCGCCTCGAAGCTCTTCGCCACCACCACCGCCTGGCCGAAGAAGTCGTTCGCGAGCTGCACGTTGAGCGGCAGGTAGAAGCGGATCGCGCCGCGGCCCACGTAGGTGCTCCAGCTCTCGACGTCCGGATCCTTGGCGAGCGCCGCGTCGAAGCGTTTGGTCACCGCCTCGGTGGCGAAGATCGAGGCGTTCTGGCGCAGGGCGAGGTCGACGACCAGCTCGGGGCGGTCGGAGGACGGGAAGAACTGTCGCGGCACGAAACGCGAGCCGTACACCGCGGCCACGAAGACCGCGAGCGAAAGCGCGATGGTCAACCACTTCGCGCGCATGGCGAATTCGAGGAAGCGCTTGTAGGCGTTCTCGACCCTGCCCGGCTTCTCCTGCCCGGCGCCGCCCTTGGGGGCTTTGAGGATGGCGAGCCCGATGACCGGCGCGAAGATCACCGCCACGAGCCACGAGGTGACGAGCGCGATCGCGACCACGGCGAAGATCGAGAACGTGTACTCGCCCGCGGAGCTGCGCGCGAACCCGATCGGCACGAAGCTCGCGATGGTGATCAGCGTCCCGGCGAGCATCGGCGCGGCGAGGGTCCGGTACGCGAAGGTGCCGGCCTGCTCTTTGGTGTCGCCGGCGGCGAGGCGCCGCAGGATCGCGTCCACCGTGGTCATCGCGTCGTCCACGAGCAGCGCCAGCGCGATGATGAGCGCGCCGAGCGAGATGCGGTGCAGGTCGATGTGGACGACCTGCATCACCGCGAAGACGACGGCGAGCGTGAGCGGAATGGCGGTCGCCACCACCATGCCGGGCCGCAGGCCGAGCATGACGAAGCTCGCGCCGAGGATGATGACGATGGCCTGCCACAGCGAGGTCATGAAATCGCTGATGGCGAGATCCACGACGACCGACTGGTCGGTGACCAGGTGGGGCTCGATGCCGATCGGAAGATTCGCGCGGATGTCCGCCATCTCGGCCTTGAGGTTCTTGCCGAGCTGCAGGATGTCGCCGCCGTCGCGCATGGAAATCGCGAGCCCGATCGCCGGCACGCCGTTCACCCGGAACATCGGCTGCGGCGGGTCGGCGTAGCCGCGGCGGATGGTGGCGATGTCCGAGAGGGGCACGAGGCGGTCGCCGACGCGGAAGTTGACCTTCTTCAGGTCCTCCTCGGTCTCGAAGGCGCCGGACACGCGCAGGAAGATGCGCTCGCCGCCGGTCTGCATCACGCCGGTGGGGCGGACCAGGTTCTGCGCCTGGAGCTGCTGCACGAGCTGCGCGTAGGACAGTCCGAGCCCGGCGAGCCGCGCGGTGGAGAACTCGAGGTAGACGCGCTCGTCCTGCGCGCCGAGGATCTCGATCTTCGAGACATCGGGCACGGTGAGCAGGCGCGAGCGCGCGTGCTCCACGTAGTCGCGCAGCTCCCGCTGGCCGAAGCCGTCGGCGGTGAAGCCGTAGATGATGCCGAAGGTGTCGCCGAAGTCGTCGTTCAGGCCCGGGCCGAGCACGCCCTGCGGCAGGGTCCCGCGGATGTCGCCCATGCTGTTGCGGACCTGCTGCCAGATGGGCGGAATCTCGGGCGCGCTCGTGGACTGGCGCAGCTCCACGAAGATGATGGTGGTGCCCGCCGTGGTGTAGCTGCGCAGGCGGTCGAGTTTGTCCGTCTCCTGGAGCTTGCGCTCGAGGCGCTCGGTGACCTGCAGGAGCATGTCCTCGAGGGACGCGCCCGGCCACGCGGCGGAAACGACCATGGTGCGGATCGTGATCGGCGGGTCCTCGCCGCGGCCGAGACTCTTGAACGCCATCGTCCCGGCGACCACCGCCACGATCATGAAGAACACGACCAGCGAGCGGCGCCCGAGGGCCCACTCCGAAAGGTTCGGGCCGATCACTTCGCGGCTCCGAGCAGGCGCACCTTCTGGCCGGTGTGCAGCGCCTGGACGCCGGCGGTCACGACCACGTCGCCCGCCTCGAGGCCCTCGGCGACGACGACCCGCTCGGCGTCGTGGCTCGCCACCCGGATCGGGCGCTGCGAAACGGTCTGCGTCCTGGGATCGACGATCCACACCGCCGGCTCGGGGCCGGCGCGGACCAGGGCGGACCCGGGGATCTCGATCGCCGGGGCCTTGTCCATCCGGAAGCTGCCCGTCACCGTGGAGCCGAGACGCATGCCCGCAGGCGGATCGATCAGCCCGACGCGCACCTGGAACGTCCCGGTCACCGGGTCGGCGCGCGGCGAGACCTCGCGCACGCGGCCCTTCGCCGCGACGCTCGGGTCGCCGGTGAGCACGACGGTGATCTCGGGATTGGCGGGCGCGCGGTCCTTGATCTGCGCCGGCACGTCGAACACCGCGTCGACACCGGCCTTGCGCGCCGCCTGCACGATCATGCGGCCGGCAGGCACGACCTCGCCCGGCTCGGCACCCACCGCCGCGACGGTGCCGGGCGCGTCGGCGACGAGACGCGTGTAGCTCAACCGGTTCTGCGCGAGCTCGACCTGCGACCGCGCGGCGACGACCGACGCCTCGGCGCTCTTGGCGTTCGCCGCGATCTGGTCGAACGCCGCCTGCGAAATGAAGCGCTGCGCGAGCAGCTCGCGCTGCCGGTTGAGGTTGTTCCGCTGCTCGACGGCCACGGCTTCCGCGGCGGCGAGCTGCGCGCGCGCCGAGGCGAGCGCCGCCTCCTCGTTCGAGGCGTCGAGCCGGGCGAGGAGCTGGCCCGGCCGGATCGCGTCGCCCACGCGCACCGGGCGTTCGATCATGCGCCCGTCGATGCGGAAGGCGTAGTTCACCTCGGTCTGCGCCTGCACGGTGCCGGTGAGCGTCACCGTCTGCCCGGCGGCGAGCTTCATCACCGTCATCGTGCGCACCGGCCGCACCTCGGGCGGCGGCGGCTCGGGGGCGGGCCTGCACCCTGCGATCAGGATGGCTCCTGCGAGGGCGACGGGTGCCGCGCGCGCGGCGAGACGGCTGGGCTTCGGCATGGCATGGACGGGCACGACCACCCCCGGGAGATTCGCGTTTCGGGACCGACGCAGCGGCGCCCGCATGTTAATCGAACCGGGCCGCCGGCGATCGCGGCCCCGGCTGCGGCGCCAGCCGCTAGTGCTAGTAGTCGACCGGGTCGCGGATGATCGGGCAGGTCATGCAGTGCCCGCCGCCGCGGCCGCGGCCGAGCTCCGCCCCGACGATGGTGATCACCTCGATGCCTTCCTTGCGCAGCAGCGTGTTCGTGTAGGTGTTGCGGTCGTACGCGAATACCACCCCGGGCGAGGCGCAGACGAGGTTCGCGCCGCTGTCCCACTGCGTGCGCTCGCGCATGTAGGCGGTGCCGCCGGTCTCGACGACGCGCATCTTCTTCAGGCCGAGCGCATCGCGCACGGTGTCCACGAACGAACCCTTGTCCTTGCGCAGCTCGACCCCGCCGCCCTTGTCGCTCGGGTAATACGAGTAGGCGTGGATGTTGTAGACGATGTCCGGATACAGCAGCACGCAGTCGCGGTCGGCGAAGGTGAAGATGGTGTCCAAGTGCATCGCCGCGCGCAGCTTCGGCATCGCTGCGACGATGACGCGGGGCGCCGCGCCCTTGTCGAACAGCGCCTTCGCCACCTGGCTGATCGCCTGGCGCGAGGTGCGCTCGCTCATGCCGATCAGCACGTTGCCCTTGCCGATCGGCATCACGTCGCCGCCCTCGATGGTGGCGAGGCCGTGGTCCTGCGTCGGGTCGCCCCACCACACGTTCACTTTGCCGGCGAAGTCGGGGTGGAACTTGTAGATCGATGTCGTGAGGATGGTTTCCTCGTGGCGCGCCGGCCAGTACAGCGCGTTCAGCGTCACGCCGCCGTAGATCCAGCAGGTCGTGTCGCGCGTGTAGAGCGTGTTGGGCAGCGGCGGCAGCAGGTATTCGGTGACGCCCGCAGCGTCCTTGATGAGCTTCAGCTGCTCGCCGCCGATTCTCTCGGGGAATTCCTCGGTCGAGAGACCGCCGATCAGCGTCTCGGCGAGATCGCGGTCGGAAAGGCCGTTGAGGTAGCTCTTGATCTCGTCGACGAGCCCCAGGCCGACCTGGTTCGGCACCACCTGGTTGTCGATGATCCACTTCTTCGCCTCGGGCACGGCGAGGGTCTCGGTGAGGAGGTTGTGCATCTCCACGACATCGACACCGCGGTCGCGCATCTTCTGCATGAAGTCGAAGTGGTCGCGCTTGGCGTTCTCCACCCACAGCACGTCGTCGAAGAGCAGCGCGTCGCAGTTGGAGGGCGTCAGCCGCTGGTGCGCGCGCCCCGGGGCGCACACCATCACCTTGTGCAGCTGGCCGACCTCCGAGTGGACGCCGAAGGGCTTCTGTTGCGTGGCCATGCGAACCTCCAGGGAATCAGATGGTGATGTAACCCGTCGCCAGCCCGTGCACGGCGATGACCGCGAGCACGACGGCGACGACGAAGACGATCCACTCGAACGACCGGTCGAAGAGCGGCTTGCCCTGCTCGCGGCGGGTCCAGAAGTACAGGACGGTGCCGGGGCCGTAGAGGAGGCCCGACAGCACCGTGAACTTCCAGCCCGCGGCGTAGAGGAGGAACACCGTGTAGACGACGGCCAGGCTGGCGAACACGAGGTCCGTCTTTCGGTCCTGCGCGTCCTTCTCGTAGGTCTCGCCGCGCTTCGTGAGCCGATACCCGTAGAGGGCCACGAGGAAGAACGGGATCAGGGTCATCACGCTCGTCATGCTGAGCATCAGCGTGAAGGCGTCGGTGGACCAGTAGGTGCTGATCACGAAGAGCTGCACCACGATGTTGGAGAGCCACAGCCCCGCCGCCGGCACTTGGTTCTTGTTCTCGGTGCCGAAGACCTTCGGCATGTCGCGGTTCTTGCCCGCGGCGAACAGCACCTCGGCGCAGATCAGCGACCAGGCGAGGTACGCCCCCAGCACGGACACGAGCAGGCCGACGCTGATGAAGATCGCGCCCCACGGCCCCACCACCGCTTCGAGCACCGAGGCCATCGACGGCTGGCGCATGCCGGCGATGTCCGCGCGCTCGAGCACGGCGTAGGGCAGCAGGGTGACGAGCACGAGGAGGCAGGTCACCGAGAGGAAGCCGAAGATGGTCGCCATCCCCACGTGCTCGCGCTTCTGCGCCATGCGCGAATAGACGCTCGCGCCCTCGATGCCGAGGAACACGAACACGGTGACGAGCATCGTCGCGCGCACCTGCTCGAAGAGGCTCGTGCCCTCGTAGCCCTTGCCGCCGAAGAAGTTGGCGCTGAAGAGGTCGAACTCGAACGCGAAGATCAGGATGACGATGAAGGTGAGGATCGGCACGATCTTCGCGACCGTGACCACCTGGTTGATGAACGCGGCCTGCTTCGTGCCGCGCAGGATCGTGAAGTGGAACGCCCAGATGCCGACCGACGCGACCGCGATCGCGGTGGGCGTGTTGCCATCGCCGAACACCGGGAAGAACGCGCCGAGCGTGGACTTGATGAGCACCCAGTACGAGACGTTGCCGATGCAGGAGCCGATCCAGTAGCCGAAGACCGAGAGGAAGCCGAGGTAGTCGCCGAAGCCGGCCTTCGCGTAGGCGTACACGCCGGCGTCGAGGTCGGGCTTGCGCTCGGCGAGGAACTGGAAGACGCGGGCAAGCGTGTACATGCCGCCCGCGGCGATGCACCACGCGATGATCGCGCCGAACGGCCCGGTCGCGATGCCGAAGGTCCGCGGCAGCGAGAAGATCCCCGAACCGACCATGCTGCCCACCACCATTGCGGTGAGGGCGAACAGCGAGAGCTTCTGCGTCGATGCTTCGGACATGCTGCCTCCCTGGGGACCGCGGTCGGACGATTGCCGCGCGGAAAGCCTCAGCGGCTCGGGTGCCCTGCGGCGGGCGTATCCGCACCCGCCGGCGTGAGTTTCGGGCGCCGGCCATCCGGCGGTGATGGCCGCGCGAAAGAACGGCCCGATTCTCCCCGAGCCCGATGGGGGTGGCAATACGACCGGGGGCCGACGCCGCGCAGCGGAGCAGCGGCCGTGCCGCTTTGTTCCATTACCGAAACACAAGCTCCCCACGGCTGCGCAGGCAGCGGTGCGATCCGCGGCCCGCGGCGGCGCGGCAACATCAATCCTGCCGCGACCGGACGATTCCGGAGTGCGATGGACGCGGGCCGATCGGGGTCGCGGGCGAGAGACCAGCGACGAACCGTGGCGCCGCTCCCTCGACGCCGCCGCGGCGCTCCAGCGCGAACCGCGCGAGGGCCGGACCGATGCGGTAGACGGAGCCGTTCACGCGCTCGAGCCAGCCGAACGCTTCGAGCGTGGCGATGAGGCGGAAGACGCTCGTGCGCGGCAATCCGAGCGCCCGGCAGATGTCCGGCGCGGCGAGCGCCTCGCGCTCGCGGTCGAACAGGGCGAGGATGCTCAGGCCACGCGCGAGCGCGGGAACGCGATAGCGGTCGGGTGGCGAAGGGGCGTTCAAGGAAGCGCTCCGGTTGCAGAAGGGCTTGCCCGCGGGATTGCGAGAAGCCTGGCGGAGTGTAGCCCGCAGCGCGCGAGGAGCGCCAATCCGCTTTTTTTCACGAGGCAATAACCAAACGCATTTACTCCGCGCCCACCCGGCGGTGGCCTCCGACGAGCCACGCGGCCGGGCCTGCACGCGGGGATGGCAACGGAGGGAAGGAAGGATGCCGGTCGGCGATCTCGCGGAGCGGCTGCCACGGCACCTGAAACTGCGGCAACTGCGCGTGCTGCTCGCGGTGGCGAGGGAGGGGAGCTTCCGCAAGGCCGGAAGCGCGCTCCACATGACGCAGCCCGCGGTCACCTCGGCGATCGCCGAGCTCGAGCGAACGCTCGGCGTGCCGCTGTTCGAGCGGTCGGCGCTGGGGGTGAGGCCGACCGCTCATGGCGAGCGCTTCATCCAGCGCGCGGCCGCGATCTTCGGCGAGCTGCGTCTGGCGGCCCAGGATATCGAGTCCGCCGTCCGGGGATCTCGGGCCGTGTTCTCCGTCGGCATCGGCGGCGGGCTCTGGGGCGCGGGCATCATGCCGGCAGCCCTCGCCGAGCTGCTCGACCACCATCCGCAGGCGTCCATCTCGATCCGCGAGGCCGGCGAGGACGCGCTGATCGAGCTCATCAAGGCGCAGGATCTCGACCTCGCCATCGCGCGGCTCGCGCCGCTGCCGGTGCACCCCGAGTTCGCGTTGCAGCCGCTCTTCGAGGACGCGCTCCGCGTGATCACCGGGCGTTCGCATCCGCTCGCCCGGCGCAGGCGGGTCGCCTGGGACGAGCTCGCCGATGAACGCTGGGTGCCGCCGCCGCCGGGCACGCCGGCTTTCGCCCGGATGGAGCTCACGTTTGCGCGCGGCGGGGCTGGCGCTGCCCCGGAACGTCGTGTCGGCCGGCTTCGCTCCGGTCGCGCTTGCGATGGTGCTGGAGCGCGGTTTCCTGGCTGTGGCCACCGACGTCTTTCAAGAGTCCAGCGTGATCAAGCCCCTCCTCGCGGTCGTGAAGGTGGATCTGCCGCGGGCCACCGTCCCGATCGGTGCGATCACGCTCAAGGGGCGCGCCCTGCCCGCCCCGGGGCAGCGGCTCATCGAGCTCGTCGGCAAGGTGGCGCACGCGGCGCTGCAAAGGCGCGACGCCTGCAACGGCCGCGTCGCAACCCCGGCGGCTTCCCGCAGCCCGATGAGCCGGGACGCGTCCAGGCGCCGGCGCTGACCGGGCGCGGCGCGTGAGCGGCGGCGCGGCGCGCCGGCCTTCGACTAGACTTCGCGCATGAAGCTCGCGGCCTGGAACGTGTCGACCGTGCAAGGGGGCGATGCCCCCTTGCAGATCCCCCCAATCGGCAGGTCGTGACATGAAGGTCGCGACCTGGAACGTCAATTCGCTCAAAGTGCGCCTGCCGCACCTCCTCGAGTGGCTCGCGCGGCACCAGCCGGACATCGTCTGCCTGCAGGAAACGAAGCTCGAGGACGACCGGTTCCCGCGCGCCGAGCTCGAGGCGGCGGGCTATCAGGCGGTCGTGTCCGGCCAGAAGACCTACAACGGCGTTGCGATCCTCTCCAAGGTGCCGCTCGCCGAGGTGCAGGCAGGCATCCCGGGTTTCGCCGACGAGCAGCGGCGGGTGATCACCGGGAGCGCCGGCGACGTGCGCATCGTCTGCGCCTACGTCCCGAACGGCCAGGCGGTCGGCAGCGACAAGTACGAATACAAGCTCCGCTGGCTCGATGCGTTCATCGCCTGGATCCGCGAGGAGCTCGCGCGCCACCCGCACCTCGTCGTCCTCGGCGACTACAACATCGCCCCCGACGAGCGCGACGTCTACGACCCGAAGGCGTGGGAGGGGCAGGTGCTCTTCAGCGAGCCCGAGCGCGAGGCGTTCCGCAGGCTGCTGGCGGCGGGCCTCGCCGACAGCTTCCGCCTCTTCCCCCAGCCCGACGGCTCGTTCACCTGGTGGGATTACCGGATGAACATGTTCAGGCGGAAGATGGGGCTGCGCATCGACCACATCCTCCTCTCGCAGCCGCTCGCCGCGCGCTGCGAGTCGGTCGCGATCGACCTCGAGCCGCGCGCGCGCGAGCGCCCCTCCGACCACGCGCCGGTGATCGCGACGCTCGCCGCCTGAAGGGCGCGCGCCGGCCGGCGCCATGGACACCGTCAAGGCCATCGCCCGGCTCGGCTTCCGGCGCTGGTACGAGCGGCAGCTCGTCGAGGGGCACGGGTGGCTCGTGACTGTGTTCCTCGCGATGATCGTCGTGGCCTCGTGCATCGAGGCGGCCGATTTCCGGGAGAGCGTCGCGCAGGCGCTCCTCATGGCGGCGTTCGCCGCGGGCGCGGTGCTCCTCGCGATCCACGCGTGGCGGCGCTACCTCGTCACGATGACGCGCGCCGAGGCGCTGGGCGAGCAGTCGCACTGCCCGGCGTGCAAGGGCTACGGCAGCTTCACGGTCGAGGCCTCCGGCGAGCAGCGCGAGCGCGCCGTGGGCGACGAAGCGGCGCGCTACCAGCCGCTCGGCGGCGCGTGGATGCGCGTGCGCTGCCGCAAGTGCCGCGCGGAGTGGACGATCGAGTAGCGTGCTCAACCCCCGCCGGCCGGCGGGTGCGGCGCCTCGCCCTGCGCGATCCAGGCGCCGAGCAGGGTGTAGGCGACCGCGAGCACCAGCGGCCCGACGAAGATCCCGATCAGCCCGAAGGCGAGCAGCCCGCCGATCACGCCGGCGAGGATCAGAAGGAGCGGCAGGTCGGCGCCCTTCTTGATGAGCCAGGGCCGCAGGAAATTGTCGAGCGTGCCGACGACCACCGTCACCACGAGGAGGAACGTGCCCGCGACGCTCGCGCCGCTCCAGTAGAGCCAGACGACCGCGGGGACGAGCACGGGGAGCACGCCGAGCTGCGCGATGCAGAGCATGAACATCAGGGCGGTGAGCACGGCGGCGAACGGCACCCCGGCGATCGCCAGGCCGATGCCGCCGAGGATCGACTGGACCAGCGCCGTCACCACGACGCCGAGCGCGACGCCGCGGATCGCCTGCGCGCCGAGCGTGACGGTCTGGTCGCCGCGCTCGCCGCCGAGGCGCCTGCCGAAGCGGCGCACCGCGGCGGCGCCGGTCTCGCCGTAGGCGTACATGATCGCGGCGATCGCCACGACCAGCAGGAACTGCAGGAAGAGCATGCCGACGCCGCCCACCTCGCCGACGAACCAGCTCGTCAGCGTGCCCGCGTAGGGCTGCAGCCGCTTCAGCGCCGTCGCGATCCCCTCCGCGGTCACCTGGTCCCACAGGACCGCGATCGGTTCGCCGACGAGCGGAAGGTCCGCCGCCCACTTCGGGAGCTGCGGGATCTCGAGCTCGGTGATCGCGGCGATCCAGCCGGCGATCCGCGGCGCGTTGTCGACGATCGTCAGGATGGCGAGAGCGAGCGGCACGATGAGGACGAGGAGCAGCGCGACGGTCATCACGGCCACCGCGAGGGCGCGCCGGCCCCACAGCCGCTTCTGCACGGCGAGCATGAGCGGCCAGGTGGCGACCACCACCATCGTCGCCCAGAGCAGCGCGCCGAGGAACGGCTTGAGGATCCAGAGCGAGGCGACGATCAGCCCGCCGATGAAGATCACGGCGAGGACGGTGCGGGTGAGGTCGGTGGCGGGGCGGCTCATGGGTCTCGTTCGACCGGTTGACGGACGGCGATGGTAACCGCCCCGGGCGAGGCGCGCCGTGGCGGCGCGTTCAGGCCGGACCCAACTGCGGCGGACGCGGAGGACGCAGCGCGGACGCTCGAGCGATCCACGAAACCGGCGTCGTGCGCACGCGGCGCGTCACCGCCGGAACCGGGCCACCGGAACAGCCCTCCGCCGCGGTCCTCGGCGTGCTCTGCGACCTCCGTGTCGAAGCGCGCCTTCAGTCGATGAGCTGATAGGCGGGCAGCGTGAGGAAGTCCACGTACTCGCCGGTCGTGATCTCGTCGAAGAGCTTCGCCGCACGCTCGTAGGTGCCGGTCTTCCAGGCGTCCTCGCCGACGATCGCGCGCACCTTCGGCAGCTCCTCGGCGAGGATCTGGCGGAAGAGCTCTACGGTGACCTTGCGGCCGTCCTCGAGCTTGCCCTTCGGCGAGCGGATCCACTGCCAGATCTGCGAGCGCGAGATCTCGGCGGTCGCGGCGTCCTCCATCAGGTTGAACACCGGCACGCAGCCGTTGCCGCCGAGCCACGCGCCCAGGTACTGGATGCCGACGTTGACGTTGTTGCGCAGTCCGCCCTCGGTGATCGGCGTCGAGGGGCGAAAGTCGAGCAGGTCCTTCGCCGTGTAGTTCACGTCCGGGCGCTGCTTCGTGTACTGGTTCGGCGCCGGCATGTGCTGGTCGAACACCGCCTTCGCGATCGGCACGAGGCCCGGGTGCGCGACCCAGGTGCCGTCGCAGCCGTCGGTCACCTCGCGCAGCTTGTCGGCCCGCACCTTCTCGAGCGCGGCCTCGTTCGCCACCGGGTCGTTCTTGATCGGGATCTGCGCCGCCATGCCGCCCATCGCGGGGGCGTTGCGGCGGTGGCAGGTCTTGACCAGCGTGAGGGCGTAGGCGCGCATGAAGGGCGCGGTCATCGTCACCTGCGCGCGGTCGGCCAGGCAGAAATCCGGGTTGGAGCGGAACTTCTTGATGCAGGAGAAGATGTAGTCCCAGCGGCCGATGTTGAGGCCGGCCGAGTGGTCCCTGAGCTCCCACAGGAACTCGTCCATCTCGAACGCCGCCGGCAGCGTCTCGATGAGGCAGGTGGCGCGGATCGTGCCGTGCGGGATGCCGAGCTCCCGCTGCGCCATGGTGAAGATGTCGTTCCAGAGCCGCACCTCGAGGTGCGACTCCATCTTCGGCAGATAGAAGTACGGGCCGGAGCCGCGCGCGAGCAGCTCTTTCGCGTTGTGGAAGAAGAAGAGCCCGAAGTCGAAGATGCCGCCGGCGACGCGCTTGCCGTCGACCGTCACGTGCTTCTCGTCGAGGTGCCAGCCGCGCGGGCGCGGGAGCAGCACCGCGGTCTTCTCGTTGAGGCGGTACTGCTTGCCGCCCTGCTCGAAGGTGATGGTGCGGCGGATCGCGTCGCGCAGGTTGATCTGCCCCTCGACCATGTTCGCCCAGGTGGGGCAGTTCGCGTCCTCGAAGTCGGCCATGAAGGTCGAGGCGCCCGAGTTGAGCGCGTTGATGACCATCTTGCGGTCGGTCGGGCCGGTGATCTCGACGCGCCGGTCGAGGAGGTCCCGCGGCTGGTCGCAGATCTTCCACTCCGACTCGCGGATCGACTTCGTCTCGGCGAGGAAGTCGGGGAGCTTGCCGGCGTCGAACTCCTTCTGCCGCGCCTGGCGCCTGGCGAGCAGCTCCTGGCGGCGCGCCTCGAAGGCGCGGTGCAGCTTCGCGACGAAGGAGAGCGCGTCGTCGGAGAGGATCTGGCGGTACTCGGGCGTCACGCGGCCGTGGATTTCGATGCCGCCGGGAAACTTGTCGGTCATGGGGGAGCCTCGTCGGAGAGAGGAAGCGAAGACGGTCCGCCGCGCGATGCGCGGCGGGAAGGGACGCGCGCATTCTAGTCGCGCCGCGGCCGTTTCGCAATACGAATCGTGTTTCGCATTCCGGAATCGATGCCCCGGCGGCGCGGCGGCTAAGCCGCCGCGCCCTCGGCGTATTCCGCCACCGGCGGGCACGCGCACACGAGATGGCGGTCGCCGTAGGCGTTGTCCACGCGCCCGACCGGTGGCCAATACTTCGCCGCCCCGAGCGACGCGAGGGGGAACGCGGCGCGCCTGCGGGTATAAGGATGCGTCCAGTCGTCCGCGGTCGCGGCGGCCGCGGTGTGCGGCGCGTTGCGCAAGGGGTTGTCCTCCGCCGGCCAGCGGCCCGCTTCGACCTCGCGGATCTCCTCGCGGATCGCGATCATCGCGTCGCAAAAGCGGTCGAGCTCGCGTTTGCCCTCGCTCTCGGTCGGCTCGATCATCAGCGTCCCGGGCACCGGGAACGACATCGTCGGCGCGTGAAAGCCATAGTCCATGAGGCGCTTGGCGACGTCCTCGTTGGTGATCCCGCAGGTCTCCCTGAGCGGCCTCAGGTCGATGATGCATTCGTGCGCGACGAGCCCGCGCTCGCCCGTGTACAGCACCGGGTAGTGCGGCGCGAGGCGCTGCGCGACGTAGTTGGCGTTCAGGATCGCGACCCGCGTCGCCTCGGCAAGGCCCCTCGCCCCCATCAGGCGGATGTAGGCCCAGGAGATCGGCAGGATGCTCGGGCTGCCGAAGCGCGACGCCGACACCGGGCCCACCGCGCCCTCGCCCGTCAGCGGGTCGCCGGGCAGGAACGGCGCGAGGTGCGCCTTGACCGCGATCGGCCCGACCCCGGGGCCGCCCCCGCCGTGCGGGATGCAAAACGTCTTGTGGAGGTTCAAGTGCGAGACGTCGGCCCCGAACTTCCCCGGCGGCGCGAGGCCCACGAGCGCATTGAGATTGGCGCCGTCGAGGTAGACCTGGCCGCCGTGCGCGTGCACGATCTCGCAGATCCTCGCGATCTCCGGCTCGAAGACGCCGTGGGTCGAGGGGTAGGTGACCATGATCGCGGCGAGCTCGCGCGCGTGCTCGGCGGCCTTCGCGGCGAGGTCGTCCAAGTCCACGTTGCCGCGCTCGTCGCACTTCACGACGACGACGGCGTAGCCGGCCATGTGCGCCGAGGCCGGGTTCGTCCCGTGCGCCGAGCTCGGGATGAGCACCACGCGCCGGTGCGCCTCGCCGCGGCTCGCGTGCCACGCGCGGATCGCGAGCAGGCCGGCGAGCTCGCCCTGGGCGCCGGAGTTCGGCTGCACCGAGACGGCGTCGTACCCGGTGATCGCCGCGAGCCAGCGCTCGAGGTCGGCGATCAGCTCGCGGTAGCCCGCCACCTGGTCCTCCGGCGCGTGCGGGTGCACGTGCGCGAACGCGGGCCAGGTCACGGGGATCATCTCGGTCGTGGCATTCAGCTTCATCGTGCACGAGCCGAGCGGGATCATGGTGCGGTCGAGGGCGAGGTCGCGGTCGGCGAGCGCGCGCAGGTAGCGCAGCATCTCGGTCTCCGAGCGGTGCCGGTGGAACACCGGATGCGTGAGGAACGCGCTTCGCCGGCGCAGCGCGTCGGGCAGGCGGTCGGGCGCCTCCGCCTCGAGCGCCGCCGCGGCCGGCACCGCGCGGCTGCCGATGGCGAAGACCGCGAGGAGCCGCGCGATGTCCTCGGCTTCCGTGGTCTCGTCCACGGAGATCCCCACCGTCTGCGGATCCACGCGGCGCAGATTGATGCCGGCGGCGCGCGCGCGCGCGTGGATGCCCGGCGTGTCGAAGCCGGTGTGGACGGTGATCGTGTCGAAGAACGCCCGCGTCGGCACCGTCCAGCCGAGGCGGCGCAGGCCCTCGGCGAGCGCCGCCGCGCGCCGGTGCACGCGGCGCGCGATCGCGACGAGCCCTTCGGGACCGTGCCAGACCGCGTACATGCCGGCGATCACCGCGAGCAGCACCTCGGCGGTGCAGATGTTGCTCGTCGCCTTCTCGCGCCGGATGTGCTGCTCGCGCGTCTGCAGCGCGAGCCGGTAGGCGGGCCGGCCGTGGCTGTCGACCGAAAGCCCGACGATCCGCCCCGGGAGGTTGCGCTTGAGCTCGTCGCGGCACGCCATGTAGGCCGCGTGCGGGCCGCCGAAGCCCATCGGCACGCCGAAGCGCTGCGTCGAACCGACGGCGACGTCCGCGCCGAGCTCCCCCGGCGGCACGAGGAGCGTGAGCGCGAGGGGATCGGCGGCGACGGCGACGCGCGCCTTCTTCGCCTTGAGCCGCGCCACGAGCTCGCGGTAGTCGCCGACCTCGCCGGTCGAAGCGGGATACTGCAGCAGCACGCCGAAGGCGTCGGCCTCCACGGCTTGCGCGGCCGGTCCGACCACGACCTCGATGCCGAGGCACGCCGCGCGCGTCCTCACGACGTTCACGGTCTGCGGGTGGCAGTCGTCGGCGACGAAGAAGGCGCGGGCCTGGTTCTCGGCGGTGCGCGCGCAGAGCGACATCGCCTCCGCCGCGGCGGTCGCCTCGTCGAGGAGCGATGCGTTGGCGACCGGCAGCCCCGTGAGATCGACGACCATCGTCTGGAAGTTCATCAGGGCTTCCAGCCGCCCCTGCGAGATCTCCGGCTGATAGGGCGTGTACGCGGTGTACCAGGCCGGGTTCTCGAGGACGTTCCGCAGGATCACCGCCGGCGTGTAGGTGCCGTAATAGCCGGTGCCGATGTAAGAGCGGTACAGGCGGTTGCGTGCGGCGAGCCGCGCGAGCTCGGCGAGCACCGCGTGCTCGGGCAGGGGCTCGGGCAGCGCGAGCGGCGCGCGGTCGCGGATCGCCTCGGGCACCACGCGGTCCATGAGCTCGTCGAGCGACGCGCAACCGAGCGCGTCGAGCATCGCCCGCTGCTCCGCGGCGTCGGGCCCGATGTGGCGCGCGGCGAACTCGGGCAGGGCGCCGCCCGCGGGGATCCGGCGGTCGTTCATTCGCAAAGCTCCTCGTGGGGGATCACTTCGACGCCGCGGCGCTCGCGGCGTAGGCCGCCG
Source organism: Burkholderiales bacterium (assembly GCA_026417035.1). Classification (GTDB taxonomy): domain Bacteria; phylum Pseudomonadota; class Gammaproteobacteria; order Burkholderiales; family SG8-39; genus JAOAEA01. The sequence goes on from JAOAEA010000001.1 coordinate 69,311, forward strand.
CGTCGAGGAGCCCGGCGACGTCGCCCGGATTGGCGGGCTTCAGGCGGAAGAGCCACGCGGCGAAAGCGTCCTTGTTGAGCGCCTCCCAGGCGTCCTTCAGCGACTCGTTCACCGCGACGATCTCGCCGGCGACCGGCGCGTAGATGTCGGAAGCGGCCTTCACCGACTCGACCACCGCCACCGCCTCCCCGGCCTTCGCCTCGCGTCCGACCTGCGGGAACTCGACGAACACGATGTCGCCGAGCGCCTCCTGCGCGAAGTCGGTGATGCCCACCGTGAGCGTGCCGTCGGGCTCCTGGCGGATCCACTCGTGGGACGATGTGTACTTGAGGTCCTGCGGCGTCTTGATCATGGGCGGCTCTCTTGCGTGAGATGGGAATCGACGAGGCTCTTGCCTTGCCGGACGAAAGGGGGCGCGACGACTACGGCCGCGAGGCGCCGGCCACGGATGTCGACCGAGACGCGATCGCCGGGGGCCACGGCGGCGGGCAGCCGGGCGAGCGCGATCGAGCGTGCGAGCGTCGGCGAGAACGTGCCGCTCGTCACCTCGCCCTCGCCGTGATCGGTCGAAATCCTCTGATGCGCGCGCAGCACGCCGTCGCCGGCGAGGACGAGGCCACGCAGGGCGCGCGTCGGCTGCGACGCGTCGAGCGCGGCACGACCGACGAAGTCGCGGCCGGCTCGCCGGTCGACGGTCCACCCGAGGCCGGATTCGAGCGGGCTCGTCGATTCATCCATGTCCTGGCCGTAGAGGTTCAGGCCCGCCTCGAGCCGCAGCGTGTCGCGCGCGCCGAGCCCGCAGGGCCGCACGCCCGCGCGCGCGAGCGCGCGCCAGGCCATCGCCGCGAGCGGGCCGGGCAGGACGATCTCGAAGCCGTCCTCGCCGGTGTAGCCCGTGCGCGCGACGAACCAGTCGCGGAAGAAGGCCGACGCGAACGGCACGAGCGCCTCGGTCCCGGCGCGCAGCGCGGGAAACGCCTGCCAGCAGCGCGCGCGGGCTTCGGGCCCCTGCACGGCGATGATCGCCACGTCGGGCCGCGCGGCGATCTCCACCGCGAACCCGCCCTCGCGGGCGATGCGTCCGAGCCACGCGAGGTCCTTCGCCCCCGTGCCCGCGTTCACGACGAGCCGGTACGCGTCCCCGGCGAGGGCGTAGCAGACGAGGTCGTCGACGACGCCGCCCGCCTCGTTCAGCATGCAGGAATAGAGCGCGCGTCCGGGCGCGGCGAGCTTGGCGACATCGTTCGCGAGCGCGCGGCGGAGGAACGCCCGCGCGTCGCCGCCGAGCACCTCGACGACGCGCATGTGCGAGACGTCGAACATGCCCGCGGCGCGGCGCACGGCATGGTGCTCCTCGATCTGCGAGCCGTAGTGGAGCGGCATCTCCCAGCCCCCGAAGTCGACGAGCTTCGCGCCCGCCTCGCGGTGGATGCCGTTCAGGACCGTCTGCTCGAGCACGCTCGCCTCCGGGGCCCGGGAAACGCGGAAAGGGGCAGGGCGAGCGCGCGCTCGCACTGCCCCTCTGTCCCCGTTACCTGAGAGATTACGGGGAGCGGGGCTTCGCGCCCCGCCCGCTCCGTGTGCCCCTTCGGTGGCCCGCGCGCGGACGCGCGGACGCTCTCCAGAGTCGGCGCCCCTGCGACGGTGTTCAGCCTGAGCGATTCACGGGCGTTTGCGCCTTCGGCGGCGCCGGTGAGACTTCGCTCACCGGCGCGCTCTCCCGTCGCGGCGTTTGCCGAGCCCCGAGCCTAGCACGACTCGCGCGCCCGCGGCTGAGCCGCCGCGCGCCGGCGCTCAGGGATCGGCCGCGGAGGTCCCGGCCGGCGCGCGGCGAAACTCGCTCGGCGATCCTCCCGTCCAGCGCCGGAACGCCCGGTTGAAGCTCGAGGTCTCCGCGAATCCCACCAGGTACGCGACCTCGCCCACCGCGTAATCGCCGCGGCGCAGGTATTCGAGGGCGAGGTCGCGGCGCGTCTCGTCCAGCAGCTCGACGAACGAGGTTCCCGCGTCCGCCAGCCGGCGGTGCAGGGTGCGCGGGCTCAGGGCGAGCTCGCGCGCGATCCGCGCCTGGCTCGGCGCGCCGGAGGGCAGCATCCCGAGGAGCTCGCGCTTCACGCGCGCGCGCACGTCGTCGCGGTCGAGCCGGACGGCATAGTCGGCCGCGATGCGCTCGGCGGCGACGGCGACGCCGGGATTCGCCGTCGCGAGCGGAAGCGCTAGGTCCTCGCGCCGCAGGAGGAGGCTCGGCGCCGCCGCGCCCCACGCGATGGGCGCGCGGAACCATTGCTCGAACCGCCGCGCGCAGGCGGGCCGCTCGCGCTCGACCGCCACCTCGACCGGCGCGAACGCCTCGCCGTAGGTGATGCGCGCGAGCTTCACGGTCGCGGCGAGCACCGCGTCGTGGCGCGAGAGCGGGCCGTAGGCGTCACGGTCGCCGTATGCGATCGTGAACCGCACCCCCGCCGGCTCTTCCTCCAGGCGTGCCTTCCAGAACTCACTCAGCACCCGCGTATAGCGCGCCACGCGCCGCAGGGCTTCGGCGAGCGTGGCGCTCGCAAGCCACGCGTGGCCGAGCGCGTGCATCGCGACGCCGCGGAACTGCGCGCCGACGTCGATGCCGATGCACGGGTCGCCGGTCGCCTCCTCCGCCACCTCGAAGAGCCGCCGCACGGCGCGGTTCGTGACGCGCGCCTCCTGCACGCGCAGCAGCGCGGGATCGCAGCCCGCGCGGCGAAAGAGGGCGTCCGCGTCCAGGCCGCGCGCTGCGAGCGCGCGGTGGAGGTTCAGCGCGGGCGAGAGGAGCGCCGTCGCGCCCGCACCTGGCCGGGATCGGTCCATTCGTTTCCTTTCCACCGGGCGCGTCTCGGGGTGCGCCGCGGGCCCCTCCAGTCGGCCTGCGGATGGCGTTCCCGCGCGTGCGCCGCGAGCCGCCGGGCTGGCGCGACGCGCCAACGGGTTGGCCGCCGAAGACAGGGGCGAAGCGTAGCCGAGGCCGTATCGTCGCGCTTGCTGCGAGGCGCGCCCCGGCGCGGCCCCGGCCCGCCGCACGTCACGCGGGAGGAACCGATGCACATGAGCCGCGACGAATTCATCGACGACACCCGCGCGCCGGCGGGTGCGGCGGCCGACGCGGAGTGGGCGGCGCTCGAAACCGACGCGCTCGCCCGCCTCGCCTCGGGCGCCCTCGTCCTCGCCGGCTGCGGCGACGACGAGCGCGATCAGGCGCTGCGCTCGCTCTATCCGCGGTATGCGGCGCGCGTCCCGGTCGCCCAGCGGCGCCTCACTTTCGCGACGATCCGCGACCAGGCCCGCTCGGGCGGTCTGCGCCCGTCGGTCCTCGCGCACTTCCTCGTGGGCGACACCGATGCGCGCATCGTCGCGGACGCGGCGTTCGAGATCGCGTCGCTCGGCATCGCGCTGGCCCGGTGCGAAGCGCGGGGCGCCGACGCGGTGCTGGTGCTCGCCGTGACCGGCCGCCTCGCGAACGCCGGCGCGGCGCTCGGTGGCCTCCTTGCGCTCGCGAATCCCGGCGTCAACCGGAAGCTCCGCGCGATGCGTGGTGCGCTCGAGCGGCCTGAGGCCGGTGGGGTGCTCGAACAGATGACACGCTGCCCGCGCGACCCGGTGCACCGGGCGACCGTCGAGTTCTGGCTGGAGTGGATGGAGGAGCTCGCCCTCGCCCTGCCGCGCTCGCGGGCGGCGCTCGAACGGACGGCCGAAGGGCTCGGGCGCCTGCGCGAAGCGCTGACCGGGCGCGTCGTCTTCGGCGGGCACCGCTCGCTGCTCACCGCGTCGCTGGGCGCGGCGCACGACGCGGGGTGCGCCGTTCCGCTCGAGGCGTTCGCCGCGGCGATCGCGCCGCGCCTGCAGGCGCTCGTCGCGGCGGCACCGGACTCGCCCGCCGTCCACAGCGCGGCGCTCGCCTGGGCCGCGCCACACTGAGGCGCACACCGGACGGAAAGGACAGAGGAGGAGCCGGGGAGCGCCCGGCCCGCGGTCAGTCGCCCGCAGAGGCGGCGGCCGCGGCGTGCGGGCCTTCGATCCCGAGCTCGGCGATCTTGCGGGTGATGGTGTTGCGCCCGATGCCGAGCAGCTGCGCCGCCTCGATGCGGCGGCCGCCGGTGTGCGCGAGCGCCTTGGCGATCAGGATGCGCTCGAAGCTGCGGGTCATCGCGTCCATCAGGCCGGCCTCGCCGCGCGTGAGCGCCCGCTCGACCTCGCGCGCGAGCGCCGCGGTCCAGTCGGTGTCGGCGGCGCGCGTGCGCTCCTCGCGGAGCTCCGGCGGCAGGTCGGCGACCTCGACGAGCTGCCCCGGCGCCATGACGGTGAGCCAGTGGCAGACGTTCTCGAGCTGGCGCACGTTGCCCGGCCAGTCGTAGGCGGCGAGGAAGGCCATCGCTTCGTCGGAGAGCCGCTTGGGCTCGATGCCGAGCTCGCGGGCGCTCTTCGCGAGGAAGTGCCGCGCGAGCAGCGGGACGTCCTCGCGGCGCTCGGAGAGCGGCGGCAGCCGCAGGCGGATCACGTTGAGGCGGTGGTAGAGGTCCTCGCGGAAGAGCCCTTCGCGAACCCGGCTCTCCAGGTCCTGGTGGGTCGCGGCGATCACGCGCACGTTGGCCTTGAGCGGCTGGTGCCCGCCGACGCGGTAGAAGTGCCCGTCGGAGAGCACGCGCAGGAGGCGCGTCTGCAGGTCGAACGGCATGTCGCCGATCTCGTCGAGGAAGAGCGTGCCGCCCTCGGCCTGCTCGAAGCGGCCGCGGCGCATCTGCTGAGCGCCGGTGAACGCGCCGCGCTCGTGGCCGAAGAGCTCGGATTCGAGCAGGTCCTTGGGCATCGCCGCGGCGTTGATCGCCACGAACGGCTTCGCCGCCCGCGGGCTGTGCCGGTGCAGCGCCCGCGCGACGAGCTCCTTGCCCGACCCCGACTCGCCCGTGATGAGGACGGTGGCGTTCGACTGCGAAAGCCGCCCGATGGCGCGGAACACCTCCTGCATCGACGGCGCCTGGCCGAGGATCTCCGGCGTCGCGGCGGGCGCTTCCTCGCCCGCTTCCTCCCGCAGCGATTCGTCCATCGCGCGGCGGATCAGGTCCACCGCCTGGTCGACGTCGAAGGGCTTCGGCAGGTACTCGAACGCGCCGCCCTGGAACGCGGCCACCGCGCTCTCGAGGTCGGAGTACGCGGTCATGATGATCACCGGGAGGGTGGGATGGCGCGCCTTGACCGCCTGCAGGAGATCGAGCCCGGAGGTGCCCGGCATGCGGATGTCGGAGACGAGCACCTGCGGCGCCTCCGTCTCGAGCGCCGCCAGCGCGTCCTGCGCCGAGCCGAAGGTGCGGAACGGGACGCCCTCGCGCGCGAGCGCCTTCTCGAACACCCAGCGGATCGAACGGTCGTCGTCGACCACCCAGACCGGTTTCATGGCTTGTCGCCTCCACTGCCGTTCGCGCCGATCGGCAGCACCACCCGGAACACGGTGCGGCCGGGCTGGCTCTCGCACTCGAGGACGCCGTGGTGGTGCTGCACGTAGGTCTGCGCGATGGTGAGCCCGAGGCCCGAGCCGCCGTCGCGGCCCGAGACGAGCGGGTTGAAGATGCGTCCGGCGATCGCCTCCGGCACGCCGGGACCGTTGTCGACGACGGCGAGCTCGAGCGCGAGCGGATAGCGCCGCCGGTGCAGCGTCGCCTGGCGCACGACGCGCGTGCGCAGCGTGATCTCGGGGCGCACGGGGCGAAGGTGCGCCGGGGCGCCGGCGAGCGCCTGCGCCGCGTTGCGCACCACGTTGAGCACGACCTGGATCAGCTGCTCGCGGTCGCCGGTGAGGTCCGGGAGGCTGGTGTCGTAGTCGCGCCGGATCACGATGCCTTCGGGGAACTCGGCGAGCACGAGGCTCCGCACGCGCTCGCACACCTCGTGGATGTTCACTGGCCCCATGCGCGGCAGGCGGCTCGGCGTGAGCAGCCGGTCCATCAGCACCTGCAGCCGGTCGGCTTCCTTGATGATCACCTGCGTGTACTCGCGCAGCTCCGGGCGGTCGGCGAGCTCGCGCTCGAGGAGCTGCGCCGAGCCGCGCAGGCCTCCCAGCGGGTTCTTGATCTCGTGCGCGAGGTTGCGGATCAGCTCGCGGCTCGCCTGGCTCGCCGAGGCGAGCTGCTCCTCGCGCTCGACGCGCAGCCGCTTCTCGATCGGGCGCACCTCCACCAGCGCGGCGACGCCGTCGGCTTCCACTGGCGAGGCGAGCACGTTGACGCCCACCGGCTCCTGGCCGATCGGCGTGAGCGTCGCGGCCTGTTCCCAGAACCCGGCCGACTCGGCGCGCGCGGTGCGCAGCCGCGCCTCGAGCTCCGCACCCTCGGCGAAGAGCTTCGCGAGCCGCTGCCCGCGCGCGGCTTTCGACGAGAGCGAGAAAAGGAGCTCCGCGGCGGTGTTGACGAAGCACACCGTGAAGTCGGCGTCGAGCGCGATCACCGCGGTCGCGAGGAGGTCGAGCCCGGCGAACGCGGCCTGCGCGGTCATGGACGCGCCGCGCAGGAGGCGCCCGTGCAGCCGCGGGCGCGGCGAAGACGAACCGGCGCGTGCCCGGCGGCCGCGCCCCGCGCGGGTCCCGCCGGGACTACTGCTTCAGGTTGGCGAGCTCGCGGCGGAGCGCCGCGACGTTGCGCTCGTGGCGGTCGACGGCGTCCTTGTAGGGCTGCAGGCGGTCGAGGACCTTCTGGTAGTTCTTCTCGTCGCCGCCGCGCACCGACTCCTGCTCGGCGAGATCCTGGCGCGCGCGCGCGAGCGACTTCTCCTCGGCGGAGAGCTCGTCCTCGAGGATCCTCCGGCGGCTGTCGTCGCGTGACTTCTGCGTGTCGCGGTCCACGCGCGGGAAGCTCGCCGCCGCGGCCTGCGCGCCCGGCGCCGCGCCGCGCGCGGCCGCCGCGGGCGAAGTGCCCGACGGGATCACCGAGACCTCGCGCGTCACCAGCGTGCAGTTGCGGCCCTGCGCGTCTTTCTTGACGTTCGTGTAGTGCGCGCGGCCGGATTCGTCCACGCACTTGAAGATGTCGCTCGACTGCGCGGCCGCGAGCTGTGCGGCGAGCGCGCAGGCGGCGAACCCGGCGAGGCGCGAGGCGATGGGCATGGCTGCGTCCGGTTCCGAGAACGGACTTGCAGAGTAGCCGAGAAATGCCCTGATTACAAATCACATTCTTCGACAAAAGTCACGGCAGGAACGAAAAAGNACGGCCGCGCCGTCCCCGCGTTGCGCCGGGCCCGGCAGGCGAACCGGCCGGGGGCCCGGCCGAAGCAGGCGGGCGCGCCGGCAGGACGGGCCGCACCACCGGGACCGGCGCGGCTCGGCCCGTCCGGATCGCGCCTACGAGCTGTAGTACATGTCGAACTCGACCGGGTGCGTGGTCATGCGGAAGCGCGTGACCTCGGCCATCTTGAGCTCGATGTACGCGTCGATCACGTCGTTCGAGAACACCCCGCCGCGCAGCAGGAAGTCGCGGTCCTTGTCGAGGTGGTCGAGCGCCTGGTCGAGCGAGTGGCACACGTTCGGAACCTTCTTCGCCTCTTCCGGCGGCAGGTCGTAGAGGTTCTTGTCGAGCGGGTCGCCGGGGTGGATCTTGTTCTGCACGCCGTCGAGGCCCGCCATCAGCATCGCGGCGAACGCGAGGTACGGGTTCGCCGTCGGATCGGGGAACCGCACCTCGACGCGCCGCGCCTTGTCGCTCGCGACGAAGGGGATGCGGCAGGCCGCCGAGCGGTTGCGCGCCGAGTACGCGAGGTTGATCGGCGCCTCGAAGCCGGGGACGAGCCGCTTGTAGCTATTGGTGCCGGGGTTGGTGATGGCGTTGAGCGCCCGCGCGTGCTTGATGATCCCGCCGATGTAGTGGAGCGCGAAGTCGGAGAGCCCCGCGTAGCCGTTGCCCGCGAAGAGGTTCTTGCCGTCCTTCCAGACCGACTGGTGCACGTGCATGCCCGAGCCGTTGTCGCCGACCACGGGCTTCGGCATGAACGTCGCCGTCTTGCCGTAGGAGGCGGCGACCATCCACACGGTGTACTTGAGGATCTGCATCCAGTCGGCGCGCTTGACGAGGCTGTTGAACTTCGTGCCGATCTCGTTCTGGCCGGGCGCCGCCACCTCGTGGTGGAACACCTCCACCTCGACGCCCTGCTGCTCGAGCGCGAGCGCGATCGCGTTGCGGATGTCCTGGTGCGAATCGACCGGCGGAACCGGGAAGTAGCCCCCCTTCGCCGGGGCGCGGTGGCCCATGTTGCCGCCCTCGTACTCCTTGCCGGTGGACCACGGCGCCTCCTCGGAGTCGATCTTGAAGAAGCTGCCCTGCATCTCGACGCTCCAGCGCACGCCGTCGAAGATGAAGAACTCGGGCTCGGGGCCGAAGTACGCGACGTCGCCCAGGCCGGTGGACTTCAGATAAGCCTCGGCGGCCTTCGCGATCGAGCGCGGGTCGCGCGGGTAGGGCTTCATGTCCGAGGGCTCGATGACGTCGCAGCTGATGTTGAGCGTCGCCTCGTCGGTGAACGGGTCCATGCGGGCGCTGTCGGCGTCGGGCATGAGCAGCATGTCGGAGGCCTCGATGCCCTTCCATCCCGCGATCGAGGAGCCGTCGAAGGCGTGGCCGTGCTCGAACTTGTCCATCGTGAACTGGCGGGAGGGCACCTGGACGTGCTGCTCCTTGCCCTTGGTGTCGGTGAAGCGGAGGTCCACGAACTTGACCTCCTTCTCCTTGATCATCTTGAGAACGTCGTTCGGCGACAGGGCCATGTTTTTCTCCTAGAGCTGGAAAGGCGGGACGAATCCCTCGGGGTGAAGAATGCGCGGCGGGTATTGCAGAAAGCATGCCACCGGCGGTCCGGCGCTATCCCACTGAGGCGCAAGAGGAATCCCCGCCGCCGATCGAAGGGTCCGCACCATTATAGTGCGGTGCCTTCCGGATCGCACCGTCATGAGGCGCGACGCCCCAAGCCTGGGCCCGCATAGCGAGGAGCCGGAGCGCGCCACGCGCGTCGCGCCGCCCGCCGTCGATATACTGCGGCGCGTCATACCTACTTCACCGCACCATGGAGAAACCCGAAACGATCCTCGCCCGCGCCGCCGAGCGCGCGCGGCACAAGGACCTGCCCTACGCCGGTGCGCTCACGCCCAAGGAGGCGCACGCACTGCTCCAGCAGGTGCCGGGCGCACGGATCGTGGACGTGCGCACGAAGGCCGAGTGGGACTGGGTCGGGCGCGTGCCGGGCGCGACGCTCGTCGAGTGGAACACCTGGCCGGGCGGCGCGCGCAACCCGCGGTTCGCCGAAGAGCTGCGAGCGCAGGTGCCCGAGACCGACGCGCCGCTCATGTTCCTCTGCCGCAGCGGCGGGCGTTCGCACTTCGCAGCCGCCGTCGCGACGCAGCTCGGCTACGCGAACGCCTTCAACGTCCTCGAGGGCTTCGAGGGTGACAAGGACGCCGCCGGCCACCGTGGCACCGTGGGCGGCTGGAAGGTGGCGGGGCTCCCTTGGGAGCAGGGCTAGCAGGGTGTCGAGAATGGGGGACACATCCCCTTGACCCCCTGATTCATGGGGCTGCTGCAGAACGCTTGCCTCTCGAGCGCGCCGATCGTCGTCGCCGCCGGAGAGTGCCCGGAAGCGTTCCCCGACAGCCCTTTCAGGGGCGGCCGCCAACGACCGGCGGCGTGCTGCCGCCGCTGCGCGCGCGGACGGTTTGCGCGGCGCGTGGCGCGCGGCCGCGGGTGGCACGGATGGTGCTGAGCCGGGGGCGAGCGCGCCCGCGCGCGCATCGCCCTGACGCATGTCGACGCCCACGACCGAACGAAGCCGCGCGAGCCCGAGCCGCTGGGCCGAGCACGAGTCGCTCCTCGTGCGCGAAGTGCTCAAGCGGCTGGGGCGCAGCCTCGACCCGGCCGACGCCGTCCGCGAGATGCTGCACCTCCTCTCGGAGCTCCTCGGCCTCAACCGCGGGCGCGTGTTGCTCTACGACGCCGAGGCGGACGCGCTCGTCATCCGCTACGCCTACGGCCTGACGCAGGCCGAGATCCGCCGTGGACGCTTCGCCCCCGGCGAAGGCGTGACCGGCCGGGTGTTCCGCACGCGCGAGCCGGCGATCGTGCAGGACATCGACGCCGAGCCGGCGTTCCTCTGCCGCACCGTCGAGCGGAGCCGCCTGCCGCAGGAGACGGTCGCCTACATCGCGCTGCCGATCGAGAGCGACGGGCGCGTCGTCGGCGTGCTCGGCGTGCACCGGCTGCGGCGGCGCGACCGAGCCCTCGCGGACGACCTCGCCATCCTGCGCATGGTCGCCACGCTCGTCGGCCAGGTGCTGCAGATCCGGCGGCTGGTCGAGCGCGAGACCGCGGCGCTCGCCACCGAGAACCGCGCGCTGAAGGCCGCCCTCGAGCGCGCCGGGGCCGCGGCCCGGGCGTCGGGCATCGTCGGCGACTCGCCTCGCGTGCTCGCCGCGCTCGCCGCGATCGAGCGCGTCGCGCCCACCGACGCGAGCGTGCTGCTCCTCGGCGAGTCGGGAACCGGAAAGGAGCTCTTCGCGCGCGCGCTGCACCTCCTCTCGCCGCGGCGCGACCGCCCGTTCGTCAAGGTGAACTGCGCGGCGATCCCGGACGCGCTGTTCGAGTCGGAGCTCTTCGGGCACGAGAAGGGCGCGTTCACCGGCGCGACCGCGGCGCGCCCCGGGAAGTTCGAGCTCGCCGACGGCGGCACGCTCTTCCTCGACGAGGTCGGGGAGCTGCCGCTGGCGATGCAGGCGAAGCTCCTGCGCGCGCTGCAGGAGCGCGTGGTCGAGCGCGTCGGCGCGACGCGCGAGCGGCGCGTGGACGTGCGCATCGTCGCGGCGACCAACCGCGACCTGCAGGGCCTCGTCTCCGCGGGCAGCTTCCGGCTCGACCTGTTCTACCGGCTGAACGTGGTCCCGGTCACGCTCCCGGCGCTGCGCGAGCGCCCCGACGACGTGCGCGCGCTCGCGCGCCACTTCGCGAGCCGCCTGAACCAGGCGTACCAGCGCAACGTGACGCTCTCGCAGGGCGCGGTCGAGGCGCTCGCGCGCTTCCCCTGGCCGGGCAACGTGCGCCAGCTCGCGAACGTGCTCGAGCGCATCGTGCTGCTCAACGACTCCGGCGTGGTCGGTGCCGGCGAAGTCGAGCGCGTGCTCGCGGCCGAGTCGCGCACCGTCGGCGCGGAGAGCGCCGCGCCGCGTCCCGCCGAGGAGCCGGCACGCTTCGGGCGCTACCGCGCGGTGTCGGCGGGCGATCGCGACCGCATCGAGAACGCGCTCGCCGCGACCCGCGGCAACAAGTCGGCCGCGGCGCAACACCTCGGCATGACGCTGCGCCAGCTCGAGTACCGGATCAAGCAGCTCGGCATCGATCCCGCCCGGCACCGTCGCTGACAGGGTGTCGGAGAAGGGGAACACATCCCCTCGAGCCCCTCGTTCAGGGGCTGCCGAAAACAGCCGTCGTCTCGAGCGCGCCGCGCGCCGTCGCGGTCGGAGAGTGCCGGGAAGTGCTCGTTCGATAGCCCGGCCCGGCGAATGTCGACAATCCCCTGGATTGTCGACACAGGCCGGTCGACAAAGGATCTTTCGGGCCGCGGGATTCCCGCCGCTGCGTCGCCCCTAACGCCCTGACTCCGCGCGCGAAAGCGCTGCTCGCGCGGACGCTGGCACGCGCCTCGCATTAGCGGACCGGGAGTGCGCATCGTCGCGAGCCGCAGCGATGCGCGTAACGACCCCGAACGACGAGGAGCCTGCCCATGAACGACGTCGCCGCCCCGCCGAAGCCCGCGGCCAAGGTGTATCTCAAGCCGATCGACAAGGAGGGCCTCGCCGCCTTCGCCAAGAAGGGCCGCGAGAACCCGGGCGCCCGCGGGACCATGAAGGCGCACACCGTCGCCGACGGCCAGTTCCGCAACCTCACTTACATCGGTGCGCACGCGCCGGTGGTCGTGGACGAGCCGCTGCACCTCTTCGGGCAGGACACGGCGCCCGCGCCCTCGGAAGTCCTGCTCGCGGCGCTCGGCGCCTGCCTCTCGGTGGGCGTCCAGGCCGTCGCGACGTGGAAGGGCGTGCCGATCAGCAAGCTCGAGCTCTACCTCGAAGGCGACATCGGCAACCCCGCCGCCTGGGGCGCGGGCGGCGCCGACAAGACGCCCCCGGAGATGGGCTTCCAGGCGGTGCGGGTGCAAGTCGTCCTCGAGGCGGACGCGCCGCGCGAGGTGCTCGACGAGATCGTGCGGCACGCGAACTTCTATTCGCCAGTCGCGAACAGCTACCGCAACCCGATCCCGATGACCGTCTCGCTCGCCTGAGCGCGCGGCCCCGGCACGCCGGGGCCGCTCCATTGAGGAGCATCCGATGTCCGCCGTTCTCGCCCCGCGGCCCGCCGCCGCAGCCGATCCGCTCGCCGCGATCCGCGACCTCGTGCGCCGCGAGCTCGCTCCGAAGGTGATCGACATCGACACGAAAGCCGAATACCCGGAGGCGTTCCTGCGCGCGCTCGGACGCGCCGGGGGCTTCGCCGGCGCCGTGTCGCCCGGGCACGGCGGCAACGGCCGCGGCCTCGTCCACACGATCGGCGTCATGGAGGAGGTCGCGAAGACCTGCCTTTCCACGGGCTTCCTCGTCTGGTGCCAGACCGCGGTCGCGCGCTACATCGAGCTCTCCGACAACGACGCGGCGAAGCGCGCCTACCTGCCGCGCCTCGCGACGGGCGAGCTCCTCGGCGGCACCGGGCTCTCCAACACCATGAAGTCGAGCGACGAGATCGAGGCGTACCGCCTCACGGCGGAGCGCGTCGCCGGCGGCTATGTCGTGAACGGCGTGCTGCCCTGGGTCTCGAACCTCGGGCCGGGCCACGTGTTCGTCACCGGATGCCCCGTCGCCGGCGAAGACGGCCTCGCGTTCCTGGTGGTCGAGTGCGCGGCCCCGGACTTCAAGCTCGTGGAGTGCGCGCACTTCGTCGCGCTGGACGGCACGCGGACGCTCGCCTGCCACTTCAAGGACACGTTCATCCCGGAGGCGCGCGTGCTCGCGCACCCGGGCGCGTCCGCCGCCTATCTGCGGCGCATCAAACCGGGGATGATCCTCGCGCAGATGGGCATGGGGCTCGGCCTCGTCGATGCCTGCGCCGAGATGATGCGGCAGTCGAACCGCACCCACGCGCACGTCAACGCGTTCCTCGACGACCAGGCCGACGACGTCGAGTCCGCGCTTGCCGCCGCCCGGGACGCGACCTACGCGCTCGCGGCAGCGCTCGACGCCGACCCGTCCGCCGACGTGGTGCTCGACGTCCTGAAGCTGCGGCTCGCCGGCGGCGAGCTCGCCCTGCGCGCTGCCAACGCGGCGCTCCTGCACATGGGCGCCAAGGGCTACCTGCTGCGCAGCCCCGCCCAGCGCCGGCTGCGCGAGGCCTACTTCATCGCGATCGTCACGCCAGCCACCAAGCACCTGCGCAAGGAGATCGCGCGCCTCGAGGCGCGGGGTGCGCATCCCGCGGGAGCGGCGGCGTGATCACCCAGAGCTTCGACCTGCCGGTCGACGAGGTCGTCGCGAAGCTCGTCGCCGCGATCGCCGCGGCGCCGCTCGCACTGGTGGCGCACATCAACGGCCAGGCGAACGCGGCCAAGCGGGGCATCGCCGTGCCGGCCGACCAGATCCTCGAGGTGTTCCGCCCCGACCTCGCGGTGCGGGTCTGGGAAGCCGACAAGCGCGCCGGCATCGAGATCCCGCTGCGCATCCACGTGTACGAAGCCGACGGCCGGGCCGTGGTCGCGCACCGGCCGCCCGCCGAGGTGTTCGCGCGCTACGGCAACGCGCGCCTCGACGAAATCTCGCGCGACCTCGCGCCGCTCTTCGAGCGCGTGTTCGCACCGCTCCAGCCCCACGCGAGGTAGCCGATGACCGCGACGCTCGCCGACACCACCACCCGGCAATGGGTCTGCAAGGTCTGCGGGTGGGTCTACGACGAGGCCGCGGGCGCACCCGAGCACGGCATCGCGCCCGGGACGCGGCTCGCGGACCTGCCGGCGGACTGGTACTGCCCCGAGTGCGGCGTCACCAAGGCGGACTTCGAGCCGCTGGAGTTCTGAAGCGGCGACCGCCGATGCGCGCAGCCGGAAACCCGAAGCGCGACGGCGGCGCGCCTGCGCGTGGTGCACGGCGCACCAACGGCGTGCCGGCGCGCGTGATGCCCGCCACGCGCGCGGCGCTCTTCGCAGCGAAGCGTCGGCGTCGCGCCTCGACGCTTGCCCGCACCGCCGGCATCCGCATCGGGCGCACGCCGCTCGCGCGCCCCTGGCACGTTTGCTGCTGAGAGCGTCCCGTCAGCGTTTCTTCCCAGGAGCCCTCGCGATGTCTGCATTCAAGAATCCCTTCGATCCCGACGTGCGGCTCGGCGCCGCGTGCAGCTGCGGCCGTCACGCGAGCCAGGCCGAGCACGACGCGGCCGCCGGCGACGACCTCGCCGACAACTCCCTCGAGGCGCTGAACCGGCGCGCGATCGAGTCCGCCGCGATGCGCGCCCTCTTCCCGCGCGACGAGACCCGGCGCCGCTTCATCGGCGCCGTCGGCGCGTCCACCGCGATGGCGGCCGTCTCGAGCTTCATCCCGCTCGGCGCGCTGGCGGCGATGGCGCAGGAGAAACAGGGGGCGCTCGAGAAGAAGGACCTGAAGATCGGGTTCATCCCGATCACCTGCGCGACGCCGCTGATCATGGCCGACCCGCTCGGCTTCTACAAGAAGCAGGGGCTCAGCGTCACGCTCAACAAGACGGCGGGCTGGGCGCTGATCCGCGACAAGATGCTCAACCGCGAGCACGACGCGAGCCACTTCCTCTCGCCCATGCCGCTCGCGATCACCATGGGGCTCGGCTCGGCCGCGCAGCCCATGGACGTCGCGACGATCCAGAACATCAACGGCCAGGCGATCGTGCTCGCCAACAAGCACAAGGACAGGCGCGACCCGAAGCAGTGGAAGGGCTTCCGGTTCGGCATTCCCTTCGACTACTCGATCCACAACATGCTGTTGCGCTACTACGTGGCGGAGCACGGGCTGGATCCCGACACCGACATCCAGCTGCGCGTCACCCCGCCGCCGGAGCTGGTCGCGAACCTGCGCGCCGGCAACATCGACGGCTTCCTCGGGCCCGACCCCTTCAACCAGCGGGCGGTGGTGGACGACGTGGGCTTCATCCACATCCTCTCGAAGGAGATCTGGGACGGCCACCCGTGCTGCGCGTTCGGCGTGTCGAGCGCGTTCATCCGGGAGAACCCGAACACGTTCGCCGCGCTCTACCGCGCCGTCCTCCTCGCCGCGCAGATGGCCCGCGACCCGAAGAACCGGCCGCTGATCGCCACCGTGATCGCCCCCGCGAACTACCTGAACCAGCCGGTGCCGCTCCTCGAGCAGGTGCTGATCGGCAAGTTCCCGGACGGGCTCGGCAACGTGCGCAACGTGCCCGACCGCGTCGACTTCGACCCGTTCCCGTGGCAGTCGATGGCCGTCTGGATGCTCACGCAGATGAAGCGCTGGGGCTACGTCAAGGGCGAGGTGAACTACAAGCAGATCGCCGAGGACGTGTTCCTCGCCACCGACGCGCGCAAGCGCATGGCCGAGCTCGACATGAAAGCGCCGGCGTCGAACTACCAGAAGTTCAAGGTGATGGGCAAGGAGTTCGACCCGGCCCAGCCCGAGAAGTACCTGGCGAGCTTCGCGATCCGGAAGATGGCGTAGGGGGCGGCATGTTCACCCGTGAGACCCTCCGCGCCGCGCTGCTCTCGCTCGTCTTCGCGCTCGCCGCCCTCGCCGTGTGGCATTTCGCCACCGTCCAGCCCGAGCGTGCGGCCGCCGCGGACGACGAGTACGCGCAGCTCATGGGCCGGGGCGTGCGGAAGTCCGACGGCTTCCCCACGCCCGCGCAGCTCGGCGAGGCGGTGGTCCAGCACCTCTCGCGGCCGTTCTACGACAACGGGCCGAACGACAAGGGCGTCGGCATCCAGCTCGCGTACTCGCTCGCCCGCGTGGCGGGCGGCTTCACGCTCGCGATCCTCGTCGCGGTCCCCCTCGGCTTCCTGATCGGGATGTCGCCGCTGCTCAACCGCGCGCTCAACCCCTTCATCCAGGTGCTGAAGCCGATCTCGCCGCTCGCCTGGATGCCGCTCGCGCTCTACACGATCAAGGACTCGTCGGTCTCGGGCGTGTTCGTGATCTTCATCTGCTCGCTGTGGCCGGCGCTCATCAACACCGCCTACGGCGTGGCGAGCGTGCGGCGCGACTGGCTCAGCGTCGCCAAGACGCTCGAGGTGCCGCCGCTCAGGCGCGCCTTCCGGGTGATCCTCCCGGCGGCGGCGCCGACGATCCTCACCGGCATGCGCATCTCGATCGGCATCGCCTGGCTCGTGATCGTCGCGGCGGAGATGCTGGTCGGCGGCACCGGCATCGGCTACTTCGTCTGGAACGAATGGAACAACCTGAACCTCACCAACGTGATCTTCGCGATCCTGGTGATCGGGGTGATGGGGATGATCCTCGACTTCGTCTTCGGCCGGCTGCAGAAGCTGGTCACGTACGTGGAGTGACGCCATGGCGTTCCTGGAGGTGCAAGGCCTGAAGAAGGTGTTCCCGGGCGCCGCGGGCCGCGCCGACACCGTGGTGTTCGAGGACATCGGCTTCGGCATCGAGCGCGGCGAGTTCGTCTGCATCATCGGCCACTCGGGCTGCGGCAAGACGACCATCCTCAACGTGCTCGCCGGCCTGGAGTCGCCCACCGACGGCGTCGTCATCATGGACGGCCGCGAGGTCGCGGGCCCGAGCCTCGACCGCGGCGTCGTGTTCCAGGGCCACGCGCTGATGCCCTGGCTCACGGTCCTGAAGAACGTCGCCTTCGCGGTGAAGTCGCGCTGGCCCGACTGGACCCGCGACCGCATCGACGCGCACGCGCGCAAGTACATCGCGATGGTCGGCCTGGCGGGTGCCGAGCACAAGAAGCCGGCCGAGCTCTCCGGGGGCATGAAGCAGCGCGTCGGCATCGCCCGCGCCTTCGCGATCCAGCCGAAGATGCTGCTCCTCGACGAGCCCTTCGGCGCGCTCGACGCGCTGACGCGCGGCACGATCCAGGACGAGCTCCTGCGCATCGTGCAGGCGACGCACCAGACCGTGTTCATGATCACGCACGACGTCGACGAAGCGATCCTGCTCGCGGACAAGATCCTGCTCATGTCGAACGGCCCGCGCGCGCTGATCGCCGAGGTGGTCGAGAACACCATGCCGCGCGACCGCACCCGCAACACCATCTTCAACGACCCGCAGTACTACCGGATCCGCAACCACCTGGTGGACTTCCTCGTGAACCGTTCGAAGCTCTACCAGTCCGGCGCTGGGCGCGACGGCGACAGGCACCCGCCGGTGCTGCGCCCCGGCCTCGACGAGGCCGAAGCGCCGGCCGCGGCGCCGGGCCGGCAGGGCGAGCCGCCGCCGCTCGCGCACAAGCCCGCCGCCCTGGTCGTCAACCTGCGCTGAACACCCGCCAACCCGACGCTGCCGAGGAGAACCGATGAAGCCGTCCGACATGCCGACCGCCTACGCGAAGCCCCTGACCCGCGCCGACGTCACCGAGATGATCGTCGCCGCGCGCATGCACAAAGGCATCCGATGGGCCGACGTCGCGAAGAAGCTCGGCCAGAGCAAGGAGTGGACGACCACCGCCTGCCTTGGCCAGATGCAGATGACGAAGAAGCAGGCCGAGACGGTGGGCCGGATCTTCGAGCTGCCGCCCGAGGCGGTGAAGGTCCTGCAATACGTGCCCTACAAGGGCGGGCTGCCCACCGCCGTCCCCACCGACCCGCTGATCTACCGCCTCTACGAGATCGTCATGATCTACGGGCCCGCGATCAAGGAGCTCATCCACGAGGAGTTCGGCGACGGCATCATGAGCGCGATCGACTTCGACATGGACCTCACGCGCCTGCCGAACGACAAGGGCGACCGCGTCAAGATCGTGCTGACCGGCAAGTACCTCCAGTACAAGACGTTCTAGGCTGCGACGCGCCCGGACGGGCCTCTTGCGGGGCCCGCCGCCTCGTCCGCGGCGGCTCGGCCGCGGTCGTACCCCGTGCGGCTCGGGCGGAATCCGCGCGCCGTGCGCCGTGGCCGTGTCCCGGCCTCGGCCCGCTACGCCCGCCGCTCCGCGAGCTCCGCGAGCCAGGTGCCCGCCTCGCGGAACGGCTTCGACGAGCGCTCGGCGCGCGCGCGGACGTAAGCGCCCTCGATCGCGGTGAGGACGAGCCCGGCGAAGGACTTCGTGCGCCGCGCGTCGCCGAGGTCGAAGTGCCGCGCGATGAGCGCGGTCCAGTCGGCGAACGCGTCGGCGAGCACGGCGCGCAACTCCTCCACCTCGACGTCGAGATCCAGGCTCACGGCGCCGGCCGCGCAGCTGCGGCGGAAATCGCCCTCCTCGACGCGCCGCGCGAAGGCGTCGAAGAGCGCGCGCACCTTCTCGCCGGCGGATCGCCCGCCCGCGAGCGCGCCGTCGAGGAACGCCTGCACACGTTCCGAGTAGATCGCGAGCGCCTCCGCGGCGATCTGCAGTTTCCCGCCGGGAAAGAAGTGGTAGACGGAGCCTTTCGGCGCCCCGCTCGCGCGGACGATTTCGTTGATCCCGGCCCCGGTCAGCCCGGATCCGCGCATGAGATCGATGGTCGCCTCGAGCATCCGCTCGCGGCTCCCGCTGGCCGCATCGCCCTTCACGTCGCGCACCTCCTTGACCGAATAACTAGACCGGTCTATATAATAGCAGGTCGCCACAGCCGCGGGAGGGAAAGCCATGAACGACCGTGCCAGTGAAGTGCGCTCGACCGCGAGCGCCGCGGAGTGGCGGCAGCGCGTGGACCTCGCCGCCTGCTACCGCCTCGTGGCGCTGTTCGGCTGGGACGACCTCGTCTTCACCCACATCTCGGCGCGCGTCCCGGGCCCTGAGCACCACTTCCTGATCAACCCCTATGGGCTGATGTTCGGGGAGATCACGGCCTCCAGCCTGGTGAAGGTGGACCTGCAGGGGCGCAAGGTCGTCGCGAGCCCCCACGACATCAACCCGGCGGGCTTCACCATCCACAGCGCGATCCATGCCGCCCGCGAGGACGCGCAGTGCGTGCTGCATCTGCACAGCACGAACGGCGTGGCGGTCGCGGCCCAGGAGGACGGCGTCCTGGCGCTGTCGCAGCACTCGATGTTCGTGCTCGCCTCGCTCGCGTATCACGATTACGAGGGGTTGGCGCTCGTCGAGGACGAGAAGCCGCGCCTCGTCCGCGACCTCGGCGACAAGCGCTTCCTGATGCTGCGCAACCACGGCCTGCTGACGGTCGGCCGGACGGTCGCCGAGGCGTTCGTGGCGATGTATTTCTTCGAGAAGACCTGCGAGATGCAGGTGCGGGCGCTCGCGGGCGGCGCGCGCGTGCGCCGGATCCCGGCCCCGATCCTGGCGGGCGCGCCGGCGCAGTGGGAGCAGGTGACGCACGGTTCCGGCGGGGACCTCGCGTGGCCGGCGCTGCTGCGCCGGCTCGACCGGGAGAGTCCGGGCTACCGCGACTGACGCCGCGGGCGGCGGGCCTGTTCCTGCTCGGCCGCCGACTCCCGTCAGCGCGGGGGACGCACGGAGCGCGGAGGCCCGCAGAGTGAGCGGCGCGGCGGGACCGGGCGCGAGTCCCGTGCCCAGGCCGGCCGGCGCCCGCTCGGCGATGCGGCGAGCGTGCCGCCACGCGGCCCGCGTCGTTCGCGCATCCGCGGCAGAGGTCCTCGGGAAGACCTGATCTGATCGCCGAATGGATCAGGGCTTCCTCTGACATCGGGGGTCGAAGAGGGACGTGTCCCCCTCTGTTCCGACACTCCCTAGGGACGATCGTCGTCGGCGAGCACGTCCTGCGCGTGCGGGTGCCGGCGCATCCACGCCCGCACGTACGAGCAGGCCGGCACGATGGCGAGGCCGTTCGCGCGCGCGTAGTCCACCGCCGCGGCGACGAGCCGCGACGCGATGCCGCGCCCCTCGAGGAGCGGCGGCACCTCGGTGTGCGTCATCCGCATCACGCCGTCGGCGAGCCGGTAGACGGCCACGCAGAGAAGCCCGTTGACGCGCGCCTCGAAGCGGCCCGCGGCGGCGTTGTGGACGACTTCGATGGGCTGCCCGTCTGCCGTCATGGTCCGTCCCGACCCGGTCAGTCCGCGCGCGCCGTCCGGTCGCGCGCCCACTCGCGCAGCGCCGCCATGCGCTCGGCCATCGTGACCGAGAGCGGACGCGTGCGCGCGACCTCGGCGGCGACGAGCGCCGTGTCGATCGGCCTGCCCGCCGCGTGCGCTTCATAGAGGGCCGCGACGATCGCCTGCTCGACCTCGGCGCCGGAAAAGCCCTCCGTCAGCGCGGCGAGCGCCGCGAGGTCGAAGGCCGCCGGGTCGAGCTTGCGCCGCGCGAGGTGGATGCGGAAGACTTCCGCGCGCGCCGGCGCGTCGGGCAGATCGACGAAGAAGATCTCGTCGAAGCGGCCCTTGCGCACGAGCTCCGGCGGCAGCATCGCGATGTCGTTCGCGGTCGCGACGAGGAAGACCTTGGATCGGCGCTCGGCCATCCAGGTGAGGAGCGTGCCGAGGACGCGCCGCGAGACGCCGCCGTCGGTGCCGCCCGAGGCGTCCGACGCGAGCCCCTTCTCGATCTCGTCGATCCAGAGCACACAGGGGGCCATCGCCTCGGCGGCCGCCAGCGCCTCCCGCAGGTTCCGCTCGGTCTCGCCGAAGAACTTGTTGTAGAGGGTGCCGAAGTCGAGGCGCAGCAGCGGCACGCCCCAGGCCCCGGCGACCGCCTTCGCCGCGAGGCTCTTGCCGCTGCCCTGCACGCCGGTGAGGAGCATGCCCTTGGGCGGATCGAGGCCGAGCGCGCGGGCGTCGCCGGTGAAGGGGCCGCGCCGCAGCTCGAGCCAGCGCTTGAGCCCGGCCATCCCGGCGACCTCCGCGAAGCTCGCGGTGTCGAGCTCGAGCGCGAGGACGCCGCCGGCCGCCATCGCCTGGTGCTTGAAGCGCACCACCTGCCGGATGTCGTCGCGCGTGATGCTGCCGTCGCCCTCGAGCGCCTGGCGCACGAGGCGCCGGGCGTCGTCGCTGCACATCCCGGCGAGATGCTGGCAGAGGAGCTCGAGCGCGTCGGGCGAAGCGGTCGCGCGGCTGCCGCGCCGCTGGGCCCAGATCTGCGCCTCCTCCTTCACCAGCCTGCGGATCGCCTCGGCATCCGGCATCGAGAGCTCGAAGCGCGCCGCCACGCGCGCGAGCTCCGGCGCGAGCTCGAGCCGGGCGCTCACGAACACGAGCGTGCGCTCGGTCTTCGCGTAGCCCGCCGCGATCTGCCGCACGAGCCGCTGGTTGAGGGGATCGTCGAGGAAGGCGTGCGCATCGAGCAGCGCGTAGAGGCCGTTCTGCGGCGTCTTCTCGATGTGCCTGAGGCAGTCGGTGAAGCCGTAGGTCATCGTGACGGGCTGGCTCTGCGTGGAACGGCGCAGGCCGTCGACGAGCGTCCAGACGAAGAACGCCCAGCCGTTCAGGTTGGCGATGCGCTCGAGGAGGTCCACGACGCGCCGCTCCTCGTGGGTCTCGACCACGACGAGCGGGAAGCGCGACTTGAGGATGACCTCGAGGTCGTGCTGGTCGTTGCGGGTGTCCAAGGGCTGCCCGGCGGTCTCTCACCGCGAAGACGCGGAGCGCGCGAAGCGGACCGCCCGGAGCGGGCGCGCCGGCCCGGTCACGAACCGCCCGCGCCGTGGGCCGCGCCCGAGATGCCTCGCGCCTTCGTGGCGAACGCCGCCGGCTTCAGCCGACCGTCCAGTCGACGAGCCCGGTGTAGGCGGTGACGAGCACCACCACGCCGAAGCCGATGCGATACCAGGCGAAGATCGTGAAGTCATGGCGGACGATATAGCGCAGGAGCCAGCGGATGCACAGGAACGCCGACACGAACGAGGCGACCAGGCCCACCGCGAACACGCCGAGGTCGTCGGCGGCGAAGAGGCCGCGGTTCCGGTAGAGGTCGTAGGCGCCCGCGGCGACGAGCGTCGGCACCGCGAGGAAGAACGAGAACTCGGTCGCCGCCTTGCGCGACAGGCCGAACAGCAGGCCGCCGATGATGGTCGCGCCCGAGCGCGAAGTGCCCGGGATCAGCGCGAAGGCCTGCGCGAAACCGACCTTGAGGGCGTCCTTCCAGGTCATGTCGTCCACGTCGTCCACGCGCACCGTGTGCACGCGCCGCTCGGCCCACAGGATCACGAACGCGCCGGCGATGAACGCGACCGCCACCGGTACCGGCTTGAAGAGCGCATGCTTGATCGCGCTGCCGAACGCGAGGCCGAGCACCGCGGCCGGTACGAACGCGATGGCGATGTTGGCGACGAAGCGCTGCGCCCTGCGCTCGGTGGCGAGCCCCCGCAGCACGCCGCCGAAGCGGTGGCGGTACTCCCAGACCACGGCGAGCATGGCGCCGGTCTGGATCACGATGTCGAAGATCTTGCCCTTCTCGTCGTTGACGCCGAGGAGGTCGCTTGCGAGGATCAGGTGGCCCGTGGACGAGATCGGGAGGAATTCGGTGAGGCCCTCGACGATGCCGAGGACGAGGGCCTTGAAGAGTGCGACGGAATCCAAATCGTGTCCCCGCGAAAGCGCGCGATTGTAGCGGCTCGCCGCGCGCCCGCACGCGCGGCGGTGCGCCGCCTGCGCTTCAGCCGCGGAGCTGCCGGGCGAGCGATTCGACGCTCGCGGTGAGCTGGTCGAAGTCGGGCACCTCGCCGCCCGGGGTGACGCGGTCCACGACCTCGGGCAGGAGATCGGCGAGCCCGCGCGAGGCGTCGGCTTCGCTCACCCCCGCCTGCCGCGCGATCGATGCGAGGCCCGCGCGGCCGAAGATCGCCTCGATCGCATCGGGCCCGATCGGCTGGTTCGCGCCGGTGCCGACCCACGAGCGCGCCTGCTCGCCGAAGCCGGCGCGCTGGAGCTGGCCCAGGAGATCGCCAAGCCCGCCTCCGCCGCCCGCGCCGCCGCCGAGTACTTGCCCGAGGAGGTCGCCCAGCCCGCCGCCCGCGCCGGCGCGGGGCGCGCCGCCGCCCATCATCTGCCCGAGAGCATCTTCGAGGCCGCCGCCACGCGCGCGTCCGCCCTGCCCCCCGGAGAGCATGGCGAGCACGACGGGCAGGAGCGCCATCATCACGCGGCCCATGTCGGCGCCGCCTGCAGCGCTCGTCCTGCGCTCGCGCGGCGACGCGCCGGCCGCGCCCTGCATCGCGCCGGCGAGCAGTTCGTCGAGAAGCCCCATCTTCGTCTCCTGCGGTTGTCCGGACCGGCCGCGATGCTAACCCGGTTCGCCGTCGCGCGCCTCGCGCAACGCATCGAGCTCCCGGCCGCCGCCGCGCTCGCCGGCCCGCATCGCCCGCAGCGCCGCGCCGGCCGACACACCGTTCAGGCGGGCCGGTAGATCTCCGCGCCCTGCTCCACGAACTCGCGCGACTTCTCCGCCATCCCCCGGGCGAGCGCCTCTTCCGCCGCGAGGCCCGCCTTCTCGGCGTAGTCGCGCACGTCCTGGGTGATCTTCATCGAGCAGAAGTGCGGGCCGCACATCGAGCAGAAGTGCGCGAGCTTCGCGCCCTCCTGTGGCAGGGTCTCGTCGTGGAAGTCCTTCGCCGTGTCGGGGTCGAGGCCGAGGTTGAACTGGTCGGCCCAGCGGAACTCGAAGCGCGCCTTGGAGAGCGCGTTGTCGCGCACCTGCGCCCCGGGGTGCCCCTTGGCGAGGTCGGCGGCGTGCGCGGCGATCTTGTAGGCGATGATGCCGTCCTTCACGTCCTTCTTGTTCGGCAGCCCGAGATGCTCCTTGGGCGTCACGTAGCAGAGCATCGCGGTGCCGAACCAGCCGATCATCGCCGCGCCGATCGCGCTGGTGATGTGGTCGTAGCCCGGGGCGATGTCGGTCGTGAGCGGCCCGAGCGTGTAGAACGGCGCTTCCCGGCACCACTGGAGCTGGAGATCCATGTTCTCCCTGACGAGGTGCATCGGCACGTGGCCCGGGCCCTCGATCATCACCTGCACGTCGTGCTTCCACGCGACGTCGGTGAGCTCGCCCAGGGTCTTCAGCTCGGCGAGCTGCGCCGCGTCGTTCGCGTCGTGGATCGAGCCCGGGCGCAGTCCGTCGCCGAGCGAGAAAGCGACGTCGTACGCCTTCATGACCTCGCAGATCTCCTCGAAATGCGTGTACAGGAAGCTCTCGCGATGGTGCGCGAGGCACCACTTCGCCATGATCGAGCCGCCGCGCGAGACGATGCCGGTGAGGCGCCGCGCGGTGAGCGGGATGTAGGCGAGCCGCACGCCCGCGTGGATGGTGAAGTAGTCGACGCCCTGCTCGGCCTGTTCGATCAGCGTGTCGCGGAAGACCTCCCAGGTCAGTTCTTCCGCCTTGCCGCCCACCTTCTCGAGCGCCTGGTAGATCGGCACGGTGCCGACCGGCACGGGCGAGTTGCGGACGATCCACTCGCGCGTCTCGTGGATGTTCTTGCCGGTGGAGAGGTCCATCACCGTGTCGGCGCCCCAGCGGATCGCCCAGGTCATCTTCTCCACCTCCTCGCCGATCGACGAGCTGACCGCGGAGTTGCCGATGTTGGCGTTCACCTTCACGAGGAAGTTGCGGCCGATCGCCATCGGCTCGGCTTCGGGGTGGTTGACGTTCGCCGGGATGATGGCGCGGCCGCGCGCCACCTCGTCGCGCACGAACTCGGGCGTGATCTCGCGCGGCAGGCGCGCGCCGAAGGGCTCGCCCGGATGCTGCCGCCGCAGCAGCTCCGGGTAGCGCTCGAGGCGCTGGTTCTCGCGGATCGCGACGAACTCCATCTCCGGGGTGACGATGCCGCGGCGCGCGTAGTGCATCTGCGTGACGTTCATGCCTTGTTTCGCGCGGCGCGGCGCGCGCTTCAGGTCGAAGCGCATCGGCGCGAGCCTGGGATCGGCGAGCCGCTCGCGCCCATAGCGCGAGGACGGCCCGGGAAGCGCCTCGGTGTCGCCGCGCTCGGCGATCCAGGGCGCGCGCAGCGGCGGGAGCCCGGCGCGGATGTCGATCTTCACGGCGGGGTCGGTGTAGGGCCCGGACGTGTCGTACACGCAGATCGGCGGGTTCTTTTCCGTCCCCGGCTCGCCGTTGCGGCCGAGCACCGGCGTGTCGGTCTGCGTGATCTCGCGCATCGGCACGCGGATGTCGGGCCGCGAGCCCTCGACGTAGACCTTGCGCGACGCGGGCAGGGGTTTCACCGCCTCGTCGTCGACGTGGGCCTGGCTCGCGACGAACTTCTGGCGCGCGTTCATGGTCGTCCTCCTCGGGTGCGGCCCGGGCTCATGCGGCCCAGGCCTGGTGGAAATGGTTCAGCGGGCCGTGGCCGCCGCCGACGTGCAGGCGGTCGGCGGCGCGGATCGCCTCGAGCACGTAGGCGCGCGCGTCGCGCACCGCGGCCGCCACCGAATGGCGCTGCGGCAGGAGCGCCGCGATCGCCGACGACAGCGTGCAGCCCGTCCCGTGGGTGTTCTTCGTGACGATGCGCGCGGCGGCGAGCTCCACGAACCGCTCGCCGTCGAACAGGACGTCGACGAGCCGGTCGCCCGGAAGGTGCCCGCCTTTCACGAGCACGTTCGCGGGGCCGTGCTCGCGCAGCGCGCGCGCGGCGGCGCGCATCGCCTCGGGCGAGTCGGCCACCGGCGTGCCGAGCAGGTCGGCGGCCTCGGGCAGGTTCGGCGTCACGACGGTCGCGAGCGGCAGGAGCTCGAGGCGCAGCGCCTCGACCGCGTCGGCGCGAAGCAGCCGGTCGCCGCTCTTCGCCACCATCACCGGGTCGAGCACGACGAAGCGCGGGCGGTGGCGGCGCAGGGCATCGGCCACGGTGCGGATGAGCGGTGCGGAAGCGAGCATGCCGATCTTCACCGCGTCGATGGCGACGTCGTCGAAGAGCGTGTCGATCTGCAGGCGCAGGAACTCGGGCGGCACCTCGTGGATGCCGGTGACCGCGCGCGTGTTCTGCGCCGTCAACGCGGCGACGACGCCGCAGCCGTAGGCGCCGAGCGCGGAGAACGTCTTGACGTCCGCGAGCACGCCCGCGCCCCCGCAGGGGTCGACGCCGGCGATGGAGACGACGTTCGGGATCAAGCGATGCGCCTTCGGTCGGCGGAGGGCGCCTCGCGCGCCCGGGCGGCGGCCCCGGCGCTCGCGCGACATTCCCTACGCCAGCATTAACTGGATCAGGTTCGGAGGGTGTTTCTCACCCGGCGCGCTTCGCGCGCCAGGACCCCTAGTTCGCAGCTCGCGACGAGCGTAGCGGAATCGGGAGGCGCGCGCAAACGCCCCCCGGCCCGGGTTCAGGCAGAGAAGATGTAGCGCGTGCCGGTGGACGAGCGGATGGTCTTCCCGGGCATTTCCTGCATGGCGAGGGAGATGAAGACCTCGCCCGAGCAGTGCATCGGGATCAGCCAGTCCGGGTTGATTTCCTTCAGCGCCATCACCGTCTCGCGCTGGTATTCGGGCGGATGCGGCGCCAGGTGGAAGCCCCCGAGCACCGCGTGGACCTTGTTGACGCCCGACACCTTCATCGCGCCGCGCACGGAGTTCACGACGCCGCGGTGGCCGCAGGAGGTGATGACCACGAGCCCCTTGCCTCTGACGTTGAAGCAGGTGGCCTGCTCGTGCTGGAAGTCGTCGGGGACGATCGTGGCCGTGCGCTTCGCCTCGGGCAGCCCCTCGGGCGCGCAGCCCACGCCGTTCTGCACGCCGACCTTCATGCGCGTCGGCGAGAGGACGCGCTCGAACGACGCCGCGGGAATGCCGCCCGTGGTGAAGGCGTGGCCCGCCACGACCGACGGGCGGTCCGCGAAGACGACCGTGACGCCCGCGTCTGCGATCGCCCTGCGGTCGAGTGCGCCGAAGTCGCCGGCGCTCGCGCCGACGCCGGCTTCGCGCGTGCAGAAGCACTCCTCGCCGCCGAGGTAGAACGGCAGCCCGGCCTTGAGCCGCCCCTTGTTCGCCGCGAGGAACCCGTTCAGCCCGCCGAAGTGGTCGTAGTGCCCGTGCGAGAGCACCAGGGCGTCGAGCTGGGCCGGGTCGATCCTCAGGAGCGCGAGGTTGTTGTTGAGCGTCTCCGGCGTGTAACCGAAGTCGATCAGCACCTGCCTCGCGTCCTGCCCCTGCCAGGACTGAAGATGCAGCGAGAGGCCCCACTCGTTCTGCAGCGCCTTCTGCGGCGGGCGATTGGGCGCGAGGTCGAATGCGTAGCGCACGATTTCCATGTCGCCGACCTTCCGGCCCTGCTCGAAGGCGTGGTGGTAGGAGTCGGTGACGACGCGGATCGCGACGCGGTCCACCTCCGGCACGGGTCCGCTGAGCGGCTGCGCCCGCGCCGGCTTCGGCAGGCCGAACACGGCCGCGCCAAAGGAAGTCACCGCCGCGGCGCCGCCGAGCCGCAGGAGATCCCGCCGGGACATGCTGCCGAGATAGGAATCGTTCATTGGTCGTCTCCTCCTTTTTGCCATTCGCTTGTTTTTTTCCCGCGGAGCCAGACGGGCGCAGGCGCCTGCCAATCTAGCCCCACCGGTTCGGCCGGTCAAAGCCGCGTGGAGGCGCCGCGAACCGCCCGTGTCGGATATCGGAGGCACAATGGGCTACATGAGAGCGTGCGCTCACATATGAAATGTTCGAGGCAACTGTTGACTGACCGGTCAGTAATCAATATCTTACCGGCCGGTCACTAACTCCAGTAAGCCCATGGAACACACGCCGCAGACACGCGCCGAGCCGCGCTGGGAACGCCGCAAGGAATCCCGCCCGAGCGAGCTCATGGAAGCCGCGCTCGACCTCTTCGCCGAGAGGGGCTACGCCGCGACGCGCCTCGAGGACGTGGCGCACCGCGCGGGCGTCTCCAAGGGGACGCTCTATCTCTACTTCGAGAGCAAGGAGGAACTCTTCAAGGCCGTCGTCCGCCAGGGCCTCGTCCCTGCGATCGTCGAGGCCGAGGAGCTCGTCGACGGCTTCGACGGGCCGGCCGGCGCGCTCTTTCGCGAGATCGTGATGGGCTGGTGGCGCCTCATCGGCGACACGCGGCTCTCGGCGATCCCGAAGATCATGATCTCCGAGGCGCGCAACTTCCCCGAGATCGCGGACTTCTACTACGACGAGGTGATCCGCCGCGGCAGCCGCATGTTCGAGCGCGCGCTCGCGCGCGGCGTCGCCTCCGGCGAGTTCCGGACCCTCGACGTGCACTACGTCGGCCGCGTGCTGATGTCGCCGCTCGTCATGCTCGCCGTCTGGAAACACTCGCTCGGCTGCTGCGAGCGCGAGCAGGCCGACCCGAACGTCTTCCTGCAGACCTACCTCGACCTCGCGCTGCGCGGCCTCGCGCAGGAGGGCCCCGCCGCATGAAACCCCGTACGAAACGCATCGCCGCGCTCGCGACCGCCGCGGGCGTCGCCCTGTTCGCCACGGCGCTCGCCTTCACCGGCGCCGCCCGCTCGAACGCGAAGCCCGTCGCCGCGCCCGCGCCGATCGAGCTCGCGCCGGCCGACCTCGTCACCGCCGAGCGCCGCGAGCTGAAGCGCGCGATCCCGCTCACCGGCAGCCTGCAGGCGCGCAACCAGACCGTCGTCAAGGCGAAGGTGGCGGGCGAGATCCGCGAGCTCCTCGTCCGCGAAGGCGAGCCGGTGCGCGCCGGCCAGGTCGTGGCGCGCATCGACGCGACCGAAGCGGAGTCGCGTGTCGCGGAGAAGGTCGCGGACCTCGAGGCGGCGCGCGCCCAGGCCGAGCTTGCGGAGAAGAACCGCGCGAACCAGGAGAAGCTCCTCGCGCAGGGCTTCATCTCGCAGAACGCCTTCGACAGCACGCTCTCGAACGTGACCGTGTCGCAGGCGCGGCAGCGCGCCGCCGCCGCGCAGCTCGCGCTCGCGAGAAAGGCGCTCGAGGACACGATCGTCCGCGCCCCGATCGCCGGCGTGGTGGCGCAGCGCCTCGCGCAGCCGGGTGAGCGCGTCGCCGTGGACGGGAAGATCCTCACGCTCGTCGACCTCGCCGAGCTCGAGGTCGAGGCGGCGGTGCCCGCGGGTGACATCCCCGCGATCCGCGTCGGGCAGGAGGTGACCTTCACCGTCGAGGGGTTCGAAGGGCGCACCTTCACCGGCCGGATCGACCGCATCGCGCCGGCGGCCATCGGCGGCTCGCGCTCGATCCTGGTCTACGCGGTGCTGCCGAACCGCGACGGCGCGCTGCGCGCGGGCATGTTCGCGAAGGGCGGCGTGACGCTCGACAAGCGCGCGGCCGCCTGGGTGCTGCCGCTCGACGCGATCCACGAGGGTCCGGAAGGCGCCTACGTCTACCGCCTCGCGGAGGGGACGCTCGCGCGCGTGCCGGTCGGGCTCGGGTTGCGCGACGAGGCCGAGGGCACCGTCGAGGTGGTCGCCGGGATCGACGGCCCGGCCGAGGTCGTGAAGGCGAGCCTCGGCGCGCTCCGCGAGGGCGTCCCGGTACGCGTCGCGGGAGCCGCGCGGTGAGCGCGCCCCGCTGCGCCGCGAGAGCCTGAGGAGCGCACCATGTGGCTCACCCGCGTGAGCGTCGCGAATCCGGTGTTCGCCACCATGATGATGGCGGCGTTCCTGGTGCTCGGCCTCTTCTCCTACTTCCGCCTGCCGGTCGAGCAGTTCCCCGACATCAACTTCCCGGTCGTCGTGGTGCAGACCGAGTACCCCGGCGCCTCCCCGGAAACCGTCGAGGCCGACCTCACCCGCAAGATCGAGGAAGCGGTGAACACGGTGAGCGGGATCAAGCAGATCTCCTCCCGCTCCTACGAGGGCCTCTCGGTCGTGATCGCCGAGTTCCAGCTCACGGTGGATCCCGCGACCGCGGCCCAGGACGTGCGCGAGAAGGTCGCCGTCCTCAAGCCGGGCTTCCGCAAGGAAGTGAAGGAGCCGAAGATCTCGCGCTTCAACCCCGACGACCTGCCGGTGGTCTCCGTGGCGTTGCGCTCCGCAACGCGCACGCCGCGCGAGCTGACGACGCTCGCCGACCAGGTGGTGCGCAAGCGCATCGAGAACGTGCGCGGCGTCGGCCAGGTCACGCTCGTCGGCGGTGTCAAGCGCGAGGTCCAGATCCTGCTGCGTCCCGCGGACCTCGAGGCGATGGGCGTGGGCGTGGACCAGGTGGTGGCCGCGATCCGCGCCGAGAACCAGGAGCTCCCGGCGGGGAGCCTCACCGCGCGCGAGCGCGAGCAGATGGTGCAGGTGCAGGCGCGGCTCGAGCGGCCCGCGGACTTCAACCGCATCATCGTCGCGCGCCGCGGCGGCCAGCCGGTCTTCCTCTCGCAGGTCGCGACCGTCGTGGACGGCCAGGAAGAGGAGGAGAGCTTCGCGCTGGTGAACGGACGCCGCGCGGTCGCGCTCGACGTCGTCAAGGCGCAGGACGCCAACACCATCGACACGGTGGACGGCGTCAGGGCCGCGGTCGCGGCGGTGGCCAAGGCGCTGCCGCAGGACGTCTCGATCGAAGTCGTGCGCGACACCTCCGAGGGCATCCGCAACTCGGTGAACAACGTGAAGCGCACGCTCGTCGAGGGCGCCGCGCTCACCGTGGCGATCGTCTTCCTCTTCCTCGCCTCCTGGCGCAGCACCGTCATCACCGGCCTCACGCTGCCGATCTCGCTCATCGGCACGTTCCTCGTCATGTACGCCTTCGGCTTCACCGTGAACATGCTCACGCTGATGGCGCTCTCGATCACGGTGGGCCTGCTGATCGACGACGCGATCGTGGTGCGCGAGAACATCGTCCGCCACCTGGCGATGGGCAAGGGCCACCGCCAGGCGTCGCTCGACGGCACCGCGGAGATCGGGCTCGCGGTGCTGGCGACGACGTTCACCATCGTCGCGGTGTTCCTGCCCGTGGGCTTCATGGGCGGGATCATCGGCCGCTTCTTCCACCAGTTCGGCATCACCGTCGCGGCGGCGGTGCTGCTGTCCATGTTCGTGTCGTTCACCCTCGACCCGATGCTCTCCTCGGTCTGGCGCGACCCGGCCGCCCACGGCGAGCACGGCGAGGGCCGGTTCGCGCGCTTCCTCGCGGCGATCGAGCGCGCGCAGGCGGGGCTCGCGGAGCGCTATTCGCGGCTCATCCGCTGGGCGCTCGGCCACCGCAGGAGCGTCATCGCGCTCGCGACCGGCGCCTTCCTCGGCGCCTTCGCGCTCGTGCCGTTCATCGGATCCGAGTTCGTGCCCGAGCCCGACCTCGGCGAGATCATGGTGCAGGCGCACACGCCGGTCGGCTCCTCCCTGGACCTCACCCGGCAGAAGGTCGAGCAGGCCGAAGCGGCGCTCCGGGAGTTTCCGGAGGTGCGCTACACCTACGCCACCATCAACACCGGCACCGCGCTCGGCAAGAACTACGCGACGATCTTCGCCAAGCTCACGCCGCGGCGCGAGCGCGAGCTTTCGCAGAAGGCGCTGCAGGTGCCGATCCGCGAACGCCTGGCGCGCATCGCCGGGCTCAACGTGACCTACGTCGGGGTGTTCAACTCGGTCGGCAGCGGCAAGCCGCTGCAGGTGAGCGTCCAGGGGCCCGACACCCGGGTGCTGGAGCGGCTCTCCGGCGAGGTCGTGGCGATCATGCGCGGCATGGACGGCGTCGTGGACGTCGACACGAGCCTGAAACAGGCGAAGCCGACGGTCGCGGTGCGGGTGAACCGCGAGCTCGCGAGCGACCTCGGCGTCGGCGTCGAGCGCATCGGCGCGGCGCTGCGGCCGCTCGTCGCGGGCGAGGCGGCGAGCACCTGGCGCGCGCCGGACGACGAGACCTACGACGTGCGCGTGCGCCTGCCCCGCTCCGACCGCGCGAACGCCGCCGCGCTCGAGCGCATCTACGTCGCGTCGCAGCAGGCGAACGCCGACGGCAGCCCGAAGATGGTGGCCCTGCGCCAGGTGGCCGAGTTCGCCCCGACGCTCGGCGCGACCCAGATCAACCGCAAGGACCTGACGCGCGAGGTGCTCGTGACGGCGAACGTCTCCGGCAGGCCCGCCGGCGACCTCGGCAAGGCGATCAAGGCCCGGCTCGACGCGATCGAGCTCGCGCCCGGCTACCGCTTCGTGATGGGTGGCTCGACCAAGGACATCCAGGAGACGATGGGCCACGCCGCGACCGCGCTCGTGCTCGCGGTGGTGTTCATCTACCTGATCCTCGCCTCGCAGTTCGGCTCGTTCCTGCAGCCGCTCGCGATCATGGCGTCGCTGCCGCTCGCCCTGGTGGGCGTGCTCGTGGCGCTGATGCTCACGCGCTCGACGCTCAACATCTTCTCGATCATCGGCTTCGTGATGCTCATGGGGCTGGTGACCAAGAACGCGATCCTGCTCGTGGACTTCGTCAACCAGGCGGTGCGGCGCGGCATGCCGCGCGCGGAAGCGATCGTCGAGGCCGGACGCGTGCGGCTGCGCCCGATCCTCATGACGACCTTCGCGATGGTCTTCGGGATGATCCCGCTCGCGCTCGGCCTGGGCGAAGGCGGCGAGCAGCGCGCGCCGATGGGGATCGCCGTCATCGGCGGCGTCATCGCCTCGACGCTGCTCACGCTCGTGGTCGTGCCGGTGCTCTACACCTACGTGGACGACCTTGCCCACGCCGCGCGCCGCCGCTTCGGATCGGCCGCGCCCGGGGCTCGACCCTCTCCCGACGCCGAAGCCGGCGCAGCGCGGTGACGGCGTGCCGGGAGGCGTCGATCGGCAGGCCGCGGGACGTGCGTGCCCGGCCGCAATGGACCGTGGTTCCGGCGTCACCGGAACCGCGGATGCGAGAGCGGCCGTGGCGTGTCCCGCATCGACCGCTCGAAGCGCGCCGATCCCCTCGCGCGGTCCGACGGACTTTTCCCTGACGTAGGCGGTCGGAGCGGGGGCGTTCGCCCTCCTGCTCGGACCTCCCCCTCGGCCGCAAGGACCCGACCATGACAGCCCGCCCCGCCCTCGCCGTGCTCGCGCTCTCCGCCGCCCTCGCCGGATGCGGCAGGAGCGAACCGCCCGCGCCGGCGCCGCGCCCCGTCGTGACGGTCGTCGCGACGCCGGCGGCCGGCGCCGAGGTCGCGGTCTACTCCGGCGAAGTGCGCGCGCGGCGCGAGGCCGACCTCGGCTTCCGCGTCCCCGGCAAGATCGTGGCGCGCTACGTGGACGTCGGTGCAACGGTGAAGAAGAGCACGCCGCTCGCGCGGCTCGACCCGGCGGATGCCGAGCTCAACGTCGCGGCGGCGCGATCCGCGCTCGCCGCGGCCGAGACCGAGCTCGCCTTCGCGCGCGCCGAGCTCGACCGCTACGCGACCCTCCTCGAGCGCCAGTTCATCAGCCGCGCCGTCTACGACCAGAAGCTCAATGCCTACAACGCCGCCAGGGCGCGCCACGACCAGGCAAGAGCGCAGCTCGCGGTGGTCGAGAACCAGTCCGCCTACACCACGCTCGTCGCCGACCAGGACGGCGTCGTGACGGCCGTCAACGCCGAAGCCGGGCAGGTCGTCGCCGCGGGCCAGCCGGTCGTGCGCATCGCCCGCCCGGAAGAGAAGGAGGTGGCGGTCAGCATTCCGGAGACACGGCTCGACGAGCTCAAGTCCGGGACCCGGGAGATCCTGGTGCGCACCGTCGCCGAGCCCGATCGCGTCTATCGCGGCAAGGTGCGCGAGATCGCGCCGGCCGCCGACCCGGCGACGCGGACCTTCGCGGCACGCATCACCATCCTCGATCCCGGCCCCGGCGTCGCGCTCGGCATGACCGCCAGCGTCGCCTTCGTCGGCGCGGGCGGCGGCGGGGTGGTCCTCCCGCTCACCGCGATCTACCGCAAGGACGACCGGCCCGCGGTCTGGATCGTGGATCCGAAGACGGGCACCGTGCGGCTGCAGCCGGTCGTCGTGGCGCAGTACCGCGAGGACGGCGCGGTGGTGTCGTCGGGGCTCGCCGGCGGCGAGCGCGTCGTCGCGGCGGGCGTGAACAAACTGGTCGAAGGGCAGGCGGTGGCGCCCGCGGAGGCGCTCGCCGAGGGCAGGCGCCCGTGAAGCGCGTGAACCTCTCCGAGTGGGCGCTGGCCCACCGCGGCTTCGTCGTGTTCCTGATGGTGGTCCTCGCGATCCTCGGGACGCTCTCGTACGCGCGGCTCGGGCAGTCCGAGGATCCGCCGTTCACCTTCAAGATCATGGTGGTGCGCACGTTCTGGGACGGGGCGACCGCGCGCGAGGTGGAGGAGCAGCTCACCGACCGCATCGAGCGCAAGCTCCAGGAAGTGCCCAACGTCGACTACGTGCGGAGCTATTCGAAGCCCGGCGAGTCCCTCGTGTTCTTCTTCGCCAGGGACTCGGCGCCCTCCAGCGCGATCCCCGACATCTGGTACCAGGTGCGAAAGAAGATCGGCGACATCCGCCACACCCTGCCCGCGGGCATCCGCGGCCCGTTCTTCAACGACGAGTTCGGCGACGTCTACGGCAACCTCTACGTCCTCGCCGGCGACGGGTTCGATTACGCGACCCTGAAGGACTACGCCAACGACATCCGCGCCGACCTGCTGCGCGTGCCCGACGTCGCCAAGGTGGATTTCTTCGGCGAGCAGGACGAGAAGATCTACATCGAGATGTCGAACGCCCAGCTCGCCAACCTCGGCATCGACGCGCAGGCGCTCTTCGCGGCCCTCGCGCAGCAGAACGTGGTGGCGCCCGCCGGCGCCTTCGAGACGCCGACCGACAAGATCTTCGTGCGGCCGAGCGGCCGGTTCGCGACGGTGGCGGACGTGAAGAACCTCACCATCCGCGCGAACAACCGGCTGGTGCGGCTCGGCGACTACGCGAACGTGTACCGCGGCTTCGCCGACCCGCCGCAGCCGAAGATGCGCTACATGGGCCGCGAGGTGCTGGGCATCGGCGTCTCGATGGCGAAGGGCGGCGACATCATCGCGCTCGGCGAGCACCTCGGTGCGGAGGTCGCGCGCATCCGCGAGCGGCTGCCCGTGGGCATCGAGCTCGTCGAGGTCTCGAGCCAGCCGAAGGCGGTGGCGCGGTCGGTGAACGAGTTCGTGCGCGTGCTCGCCGAAGCGGTGGTGATCGTGCTGGCGGTGAGCCTCGCCTCGCTCGGGCTTCGCACCGGCGTGGTCGCGGTGCTCTCGATCCCGCTCGTCTTCGCGATCACCTTCCTCGCGATGTGGCTCTTCGGCATCGGCCTGCACAAGATCTCGCTCGGCGCGCTCATCCTCGCGCTCGGGCTCCTCGTGGACGACGCGATCATCGCGATCGAGATGATGGCGGTGAAGCTCGAGGAAGGCTGGGACCGGGTGAAGGCGGCGAGCTTCGCCTACGCGAGCACCGCGATGCCGATGCTCACGGGCACGCTGGTGACGGTGGCCGGGTTCCTCCCGATCGCGACCGCGCAGTCGTCCACCGGCGAATACACCCGCTCGATCTTCCAGGTGAACGCGATCGCGCTCCTCGCCTCCTGGGTCGTCGCCGTGATCTTCATTCCCTACCTCGGGTTCAGGCTGCTCCCGGACTTCGCGAAGAAGCGCGGCGAGCCCACCCGGTTCGAGCGCGCCGTGGTGGCCCTCGTGCGCCGCTTCTCGCCGCGGCAGGCCGGGGCGCTCGCCGAGCGCTTCGGGCGCAAGCACGAGGTCCACGACGAGGCGAGCGTCTACGGCACGCCCTTCTACCGGGCCTTCGCCCGGCTCGTGGACGCCTGCGTCCGCTACCGCAAGACGACGATCCTCGTGACCGTGGCGCTCTTTTTGGTTTCGCTCGCCGCGTTCCGCCTCGTCCCGCAGCAGTTCTTCCCGGCCTCGACCCGGCCCGAGCTGATCGTCGACCTGCGCCTGCCCGAGGGCTCCTCCTACGCGGCGACCGAGGCCGAGGTGAAGAAGCTCGAGGCGATCCTCGCGAAGGAGCCGGGCATCGAGAACGTGCTCGCCTACGTGGGCACCGGCAGCCCGCGCTTCTACCTGCCGCTCGACCAGCAGCTCTCCGCGAACAACTTCGGCCAGTTCGTGATCCTCACCACGGGCCTCGCCGAGCGCGAGGCCCTGCGCGCGAAGCTGATCGCGCTCTTCGAGCGCGACTTCCCGGGGCTGCGCGCGTCGATCACGCGCCTGGAGAACGGCCCGCCGGTGGGCTTCCCGGTGCAGTTCCGCGTGTCGGGGAAGGACGTCGCCAAGCTGCGCGGGCTCGCCGGCGAGGTCGCCGCGGTGATGCGCGAAAACCCCAACGTCCAGAATGTGCAGTTCGACTGGGACGAACTCTCCAAGGTGGTCCGGGTCGCGATCGACCAGGACAAGGCGCGGGTGGCGGGGCTCACCTCGCAGGAGATCGCGGCCTTCCTCAACAACTCGCTCTCGGGGGCTGGCGCCACGACGTTCCGCGAGCGCGACCGCGCGATCGAGGTGCTGCTGCGCGGGCCGGGCGACGAGCGCGCGCAGCTCCGGCTGCTCGCCGACCTCGCGATCCCCACGCGCGCCGGCAAGAGCGTGCCGCTCGCCCAGGTCGCGACGCTCGAATACGGCCTCGAGGAAGGCGTGATCTGGCGGCGCAACCGCCTGCCGACCATCACCGTGCGCGCGAACGTCTACGGCGACATCCAGGCGCCGGTGGTGACCGCCCAGATCCTCCCCAGGCTCGAGCCGATCCGCGCGCAGCTGCCCGCGGGCTACCTCCTGGAGACCGGCGGCGCGGTCGAGGACTCGGCCAAGGGCCAGCGGTCGGTGGCGGCGGGAATGCCGCTCTTCGTGATCTTCGTGCTCACGGTGCTGATGGTCCAGCTGCAGAGCTTCCAGCGGGTGCTCATGGTCGTGCTCACCGCGCCGCTCGGGCTGATCGGCGTGGTCGCGGCGCTCCTGCTCTTCGGCAAGCCCTTCGGCTTCGTGGCGATGCTCGGCACGATCGCGCTCTCGGGCATGATCATGCGGAACGCCGTCATCCTCGTGGACCAGATCGAACAGGACATCCGTGCCGGCAGCCCGCCGTGGACGGCGATCGTCGCGGCGACCGTCCGGCGCTTCCGGCCGATCGTCCTCACGGCCGCCGCCGCGGTGCTGGCCATGATTCCGCTGTCGCGCAGCGCCTTCTTCGGTCCGATGGCGGTGGCGATCATGGGGGGCCTGGTCGTCGCCACCGCCCTGACGCTCCTCTTCGTGCCCGCCCTCTACGCGGCGTGGTTCCGGGTCAGGCCGGCCCCGGCGGCCTGACGGCCGCGCCGCGCCATGTCACTGCGGCGCAAGGGGAAACCGGTTATCCTCGGCGCCCGGCGGAGGGCCGTGCCGGCCGGCCGGTTCCACCGTTGGCCACGGGTTGTTGCGAAAACGCCGACGGTTACTCAAAAACCACGTTGAAATATTGACTTACGTCGAATCTTTGATATTTTAGGTCACATTTCGGTCATGGACGTCGAGCAGGCGCGCTTCAACATGATCGAGCAGCAGATCCGCACGTGGGACGTGCTGGACCAGGACGTGCTCGATCTGCTGTATCGGGTGCGGCGCGAGGCATTCGTGCCGCCTGCGTACCGGGCGCTCGCGTTCTCCGACCTCGAGATCCCGATCGGCGCGGGCGAGCGGATGATGACGCCGAAGATGGAGGCGAGGATCCTGCAGGAGGTCGCGCCGGAGAAGACCGACCGGATCCTCGAGATCGGAACGGGCAGCGGCTACATGGCGGCGCTGCTGGCGGCGATGGGGGCGCACGTGTACTCGGTCGAGATCGACCCGGGACTGAAGGCCTCCGGCGAAGCGGCGCTCGCGCGAAACGGAGTGGAGAACGTGACGGTAGAGCTCGGCGACGGCGCGCGCGGCTGGCCAAGGCACGGGCCTTACGACGTCATCGTGCTCACGGGCTCGGAGCCGGTGCTCGCCGACGGCTTCCTCGCGTCGCTGCGGGTCGGCGGGCGGCTCTTCGCGGTGGTCGGCGAGGCGCCGGTGATGCAGGCGCGGCTCCTCACGCGCACGGCGCCCGACGCGGTGAGCGCGACGACGCTCTTCGAGACGGTGATCGCGCCGCTGCGGAACGCGCCGCAGCCGGAGCGCTTCGTCTTCTAGCCGCGTGATGCGAAACGCCGTCATGACAGCGACGAGGCCCCTGCCGGACAGCCTCCCACGAGCGAAGAGCGCGTTTTGCGTCGCTGGCTTCGGGGATGCAAGAGGGGGTGTGGCGCCTCTTGCACCAACTCGCGCGAGCGCCGTCAGCACATAACGGACACTGATCGGCAATGCGCCGCGCCTGTGATCCAATCCACACGGACTCGCCCCGGCAGCCGGTAATCTCCGCGGATTGCGGCGCGCGGCGAGCGCGCCGCCGCAAGGACGATGCAGCAGCTCACAGCGCAGGAACTGAAGGCCTGGCTCGACGACCCGTCGCGGGAGCGGCCGGTCGTCCTCGACGTGCGCGAGCCCTGGGAGTTCCAGATCTGCCACATCCCGGGATCGCTGCACATGCCGATGCACACCGTGCCGGCGCGGCGCAACGAGCTGCCGACGGACTCGGACATCGTGCTGGTCTGCCATCACGGCGCGCGCAGCTTCCAGGTGGGGCTCTTCCTGGAGCGCGTCGGCTTCAACCGGCTGCACAACCTCTACGGGGGCGTGGACGCGTGGGCACGCCAGATCGACCCCGCCATGCCCACCTATTGACGGAAAGCGGAACGCGATGAAGACAAGAACCAGATCCGCACTTGCGCTCGC
Source organism: Burkholderiales bacterium (assembly GCA_026417035.1). Lineage (GTDB taxonomy): Bacteria > Pseudomonadota > Gammaproteobacteria > Burkholderiales > SG8-39 > JAOAEA01. The sequence continues at coordinate 108,061 of JAOAEA010000001.1, forward strand.
CATCGGCGCGCTGCTCGCCGCTCCGGCCGCGGCGGAGGACCTCCTCGCGGTCTTCCGACAGGCGCGCGGCTACGACGCCGCGTACGCCGCCGCCAAGGCCGCGCTCGACGCCGGCCGCGAGAAGCGCCCGCAGGGCCTCGCCCTGCTCCTGCCGACGGTGAACGCCAGCGCGAACACCGCCTGGAACGAGGTGCAGAACAAGACCACGAACCGGGACTTCAACTTCAACACCCACTCGTGGCAGGTGCAGCTCACGCAGCCGATCTTCCGCTGGCAGAACATCGTCCAGTTCCAGCAGTCGGACTTCCAGGTCATGCAGGCGGAGGCCCAGTTCGCCAACGCCACGCAGGACCTCATCCTGCGCGTCGCGCAGGCCTACTTCGACGTGCTCTCCGCCCAGGACAACCTCGAGTTCACGCGCGCGCAGAAGCGCGCCATCGCCGAGCAGCTCGCGCAGGCGAAGCGCAACTTCGAGGTGGGCACCGCGACGATCACCGACACCAACGAGGCGCAGGCGCGCTTCGACCTCGTGATCGCGCAGGAGATCGCCGCGATCAACGACCTCGAGGTGAAGCGCCGCTCGCTGCAGCTCGTGATCGGTCGCCTGCCCGACCGCCTCGCGACCCTGCGGCCCGGCGTGCTCATCGAGGTGCCCGGCCCGACGGCGATGGACACCTGGCTCAAGGCGGCGGAGGCGCAGAACTACAACGTCCGCGTGCAGGAGGCGGCCTGGGAAATCGCCAAGCGCGAAGTCGAACGCCAGCGCGCCGGCCACTACCCGACCGTGGACGGCGTGATCACCGCGCAGAACAGCCTCGGCGCGAACACCCAGCTCACGGGCGTGCGCAACGAGTTCGACCAGCAGGTCTACGCCCTGCAGTTCAACCTGCCGCTCTACGCCGGCGGCGCGGTGCTCTCGCGCACGCGCGAGGCGGCCTCGCTCGCGGAGAAGGCCCGCCAGGACCTGGAGAACGCCAAGCGCACCGCGAACCTCGACGCGAGCCGGTCCTTCCTCTCGGTCACCAACGGGCTCGCGCAGGTGAAGGCGCTCGAGCAGGCGCTCGCCTCGAGCGAGACCTCGCTGCAGTCGAACAAGGTCGGCTACGAGGTCGGAGTGCGGATCAACATCGACGTGCTGAACGCCGAACAGCAGGTCACCTCGACGCGGCGCGACCTCGCCAAGGCGCGCTACGACACGATCCTCAACGGGCTGCGGCTCAAGGCCGCCGTCGGCGCGCTCTCGGAGGAGGACCTCGAGCGGGTCAACATGCTCCTCGGGCCGGAGCAACCGCTCACGCAGGAACCGCTGCCGGTGGTGAAGCCGCCCGAGCTCCCGCAGGCGCCGCTCAAACCGGCCGCCCCGCCCGCGAAGACGAACTGAGCCAAAGAGGCCGCCCAGCCGAGACGCCGCCCGCGGGCGGCGTTTTTCGCCTGGATCGGCTCCGCGCGCGCCGAGGCTGCGCCGCGACCCTCGCCCTCACCCCGGAAGGGTGATCAAGCGTTGCGGCCTCGGTCTTCCGTCTTCTGTCCTCCGTCCCCCGTCCTCTGTCCTTTGGCGAGCCTTTCGATGATCGCCATCGTGCGCGCCGTCGCCCCACGGTGGGCGGAAGCGAAATCACGGCCGGCAGCGGACATCGCGGCGCGCCCCGCAGGATCCGCGAGCAGGCGTGAGGCCTCTGCCACCGCGCCGGCGGCGTCGGCGACCTGCACCGCCGCGCCCGCGGCGAGGGCGAGCTCCGTCGCCTGCGCGAAGTTGAACGTCGAGGGCCCGATGACCACGGGCGCCCCGACCGCGCAGGCCTCGATCAGGTTCTGCGCCCCGAAGGGGAGCAGGCTGCCGCCGATGATCGCGACGTCGCAGGAGGCGTAGTAGGCGGCCATCTCGCCCATGCTGTCGCCGAGCACGTAGCGCACGCCGGACGGCACCGGCCGCTCTTCGCTGCGGCGCACGAACGCGAGTCCGCGCTTCGCGAGCAGCGCCGCCACCTCGTCGAAGCGTTGCGGGTGGCGCGGCACGATCACGACGAGTGCGTCACCCGGCGGCGCGGCCTCGAGCGCGTCGACGAGGAGTGGCTCCTCGCCTTCGCGCGTGCTCGCGAGGAGCAGCACCCGCCGGTCGCCATAACGGCCGCGCAAGGCCTTCGCGAGCTCGAGCGTCGCCGGAGCGGGCGCGCTGTCGAACTTCATGTTCCCCGTGACCTCGACGTTCGCCGCCCCCGCCGCGCGCAGCCGCTCGGCGTCGGCCTCGCTCTGCGCCGCCACGGCCGCGAGGCTCGCGAACGCCTCGCGCCCGAGAGCGCCCACGCGCCGGTAGCCGCGCGCCGACTTCGCCGAGAGCCGCGCGTTCGCGAGCAGGACCGGGATGCGGCGCGCGCGCGCCGCGGCGAGCAGGTTGGGCCACACCTCCGTTTCCATGAGGATGCCCAGCCGCGGCCGGAAGTGGTCGAAGAAGCGCGCCACCGCGAACGGGTAGTCGTAGGGCAGGAACGCGACCATGGCGATGTCGCCGTAGAGCGAGCGCGCCGCCTCGCGTCCGGTCGCGGTCATCTGCGTGATCACCAGGCGGTGGTCGGGATAGCGCTCCGCCAGGGCTCGGACGAGCGGCTGCGCGGCCCGCGTCTCGCCGAGCGATACGGCATGCAGCCAGATCACCGGCTTGTCGGGCGCACTCGCGTAGCGCCCGAACCGCTCGCCGACGTGCTCGCGGTAGCCCGGCTCCTTCCGCCCGCGCCACCACAGGCGAAGCGGAATGACCGGCAGCGCGAGGGCGAGCGCCAGCGCGTAGAGCGCACGCCACATCATGCGAGCCCGGGCGCCACCTGGCGCAGCGTCGCCACCACTTCCTCGACGGCGGGGCTCGCGCCGGGGCCGCCGACGTTGCGCGCGCGCGGCGAGCCGTACACGCCGGTGAGCGCGGGATCGGAGCCGGCGAAGACGGCCACCGTCGGCGCGCCGGCCGCGACCGCGAGATGGACGAGCCCGGTGTCCACGCCGACGACCGCGGCGGCGTGCGCGAGGAGCGCGGCGGCCGCGTCGAGCGCCATCGCGGGTGGGACGATCGCGCCAGGGATCGCCGCGGCAAGCCGGCGGCTGCGCTCCAGCTCTTCCACGCTGCCCCACGGCAGCACGCAGGTGAGCCCGGCCGAAGCGAGCTTCACGCCGAGCGACTGCCACCGGGCCTCCGGCCAGAGCTTGTCGGCGCGGCTCGTCGCGTGGAGCAGCACCGAGTAGCGGCCCGCGACGGCGACCGGCGGGCTCGCGGTGATTCGCAGGCCGTAGTCGGGCGCACCATCGAGGCGATAACCGAGCGCCGCCGCGGCGAGCTGGCGGTTGCGCTCGACCGCGTGCGCGCCGCGCGGCACGTCGTGGGTCACGTCGTAGGCGCGCGCGGCGAGCGGTTCGCGCACCGTCGCCGCCGAGTAGCCGTGCTTCGTGCCGCGCGCGCGGCGCACGATGAGCGCGCTCTTCACGAGGCCCTGCGTGTCGATCACCGCATCGTAGGTCCGCTCGCGCAAGCGCCCCCGCAGCCGCGCGAGCTCGCGCCAGGTCGCCACCGAGCCGAGGTGCCTCCGCCAGCGCCGGATCGCCACCGGGATCGCCTCGCGCACCGCCGGATGCAGGCGTACGAGCGGCGCATAGGCTTCCTCGACCACCCAGTCGATCGCGGCGGCCGGGACGTGGCGGCGGATGTCGCTCGCGACGGGAAGGTTGTGGACGACGTCCCCGAGCGAGGACGTCTTGACGAGGAGGATCTCGGGCATCGGCGGCGCGCCGGAGCCGCCCGCTCGCGACCGGTTTCCGGCGGGCGAAGTATACGTTCCCCCCGACCGCTCCCCGCGGGCGGCGCGGCGCGGCCGGGATAGAATGCGCCGGTCCCCGCGGGCATCCGATGGCGAACCGTGCTTCCGATTGGCTGAGGCAGGCCGAGCGCGATCTCGAGAAGGCGCGCGCGTCGCAGCGCGACGCTCGGCACGAGTGGGCGTGCTTCGCCCCCCACCAGGCGGCCGAGAAGGCCGTGAAGGCGCTCCACCTGCACCTGCGTCAGGAGGCGTGGGGCCATGTCGTGGCGGTGCTGCTCGGCGAACTGCCGCTGCGCCTGCCGGAGGGGCTCGCGGACAAGGCGAAGGTCCTCGACAACTTCTACGTCGCGACCCGCTACGAGAACGGGCATGCCGCGGGCGCGCCCTTCGAGCACTACGGGCCGCTGCAGAGCACGCAGGCGATCGAATATGCCGACGAGATCGTTGAGTTCGCGCGTTCTCGAATGGCCGGCGCCGGCTGAGGTCGAGCGCGCGGTACGCGAGTGGGCGGAAAGGCTCGCCGCGGTGGAGCCCGGCGTGCTCGGGGTCGGCTATTTCGGCTCGTTCGCGCGCGGGGATTCCGGTGTCGGCAGCGACGTCGATCTGGTCGTCGTAGCGGCCGACGACGCGGCGAAGGCGCGGATCCAGCTCGCCGATCGCGTGGGGCTGCCGGTGCCCTCCGACCTCGTCGTGTTCACCGACGGCGAGTGGCGCGCGATGCAAGCGGAAGCCGGCCGGTTCGCCCAGACCCTCGCGAGAGAGACGAAGTGGATCGTCGGCGGCGGCCCGCGCGCGGACGCCTGAGCCTGGCGCGGAGCTTGCGACCACCGCCCCTCGCATGCAGCGCGCACCCGTTCCTGCACGGCCGCTGACGACGTGAGCGCCCCCCGCGCGCCGCTCTCGGCGGTGATCATCGCGAAGGACGCGGCCGCGCAGCTCGACGCCTGTCTCGCGAGCCTCGACTTCGCCGACGAGATCGTGCTCGTCGATTCGGGCAGCACCGACGCGACGCGCGAGATCGCCCGCGCGCGGGGCGCGCGCGTGATCGAACAGGCGTGGCTCGGCTACGGGCCGCAGAAGCAGTTCGCGGTCGGCCAGGCGCGCCACGACTGGGTGCTCTGCATCGACACCGACGAGCGCGTGAGCCCGGAGCTCGCCGCCTCGATTCGCGCCGAGCTCGCCGCGCCGCGCGGCCACGTGTACGAGTTCGCGCGCCGCAACCGCTTCATGGGCCGGTACCTGCGCCACGGCGAGGGCTATCCGGACTGGAGCCGGCGGCTCTTCCACCGCGGCCACGCCCGCTGGAGCGACGACCCGGTCCACGAGCAGGTGCTCACCGACGAACCGGTGCTGCGCCTCGCGGGCGACCTGCTCCACGACTCCGCCGAGAGCCTCGCGCGTTACCTCGAGAAGCAGGACCGCTACACCACGCTCCAGGCCGAGCGCATGATCGCCGCCGGCGAGCGGCCGGCCCTCGCGCGCATGCTCGCGAGCCCGGTCGTGCGCTTCGTGAAGTTCTACTTCGTCCGCCTCGGCTTCCTCGACGGCATCCCGGGCCTGGTGCACATCGCGATCGGCTGCCGCAACAGCTTCTTGAAGTATGCGAAGGCGAGGGGGATCGTGAGGTGCCGATGAGGCACAGCCGCCCCGCACCGAGGGCAAGGGCGCCGGTCTGCTCTGGCGCGAGCAAGGTTCCGTCGGACGGCCGCGGCGTGCGATAATTTGCGGCTTTTCAGGCGCCCCGAGGTGACCCCGCGATGGGAGCTAAAGTAGAACTGCTACGCAAGCTCGACGACCGTTCCGCGGTGATCGGCATCGTGGGTCTCGGCTACGTCGGCCTGCCGCTCATGCTGCGGTTCGTCGACGTGGGCTACCGGGTACTCGGCTTCGACATCGACGCGGCCAAAGTGGCGAAGCTCACCGCCGGCGAGACCTACATCGAGCACATCCCGGCGAAGGCCGTCGCCGCGGCGCGCGCGAAGGGCTTCGAGGCAACAACCGATTTCGCCCGTGCGCGGGAGGCCGATGCGCTCGTCATCTGCGTGCCGACGCCGCTCGACCGGCACCGGGAGCCCGACCTCTCGTTCGTGATCGGCACGATGGAATCGCTCGCGCCGCACCTCCGCGCCGGGCAGATCGTCTCCCTCGAGAGCACGACCTATCCCGGAACGACCGACGAGGAGCTCAGGCCCCGCATCGAGGCGCGTGGCTTCGCGGTCGGCCGCGACGTGTTCCTGGTGTTCTCGCCCGAGCGCGAGGATCCGGGCAACCCGAATTTCGGCACCCGCACGATCCCGAAAGTCTGCGGCGGGACCACGCCGGACTGCCTCGAAGTCGGGCTCGCGCTCTACCGCCAGGCGATCGACCGCATGGTGCCGGTGAGCTCGACACGCGCCGCGGAGATGACCAAGCTCCTGGAGAACATCCACCGCGCGGTGAACATCGGCCTCGTAAACGAGATGAAGATGATCGCCGACCGCATGGGCATCGACATCCACGAGGTGATCCGCGCGGCGGCCACCAAGCCGTTCGGCTTCGTTCCCTATTGGCCCGGCCCGGGACTCGGCGGGCACTGCATCCCGATCGACCCCTTCTACCTCACGTGGAAGGCGCGGGAATATGGGCTTCACACCCGCTTCATCGAGCTCGCCGGCGAAGTCAACCGCGCAATGCCGGAGTGGGTGGTTGGCAAGGTGGCCGACGCGCTGAACGACCGCGGCAAGGCGATCAAGGGCAGCCGCATCCTCGTGCTCGGCATCGCTTACAAGAAGAACGTCGACGACATGCGCGAGTCGCCCGCCGTCGAGCTCATGGAACTGCTCACGAAGAAGGGCGCGACCATCGCCTACTCCGACCCGCACGTGCCGGTGTTTCCGCGGATGCGGGAGCACTACTTCGAGCTGAAGAGCGCTCCCTTGGACGCGCAGTCAGTCGCTTCCTACGACCTCGTGCTCGTTGCGACGAACCACGATGCGTTCGATTATGACCTCGTCCGCAACCATGCGAAGCTCATCGTCGACACGCGCGGGGTGTATCTCGAGCCTGCCGCGAACGTGGTAAAAGCATGATCGTGGGCACGGGGGTAATATGATCCTCGTCACCGGCGGCGCCGGCTTCATCGGCGCGAATTTCGTCCTCGAGTGGTTGCGCGTCACGGGCGAGCCGGTCGTCAACCTCGACAAGCTCACCTACGCGGGCAACCTCGCCAACCTCGCTTCGCTGAAAGACGACCCACGGCACGTCTTCGTGCGCGGCGACATCGGCGACCAAGCCCTCGTGGAGAGGCTGCTCGCCGAGCATCGGCCGCGGGCGGTGCTGAACTTCGCCGCGGAAAGCCACGTGGACCGCTCGATCCACGGTCCGGGCGACTTCATTCAGACGAACGTCGTCGGCACCTTCCGCCTGCTCGAATCCGTGCGCGGCTACTGGGAGTCCCTGCCGGCTCCGGAAAAGGACGCGTTCCGCTTCCTGCACGTCTCGACCGACGAGGTGTACGGCTCGCTCGGCCCGGACGATCCCGCGTTTTCGGAGACGACGCGCTACGCGCCGAACAGCCCCTATGCCGCCTCCAAGGCGGGCTCGGACCACCTCGCGCGCGCCTGGCACCACACTTACGGCCTGCCCGTGCTCACCACGAACTGCTCCAACAACTACGGGCCGTTCCAGTTCCCCGAGAAGCTCATCCCGCTCGTGATCCTGAACGCCCGCGCCGGCAAGCCGCTGCCGGTCTACGGCGACGGGAAGAACGTGCGCGACTGGCTCTACGTCGCCGACCACTGCTCGGCGATCCGCGAAGTGCTCGCGAAGGGCCGCGTGGGCGAGGTTTACAACATCGGCGGAAACGCCGAGAAGCAGAACATCGAGGTGGTCACGACGCTGTGCGAGCTGCTCGACGAGCTCGCGCCGCGGCCCGCCGGACGCCACGCCGATCTCATCACCTTCGTGAAAGACCGTCCGGGGCACGACCGCCGTTATGCGATCGACGCCACGAAGGTCCGCCGCGAGCTCGGCTGGTCGCCCGCGCACCGCTTCGAAGACGCCCTCGGCGAGACCGTCAAGTGGTATCTCGCCAACGACGCGTGGGTGAAGGGCGTGCAGAGCGGCGCGTGCGGCAAATGGATGGATGTGAACTACGCGGGACGTGCGGCATGAAGGGCATTATCCTCGCCGGCGGGAGCGGCACCCGCCTCTACCCCGTGACGCAGGTCGTTTCAAAGCAGCTCCTGCCCATTTACGACAAGCCGATGATTTACTACCCGCTCTCCGTGCTCATGCTCGCGGGAATCCGGGAGATCCTGGTCATCTCGACGCCGCAGGACACGCCGCGCTTCGAGCAGCTGCTCAGCAATGGCGCGCAGTGGGGCCTCAGTTTCTCCTACGCGGTCCAGCCCGAACCGAGGGGGTTACCGGAGGCTTTCCTGATCGGCCGTGACTTCATCGACGGTGGGCCGTCGGCGCTCATCCTCGGCGACAACGTCTTCTATGGGCACGTCCTCGCGCCGATCGTCCAGCGGGCGGCGCAGAAGGAGGACGGCGCCACGGTGTTCGCGTATCCGGTGAACGACCCCGAGCGATACGGGGTCGTCGAGTTCGACGCCGAAGGCAGGCCGATCAGCATCGAGGAGAAACCGAAGCATCCGAAATCGCGCTACGCGATCACCGGCCTCTACTTCTACGATCGGCAGGTCGTGGATATCGCGGCCTCGCTCCGGCCGTCGGCACGTGGCGAACTCGAGATCACTGACATTAACCGCCGCTACCTGGAAATGGGCCGGCTGACGGTGACGGCCCTCGGCCGCGGCTACGCATGGCTCGATACCGGGACCCACGAATCGATGCTCGAGGCCTCGCAGTTCATCGAAACAATCGAGCGGCGGCAGGGGCTTAAGATCGCCTGCCCCGAGGAGATCGCTTACCGCATGGGCTACATCGATGCCGCGCAGCTCGAAGCGCTCGCGGCGCCGCTCGCGAGGAGCGGCTACGGCGACTATCTGCTACGAGTGCTCCACGAGCGCGTTTTCCGCTGACCCTTGGCGCCGACGCCGCGAGCCCCAAGCAGGGAAGAGCCGGCCGGCATTTCCCGATAGAATCGAGAATTCGCGCCCGTCGGGTCGGCGCCCCGAGGGCGCTGCGATGACGTGACAAGCCAGCCCCCTCCGGGACCCCGTCTGCAATGATCCGGACCGATTACCTGCCCTTCGGCAAGCCCAATTTCTCCGACCAAGAGGTTGAAGCCGTGTCGCGCGTGCTGCGCTCGGGCTGGGTGGGCATGGGTCCGGAGACGATTGCCTTCGAAAACGAGCTCGGCCAGGCGGTCGGCGCGCCGCACGTCGTATCCGTCAATTCGTGCACTTCGGCGCTCTTCCTCGCCCTGCTCGCCGAGGGTGTCGGGCCGGGCGACGAGGTGGTCTGCCCAAGCCTCACTTGGTGCAGCACTGCGAACGCGGCACTGTACCTGGGGGCAACGCCGGTTTTCGCTGACATCGAAGAGGACACGCTCTGCGCAACCCCGGACCGCCTGCTCGCCGCGGTCACGCCACGGACGCGCGCGGTCGTCCCCGTGCACTTTGGCGGGCTCGCGATCGACGTCGCAGAGCTACGCCGCAAACTCCCGCCTCATGTGGCGATCGTGGAGGACGCCGCGCACGCTTTAGGCGCGCGCTACCGCGACGGAACGCCTGTGGGTAGCTCCGGCAATGCCGTCTGCTTCAGCTTTTACGCCAACAAGAATCTCTCGACTGGGGAAGGCGGAGCAATCGCGCTTGCCGATACGGGCAAGGCCAACCGTCTGCGCTCGCTGCGCCTCCATGCTCTGCCGCTCGATGCCTGGAAGCGCTTCAGCGACCCGCGCTCCCTGCTCCTTTCGAACCTGATCGACGAGCTCGGCTACAAGATGAACTATACCGACCTCAACGCCGCGATCGGCCGCGTTCAGCTGCGCCGTCAGCCCGAGTTCGCGGCGGCCCGGCGTGTTGTCGCCGAGCGCTATGCGCGCGTACTTTGCGAGACGGCGCCGGATATCAGGCTGCAGCGCGACTGCACCGGGCCGGCCCACGCCCGCCATCTCTTCGTCATCCAGCTGCCGATCGAGCGCCTCGCACGCACCCGTGACGAGATCGTGCGCGGCCTGCGCGAGCGCAACGTCGGAGCGTCGATCCACTACACGCCGCTGCACGTCATGCCGCTTTACGCGGATTGCCCCCAAGGCCAACTCCCTGTCACCGAGCGCGTCGCGGCGCGGATCCTGACCCTCCCGATCAGCGCAAGCATGACAGTCGGGGACGCCGACTATGTCCTCGAGCAGCTGCTCGAGGTCCTTCAATAGCGAGCCGAACAAGCCGATGCAAGCATGCAACCCGAACGACGCGGGGATCCGTGTCCGACATGGCTTCTACGGCAGGCTGAGTGCGGCTTTCCCGTCGCAGGTCATCGTGGACGCAACCGAGGTGTGCAACCTCGCGTGCATCCATTGCCCGCATCCGGAGTTCAAGCGTTCGCACCACTACGGCGAGCGGCATCTCGATGAAGCCCTGCACCACAAGATGGTCGAGGAGGTGCGCGAGCACGGCCAGGGGCATACGCAGTACATCCGCTACACCAGCAATGGCGAGCCGCTGGTGCACCCTCACATCTACGACATGCTCGAATACGCGGTGCGCCACTCGGGCGTGTTCGTGACCCTGACGACCAACGGAACGATCATGAACGAGAAGCGGGTCGAGAAGCTTCTCGCCTCGGGCCTGCACATGGTCGACATCAGCATCGATGCGTTCCGCCCAGAGACCTACGCGGCGATCCGCGTGAATGGCAGACTCGAGACGACGCGACGGAATGTGCTCAGGCTTCTTGAGCTGAAGCGGAGCACCAACGCCGCCACGCGCGTGGTGGTGAGCTTCGTCGAACAGGCCCAGAACGCGGGGGAGGCCGGCGACTTCGAGCGCTATTGGAAGGACCAGGGCGCCGACTATGTGATCATCAGGCGGCTCCATTCGGCGGCGGGGTCGGTGCCCGGGATCGCAGCGGAAATGCGGAACGCCAGCCCGCCCACGGTCCGCTATCCATGCCTCTACCCCTGGGAGCGAATCCTGCTCAATCCGCGCGGCGAGCTCGCCTTCTGCCCGCAGGACTGGGTGCACGGCTCGGTGATCGCCGATTACAGGAGCACCACCATCCGCGACGTCTGGCAGGGGGAAGCCTACCGGCGCCTGCGGGAGGCCCATCTTTGCAATGACTTCCGCGAACACGCGTTCTGCGGCCAGTGCCCGGACTGGAGCGCGACCCGCTGGCCGGGGCAGGGGCGCAGCTACGCCGATCTCGTCGCGGAGTTTCGGGGCGATGCGTGAAGCGGGTCGTCGTCAACCAGTCGAGCTACATCCCCTGGAAGGGATATTTCGACCTGATCCACGATGCGGATCTGTTCGTGTTCTACGACGACGTCCAGTTCACGGTGCGCGATTGGCGCAGCCGTAACCGCATCAAGACGCCGCAGGGCGCGATCTGGCTGACGGTACCCGTCGGGAGCGACCGCAACCGGCTGGTGTGCGACGTGGTCATCACCGACGCGGGATGGCAGAAACGCCACTTCGAGTCGCTCCGACACAGCTACTCGCGCGCGCCATATTTCAGGGACTACGAACCGTTCCTTCGCGAGGTCTACCTCGAACGCCGTTGGAACAACCTCTCGGCGCTCAACCAGTTCCTGATCCGCAGGATCGCCGAGGAATTCCTCGGCATCCGCACCTTGTTTGCGCAATCGACGGAGTTCAACGCGCCGGGCCGCAAGGCCGACCGGATCCTCGCGCTCGCCAAGGCCGCGGGCGCCACGACTTACCTCTCCGGGCCTGCGGCGAAGGCCTATCTCGACCCGGCGGCGTTCTCGGCGGCGGGGATCGAGCTTCAGTGGAAAGAGTACCCGGCCTACCCCGAGTATCCGCAGCTGCACCCCCCTTTTGATCACGCGGTGACCGTGCTCGACCTACTCTTCCACGTCGGACCGGCAGCTCCTTGGTACATCTGGGGCTGGCGCGAGGGCTCCCCGCGGCCGGACGACTCACTTGGCCAATGAGCCGCCTCTTCAGCATCGTCGTCCCGGTCTTCCAGAACGAGGCGAATCTCGGCGACACCGTGCCGCGCCTGCTGGCGCTCGCTGGCGCGTTGCCGGAGTACCGGCTTGAGCTGGTCTTCGTCGACGACGGCTCGACCGACCGCTCGTACGAGATGTTGAAGGATCACGCGCGGCGCCACCCGGCGACGATCCGCATCGTCAAGCTGACCCGCAACTTCGGCCAGACGCCGGCGATCCAGGCTGGCCTGCGGTTCGCCCGTGGCGACTGCGTCGGCATCATCTCCGCCGACCTGCAGGAGCCCTGCGAGATCTTCGTCGACATGGTGCGCGAGTGGGAACGGGGCGCGCAGTTCGTGATCGGCGAGCGCGAGGCGCGCGATGAGAGTGCCGTGCACCAGCGGGTCTCGAGCGTCTATTGGCGCCTTATCCGCCGCTACGCGTTCCGCGACTTTCCTGCGCTCGGTTACGACTTCTGCCTCCTCGACCGCCAGGTCGTTCAGGACATCAATCACATCAACGAGAAGAACTCGTCGATCTTCGTGTTGATCTACTGGCTCGGCTACCGCCCAGTGCGCATCCCCGTGCGGCGCACCGTGCGCGAAAAAGGTCGCTCCCAGTGGCGGCTAACGAAGAAGGTGAGCTTCACCATCGATACCCTGATCGGCTTCACCTATCTCCCGGCGCGTGTCATCACCTGGTCGGGTCTCGCGGTCGGGCTCGGCTGCCTCGCATACCTCGCGGTCGTGACCGTGGCCTGGCTCGCGTTCCGCGCCGCGCCGGCCGGCTGGCTCACCGTGGTAGGCCTGGTCGCGCTCCTCGGTGCGATGACGCTTTTTTCGCTCGGCATCATCGCCGAATACCTGGTTCGCATACTGGACGAGGCGCGCAAACGCCCCCCGTACGTCGTCGAGCGCTGCGAGTCCTTCGAGCCGGGATCAGGCGAGGCTCGTGCACAGGGGCCCCACTGATGGAACGCGCAAGCTACGCCCTCGCCGCAGAGGTCGAGAACACGCACTGGTGGTTCCGCGGGCGACGCGAGATCCTGCGCGCAGCCATCGTGCGCGCGCTGGCGGGCGCGCCGCGCCCGGCGCATCTGCTCGAAGCAGGCTGCGGCAACGGCGGCAACCTGCCGCTGCTCGCCGAGTTCGGCCGCGTCAGCGCTTTCGAGCTCGACGACGTCGCGCGCGAGCGCGCCGTCGCGAGGCGCATGGCGGTGGTCGCGCGGGGTTCGCTTCCCGACGACATCCCGTTCGCGCCCGGCGAATTCGACCTCGTCGCGGCGCTCGATGTGGTCGAGCACGTGGACGATGACCGCGCGGCGATCCTCGGCCTCGCCGCCCGCGTGCGTCCCGGCGGCTGTCTCCTGCTCACGGTGCCGGCTTTCCGCTGGTTGTGGAGCGAGCATGACGACATCACCCACCACCGGCGGCGTTACACTGCGGCGGAGATCAAAGCGTTGTTCCGGGGCGCCGGGCTCGCCACCGAGCACCTGTCCTATTTCAATACCCTTCTTTTCCCGCTCGCCGCGGCTCACATCAAGCTGCGACGATTGCTGCGGCTCGACCCCTATTCGGCCTTCCGCACGCCACCCCGATGGCAGAACGAGGTGCTCGCTTCGGTCTTCGCGCTCGAGCGCGGCCTCGCGCCGCGCTTCCGGCTGCCGTTCGGCATCTCGCTCCTCGGGTGGGCGCGCAAGCCCGCCGCCTGATCGCATGCGCACTCACCTCCTCGACCTCGGTGCCGCATATGCGTTCTTCCAGCGTGCGGTCGGCATCAGCGCCGTGCGCGAGTATCTCGTCGAGCAGTACATCCGGCCGGCACCCGGCGCACGCGTGCTCGACTTCGCCTGCGGCACCGGCAACATGCTGCCGTTCCTGCCCGAGGTGGATTACCTCGGCGTGGACACCAATCCCGACTACGTCGCGCGCGCGACCAAAAAACACTTTGGACGCGGCCGCTTCGCCTGCCAGTCGGTCTTGGACCCACTCCCCGCGGGCGCCGGGCCATTCGACATCATCATCGGCTTCGGCATCCTGCACCACCTCCCTGACGACGCCTGCGTCGCGCTCTGCCGGCACGCCGAGCGGGTGCTCGCGGCCGGCGGCCGTTTCATCACGCTCGACGGCTGCTATCGGGACGGGCAGCACCCGCTCGCATATTGGCTGAACCGCTTCGACCGGGGCAAGTTCGTGCGGACGGGGGAAGCGTACGAGTCGCTCGCGCGATCGGCGTTCCCATCGGTGCGACGCTACGACTATTGCGGGAAGCTGCGCATCCCCACCGACCACTGCGTGCTCGTCTGCGAGCGCTGATGGCTCAAGCTCCCATTCAGTCCGGGCTTGAGCGGCCATGTCCACGATGAACACGAGGGATTCGGCTGGCGGCGCCGACCGCGCGCTCGCGGCAACCGTGTTCGCATCGCTCGGCGTGGCCACCGCCGCGGTGATCGCGTTCTCCGGTCGAGGGTTCGATGTCTCCGACGAGGGCTTCTACCTCCTCACGTCGCAGTTCCCGGAAGACATCCGCGCCTCGCCCAACCTCGCCCACTACTACACGAGGGTCCTGTACCTCCTCGCAGGGGGCTCCGTTCCGGGCATGCGACTCGCCGGTCTGATGGTGCTCGCAGCGTCGGCGGCCATGTTTGCTGCGGGGTGCGCCCGCGCGCTCGCGGCCCTGCGGCCTGCTGCGGACCCGTGGCCGGCACGGGCCGTCTGGCTGGCGTTCATCACGCTCGGCGCGCTTCTTTATTACACGTGGGTGCCGTACACACCGAGCTATAACCTCGTCAACTCCGCTGCGCTCAATACTGCCGCGGGGCTCGGACTCTGGGCTCTCGCCGCCTACATGAACCGCGACCGCACACGTGCGGCCGGTCTCGCCGCGGCGGCGGCAGGGTTCGCGGTCGGCGTCGCCTTCTTCGCGAAGTTCCCGACCGGAATTTCCGCGTTCGCTGGTACTGTCGTCCTGCTGCTCGCGTGGCCCGGGCTGGCGACGCGAGTGCGCGTGCGCGCTGCGTGCCTGTTCGCAGCGGGCGCTGCCGGCGCAGCGCTCATGCATTTCACGGTGTTCCAGTCCCCGCGCGAATGGCATGAGGTCGTGGCAAACGGCATCGAGCTCGTGCGGATTCTGGGCGCGGGGCACGATGCGGGCGCGCTCCGCAGATACGCCGGGGAGCTTCTCGGTCTCGCGACGTCGGTCGCTCGTGCGTTCTGGCCGGGGGCGCTGCTGATGCTGGCGGCCGCGGCGGTCAGTCGCGTCAGTGACGCGCCGCGATCGCGCGCGGTCGTCGCCGGCCTCGCGGCGGCTGCCGTCGCGTACGTCGCGTTGCGGGGAGCGGCGGAGGGTTGGGTGCTCGGCGGGCAGCACACCATCGGCCGCACGTTTGCCCTCTATTGCGGATGGGTGGCCGCGCTGACCGCGGCGCTCTTGGCACGCGGACACCAACCCTCGCGGCAGGAGTGGCATGGTCTCGGGCTGCTCTTGCTGACGCTCGCGGCTCTGCCCATGGTCGGCGCGGTTGGGACAAGCAACACGCTTCCCGGCAACGCGATCCTCGCCATGGCTCCTTGGTTCGCACTGCTCGTCCTGCTGGCGTCGGAAGCGCGGCGCCGGGTCGCGCCGTGGGTCGGCACGGCGAGCCTCGCGTTCCTCTGCGTCACTGCGGCGGCACAGGTGGTCTCGGCGCAGATCGTGAGCCCCTACCGGCTGAGCACGGGAATACTCGGGCAGATCGTCCCGACAACGATCGGAATGCCCGCCAGCACCATCGGCCTAGACCCCGCGACGAGCGAGTTCTTCCGATCGATGCGCGCTATCGCGGAACGGGCCGGATTCCGTCCCGGAGATGACGTCCTTGCCTTCGTGCGCATGCCCGGCGTGGTCTTTGCTCTCGGCGGCCGCTCGCCTGGCATCCCCTGGTACACCAGCTGGTATCCGGGGTCGCGCGCCCACAATGAGTTCGGCCTGTCGCTCGCGCCGCGCGAGCGCGTGAAAAAAGCGCTCATCGTCGAGACGTCGGGCGGAAAGGACGGCTTTCCCGACCTGTCGCGGTTCGACCTCCGCTTTCCGGAGGGCTACACGCTGTGCGGCGAGCTCGTCTGGCCCGTCACGGGCGAGAGTGTGCGGCTCTGGCGGCCGGGCCCGGGCGACTGCGCTGGCGAGCCGGGGAAGGCGCCCGGATGACGCCGCTCGACATGGCGGAGACGGCTTTCACACGACGTCACGCGGGGCGTGGCACATGAGCCAAGGTTTGCTCGCGCGCATGTTGCGCGAGGCCACGCTGTTCGTGATAGTAGAGGGCGTCATCCTGCTGTCCTTCTTCGTTTACTACGCGATGCTCGCGGGACGCTTCAGCACCGAGGAGGTCGGCTGGTACGCGCTGATGCGGCGCGTGCTCGCGCTCGCCATGCCTCTGGTGACACTCGGACTCGCCGAAGGGCTCGCGAAGTACCTCGCCACCCATCCAGGTCGTGCGGCACGTGTCCGGCTGATGGCGATTTCTGGAACGCTGATCGCCGCCGCCACCGCTGGGCTGCTCGCATTCGCGGCGGCGGCACCGGATCGGGCAGCGACCATGCTCTTCGCGGACGTGCGGTGGGCACGTTACGCGTTGCCCTTCGCGGCATTCACCATGGGCATCGCCGTGCACATGTATGCCTGCGGCTACCTGCGCGGAACCTTGCGGATCGGGGCGCTTGGCGTGCTGCAGGTCGTCAATCTGGGCATTCTGCCGATCGCCGTGCTCGCCATCGCCGGCGACAGGGCGCTCCACGAGATCGTGCTCGCGACCGGCGTCGCGACCGCGCTGACCGGCGTCTTGTTCCTGCTCGCGGGGGCACGCCGCGCGCCCTCGTCCGGAGGACAGGCGCCGGACGGGCTCAGTACCTCGGCGTTCTTGCGCTTCAGCGTCACGCGCGTTCCCGCGGCACTCATCTCAGCCGGCTTGGCGTCGCTCGTGCCCGTGCTCGCGCAGCGCCACATTCCCGTGGAACAGGTCGGCTTCCTCTCGATCGCGGTCGCGCTGCTCATCGGTCTGGCCGGAGCGATTGCCCCCCTAGGCGTCGTCCTGCTGCCACACGTGAGCGCGCTTTGGGCGAGCGACGAGCGGGAGCGCGTCTCGGGGCGCGTACATCTGCTGATCGGAGCGGCCATCCAGATCTTCGCCTTCATGGCCGCGCAGCTCATCCTCTTCGCGGACTTGGTGATCGGGTTCTGGGTGGGCACGGCGTACGTCGAGGGTGCGGATGTGGCCCGGGTCGTGCTCATCGCGGCGCTCGGCTACGGCTTCTACAACGCGACGCGCACGGTGCTCGATGCCGTGACCGACCGGCCGATCAACGCGGTGAACGCAGCGCTCGCCCTCGCGGTCGTGGCGTTCCTCGCGCTGCTGGTGCCGCTCGCGCCGTCGGTGATCGATCGGGCGATGCTCTACGCCGGCTGCATCGCCGTCGGCTGCTCGCTGCTGGGGCTCGCCACGTACCGTGTGCTGCGCAGCCTCTTCCCCGGGGGCGGCCGCGAGGACCTTCGCCACCTCGTCTGGGGGCTCGGCGCAGCTGCCGGGACGGTGGCGATCGCGGTTCTCCTGCGCCCCGTCGCCGCGCGCGGCCTGGCTTGGCTGCTCGCGGTGGAGGTCGTTCTGGGGCTCGTGTTCATCGGCACGCTTTGGGCAGCGCGCTTCGAGTGGGTCCGCCTGGTCGCCTCGCGACTGCTACCGCTGCCGGCAGGACGCTAGCGGTACGGGCCGGACCGCACAAGAACGCGAAGTGGACGGGACCCCGCGAGTGCAACGAGTCTTCGCCGGACTGGGGCTTAAGGGCATCGCGGCCGTCGACGTCGCGAAGGTCGGGCTGCTCTTCGTCGCCATCTTCTCCGGGCGCTACTCATTCGATCGCGTACTCGACGAGTCGTCGCGCATGCCGATCCTCGAGATCCGGTACTGGTCGCTCGCTGCGCTCGTGGCGGTAATCGCCCTCGCACCGCGCGGAGCATCTCCGGTGCCGCTTCTGCCCGACAGGAACGGACGATGGTTGCTGATCGGCATCGTCGTGTTCCACCTCTATCTCCTCGCCAACCTGCTCGTCATCGGCAACCCCGCGGTACGAGCGGTCGAGGCGGCGAACCTCGCGGTGATCGTGATCATCGTGGCCCTCACGCCGCTGGTGGTCCGCGCGCGCCCGCAGGTCGTCGTGTTCGCGCTGTTCGGCGAGGCGCTCGGCATGGCGCTGTTCGCCCTGGCGCTCGCCGGCCTCGGCAACCCGGATCTGAACGGGCTGGGCTGGGCGCCGCTCGGCGGCCCCATCACGTTCTATCGCGTCGAGTTCATGGCTGCGTGCTGCGCCCTTTTCTTCATTCTCGACGACCGGCTTGAGGCGAAGGCGTCACTTTGGCACTGGGCGGTCTTCGCCACGACTCTGTTCTCGGCGCTCGCATCGCTTTCCAAGGCCGCCACGCTCGGTGCCTTTGTTGCGGTCGGAGCCCTCGTTTTCGTGCTCTTCGCGCGCGGGCGCATCCGCCTCGGCGTCGGGCTTGCGACGTCGACGGCAGTCGTGTTCGCCGCGTTCTTCTGGTTCAACCAGGAGCTGATCGAGCGCAGGCTCGCGGTAGCAGCGGTATCCACGCAGCCGCCGGCGAGCCTCGTCGCCCGCAACCTGCTTGCCGAGAGAGCCCGGCAGGCCGGAGCGCCAACCGTAGCTGCCCGAGAGATGTTCGCGGACATCGGATCGCCAGAAGCAGTGCTCGCTCGGATCTACGCGGGCGAGGACGTGACTTTAGCGACCGTTTCGCCCGAGGAGCGCGCGATGATCGAGGCCTACCGGGTGCTCATCGGCCATGCGCTGCCGCGGCCCGACCAAGACCTCCGCGCCTTTCTGGAGGGCGCGTCGGCGTACCTCCTGGTGCCGGACGGATCGGATCGGCTGCGGATGGCTATCGGTGCGCTGGGGTACCTTCATAGCGCTCCGTGGGTTGGCGTCGGGCTCGGCAACGCATTGTATCCGGCGGTGGACCGGAACCGCGATCGCATCGACCTTTACTACTATCCACACAACATATTCCTGGAGCAGCTCGCGGTTGGCGGCATTGCGGGCTTCCTGCTGTTCGCCGTGCCGGCCCTCGGCGCCCTGCTCCTTATCGTTCGCCGCACGTTGTTCTCCGATGCATCCCTCTCGTTCCTCGCGTACCTCGTGTTTGTCGTCGTCACCGCGAGCCTCAGCGGCAACTATTTCGACTTTCGGCTCTTCTGGGTAGTCGCCCTTGTGGGCGCTGTGGCGGGCCAGTCGGAGGCCCGCACGCCGACAACCGGGTCAGGCCCGCGCGCAAGATCTTGATGCGCATCTGGCTCGTCACCGTCGGCGAACCGCTGCCGATCGACGCAGGCTCGCCTCGCCTGCTCCGGGCGGGGATCCTCGCGGAGCGGCTCTGGCGCGCTGGGCACGAGGTCGTCTGGTGGACCTCGAGCTTCGATCACACGGCGAAGCGGCATCGCTCGGTGACCGACGATACGATCACCCTGCGCGAGCGCTACACGCTGAAGCTCATGCATGGCCCCGGTTATCGCCGCAACGTGTCGCTCGCGCGCATGCGCGATCACCGCATCGTCGCCCGGAAGTTCGCGGCGCAGGCCCCGGCTGAACCGCGGCCGGATGTCGTTGTCGCCTCCTACCCGACGATCGAGCTCGCCGCGTCGGCGACACGCTACGGCCGGGAGCGGGGCGTTCCCGTGGTCGTGGACGTGCGCGACCTCTGGCCCGATATCTTCCTCGACCTCGTGCCCGGCTGGGCGCGGCCTCTGGCGCGCATCGCACTTGGACCGCTCTACGCAGAAGCACGTCGCGCCCTCGTGGAGGCGACCGCGATCGTGGGTAACGCCCGTCCCTTCGTGGAATGGGGGCTGCACTTGGCCGGTCGATCGGCGGGACCCGATGATGTAGAATTTCCGTTCGGCTACGATACCGCCGTGCCGGATCCCGTGCCGCAGGCGGAGGCTGCCGCCTTTTGGCGGGCAGAGGGGGTTTCGCGGATCGTTTCGCGGCCGATCGCCTGTTTCTTCGGGACGTTCGGCCGGCAGTTCGACATCGACACCGTCATTGCTGCCGCGAGGCTGCTCGCGCGCGACGTCCCTCCAGTCCTCTTTGTACTATGCGGGGAAGGTGAGCGGCTCCTTGCCTACCGAGAAGCCGCGGCGGATCTCCCCAACGTGCTGTTCCCAGGCTGGGTGGACGCCCCAAAAATCTGGACCCTAATGCGTATGTCGACCGTTGGCCTTGCACCTTACCGTCCCGGGGCGGCATTTGCCGGCAACCTGCCGAATAAGCCGATCGAGTATCTCTCCGCGTCGCTGCCGGTCATTGCCGGTGTCGAGGGATACCTCGGTGCCCTCCTCCGGGACTGGGACTGCGGGGCAACGTACGCGCCGGGAGACCCCGCCGCGCTCGCTCGGACGCTTCGCGAGCTCGTGGCCGACCCGGCGCGGCTCGCACGCATGGCCAGCAATGCCGGCCGGTTGTTCGCCGAGCGGTTCGACGCGGACCGCGTGTACGGCAAGATGATCGCGTACCTGGAAAGGCTCGCGGCGCGGCGTGCCTGAAGGGCTCGCTGCGAAGCCATCGTAGCCACTGCATGGCCGGATTGCTAACCTCATGACGGACACTGCCGCAACGCCCGACTTCCTCGCCGTGACCGAGCTCGCTGGGGACGAGGTCTCCGCCGAGCAGGTCGAGCGCATTTGCCGGCGCTATTACTGGGCGGGCGAGTACTGCAAGGGCAAGGACGTCCTCGAAGCCGCCTGCGGCACGGGACAGGGCCTTGGCTACCTCGCTTCGCTGGCAAGGTCCCTCGTCGCGGGTGACTACTCGCAGCCGATCCTGGACATCGCCCGCCGCCATTACGGTAGCCGCGTCGAGCTCCGGCGCTTCGATGCGCAGGAGCTGCCGTTCCCCGACGGGTCCCTTGACGTAGTGATCCTCTTCGAGGCGCTGTACTACCTTCCGGACGCCGAGCGCTTCTTCCGCGAGTGCCGGCGGGTGCTGCGCCCGGGCGGCGCGCTGCTGATTGCGACGGCGAACAAGGACCTCTACGACTTCAACCCGAGCCCGCACAGCTTCCGCTACTACGGCGTGCGCGAGCTGGCGAACGCGCTGGGCGTCCTAGGCTTCACGACGCAGTTCTTCGGCGACACGCCGGTCGGCGAGGTTTCGGCGCGCCAGCGCGTCCTGCGTCCGTTGAAGGCGCTCGCCGCAAAGCTCGGCCTCATCCCGAAGAGCATGGCGGCGAAGAAGCTGCTCAAGCGGCTCGTCTTCGGCCGGCTCGTGCCGATGCCTGCCGAGATCACCGCGACCACCGCGCCTCGGGTGCCACCGACACCGATCCCGCAGGATCGGCCCGACGAATCGCACAAGGTCATCTTCTGCGCCGCGACCCTGCCGGCGTGAACCCCGAGTTCCCGTACCAGTGCTTGCAGAGGCATCCATGCAGCAACGACGCACCATCCCCTTCTTCAACTATCCGGCCCTCTTCGCCGCGCAGGAGCCCGAGCTCATGGCAGTGCTGCGCGATGTGTGCGGCCGTGGCGCCTACATCCTGCAGCGCGACTGCCGTGAATTCGAGGAGAACGTCGCGAAGTTCACTGGCGCGAAGCACGTGCTCGGGGTCGCGAACGGCACTGACGCGATCTGGCTCGGCCTGCGCGCCGTCGGCATCGGCCCGGGCGACGAGGTGATCGTCCCTTCGCACACCTACATCGCCTCGGTCGCGTCCATCCATTTCGTCGGCGCGACACCGGTGCTCGCCGACTGCGGGCCCGACCACATGCTCGACCCGCAGTCGGTACACAAGCTCGTCACCAAACGCACCAGAGCGATCATGCCGGTACAGTTGAATGGCCGTACCTGCGACATGGATGCCCTGCAAGCGATCGCCGACGAGCACGACCTGATGATCGTGGAGGATGCTGCTCAAGGTCTCGGCTCGAAATTCAAGGGCCGCATGGCCGGGACGTTCGGGAAGTTCGGAACGATCAGCCTCTACCCGGCCAAGCTCCTCGGGTGCTTCGGCGACGGCGGCCTGGTGATGACGAACGACGACGAGGTCGCGCGGCGGGTCGGCCTGCTGCGCGACCATGGGCGCAACGAGGAGGGGAAGGTCGTGGCTTGGGGATTCAACTCCCGTCTGGACAACCTCCAGGCGGCGATCCTCAACTTCAAAATGAAGTCTTTCCCGCAGGCGCTCGAGCGAAGGCGCGCGATCGCAGCGCGCTACCAGGCGCGGCTCGGCAGCCTGGCGGAGATGACGCTGCCGCCGGCGCCCGATGCCGACCCGCGGCACTACGACGTGTACCAGAACTACGAGGTCGAGGCCGATCGCCGCGACGAGCTGCGCGCCTATCTCGAGGAGCAGGGCGTGCGCACGATCATCCAGTGGGGCGGGACGCCGGTGCACCAGTTCGCGGAGCTGGGCTTCAAGGACGTAAACCTGCCCGCGACCGACCGCCTCTTCAAGCGTTGCTTCCTTCTGCCCATGCACACGGCGCTCTCGGACGAGGACGTCGATTACATCTGCGATGCGATCCGCGCCTTCTATGGCAAGTGAGATCCTTAGGGCGCGTTACCGGCTCGCCGAGCTCGCCGACCCTTCCCGCTTCCGCGAGCCACTCGACATCCGCGGCGCAGATCCACAACGGCTGCTTGCGCAGCTGCGGCAGATGGTGCTGATCCGCGTCGCCGAGGAGAAGATCGGCGACATGGTCACCGCGGGCGCGGTGCGCTGCCCGGCGCATCTTGGCATCGGCCAGGAAGCGGTGGCGGTCGGGATCTCGGAGCATTTGCGGCCCACCGACCGCGTGTTCGGCGCCCACCGCTCGCACTCCCACTATTTCGCGCTCGGCGGCGATCTCGACGCCATCCTTGCCGAAGTGCTCGGCAAGGTCACTGGCTGCTCGCGGGGCATGGGCGGATCGATGCACCTCTTCGACCAGCCGCGCGGCTTCTATGGCTCCGTGCCGATCGTCGCGGGTACCGTGCCGCTCGCTGTCGGCGCGGCACTCGCGGCGAAGATGGACGGGAACGGGGACATCGCGGTAGCCTACTTCGGCGACGGCGCGGCCGAGGAAGGCGCCGTGCACGAGTCGCTCAACCTGGCGAGCCTTTTCGGCTGGCCGGTGCTCTTCGTCGTCGAAAACAACCTCTTCTCGAGCCATCTGCATGTGAGCCTGCGCCAGCCGGCGGAGTCGGTCGCGCGGTTCGCACAGGCGCACTGCATCGACGCCGAGGTCGTGGATGGCAACGATGTCGTCGCCGTTTCCCGGGCCGCAAAGCGCCTAGTCGACGCGGCACGCGCCGGCAAGGGGCCCGGCTTCCTCGAGGCGGTCACCTACCGCTGGCGCGGCCATGTCGGGCCGCGGGAGGACATCGACGTCGGCGTGAACCGCAGCGTCGACCTCGCGAGCTGGAAAAAGCGCGACCCGGTGCGCAGGCTCGCCGACGCCCTCGTAGCGGCGGGCGCGATGCGGCCGGACGAGCTCGACGGTGTCTACGGCGAAACGCGCGAACGGGTCGAGGCTGCCTGGCGGCGCGCCGAGGCCGCGCCCTATCCTGCCGACGCGGAGCTCCTCCGCTGCGTTTACGCCGAATGAGGCACGCATGAGCAGGCTCGCCTACGGAGACGGCATCCGCCACGCGTTCGAGCACCTCCTCGAGCGGTATGCAAACGTGTTCGTGATCGGCCAGGGGCTCTGGAGCCCGTGGTACGTCGGTAACAGCATGACCGATCTCGACAAGCGCTTCGGTCGCGAGCGCGTGATCGATACGCCGGTGTCGGAGCTCGCGTGCACCGGCGCCGCGGTCGGAGCCTCGCTTTGCGGGTACCGGCCGATCGTCGTGCATCCGCGCGTGGACTTCATGCTCTACTGCATGGACGCCGTCGTGAACCAGGCGGCGAAGTGGTCGCACATGCTCGGCGGCCAGGCGCATCCGGCAGTCACGATCCGAGGCATCGTGAACCGCGGCGGGGAGCAGGGAGCGCAGCATTCGCAAGCCCTGCACGCCTGGTTCGCGCACGTGCCGGGGTTGCGCGTTGTGCTGCCCTATTCGCCGCGCGACGCTCGCGACCTCCTCGTCGCGAGCGTACTCTGCGACGACCCGGTGGTGTACGTCGACGACCGCTGGCTCTACGGGCTAGAGGAGGATGCAGCGCCGATCGCGGAGCGCGACCTGCGCGAGATCGGCCCGCGCGTCGTACGCGACGGGGCCGACGTTACCCTCGTGGGCGCGAGTTACTCCACGCACCTCTGTCTGCAGGCTGCCGAGATGTTGGCGCGAAGCGGTGTCTCGGCGGAGGTCGTGGATCTGCGCGTGATCGCCCCGCTCGACCCTTCTGCCGTGGTCGCTTCGGTGCGCAAGACGCGGCGCTTGGTCGCCGTGGACGGGAGCTGGAGCACTTGCGGGCTCGCCGGCGAGGTGATCGCCTCCGTGGTCGAGCGGCTGGAACCCGGTGTGCTCGCCGCGGCGCCGGCGCGGGTGACCTTGCCGGCGGCTTCTGCACCAACGAGCAAACCGTTGGAGGACGCGTACTATCCGACGGTAGACGACGTCGCCGCAGCCGCGCTGGGAAGAGTAGGCGCGCGCGCTCTTGCCGCGCGGGGCAGACAGCGATGATCAAGCGCCTTTTCGACCTTTTCGCCTCGGCGCTCGGCCTTCTGGTCGCCTCGCCCGTCCTCGTGCCGACGATGGTCGCGGTCTGGCTGCAGGACTTCCACTCGCCCTTCTACATCGCGCCACGGGTGGGACGCGGCGAGAGGCCGTTCCGCATGGTGAAGCTGCGCTCAATGGTCGTCAACGCCGATAAGACCGGCGTCGACTCCACCGGCGCGCAGGACCGCCGTATCACCAGGGTCGGCCACTTCATCCGCCGCTACAAGCTCGACGAGCTGACGCAGCTCTTGAACGTCCTCGTCGGTGACATGAGCCTCGTCGGCCCGCGGCCGAACGTGAAGCGGGAGACCGACCTGTACACACCGGTCGAGAAGGAGCTGCTCACCGTCAAGCCGGGCATCACCGACTTCGCGTCGATCGTGTTCTCGGACGAGGGCGACATCCTCGCCGACAAGCCAGACCCCGATATCGCCTACAACCAGCTCATCCGGCCGTGGAAGAGCGAGCTCGGGATCTTCTACATCCGCCACCAGTCGCTCGCCCTCGACCTCCGCCTGATTCTCCTCACCATCCTTGCGATCGTGAACCGCCCCGCGGCGCTGGGCAGCGTGGCGAACCTGCTCGCCAAGCTTGGCGCCGACGCGCGCCTGGTACGTGTCGCGACCCGCCAAGACCCGCTCGTGCCCACGCCGCCACCGGGTGCGACCGAGATCGTGACGTCGCGAGGCTGAGGCTCTCGTCGGCTCGGGCACCAACCATGAGCGACGCGCACGTCCGCGAACCGACCCGTCGCCTCCAACGGCTCGCAACGCGGCCCGCACTGCGTACCCTCGCAACCCTCCCGCTCGATGCGGTCGCCGCCGCGGCTGCCTGGTTCGCCGCGTTCCTGCTTCGCTTCAACCTGGAGATCCCCGATCCCGAGCTCGCGAGCGCGACGCGAGCGTTGCTGTGGGTGGTTCCGGTTCAGCTGGCAGCCCTCTGGGTCGTCGGCGTGTACCGCGGCCTATGGCGCTACTCGGGGCTTCAGGATCTTAAGACGCTCGCCCTCGGCGCGGTGGTCGGGGCCGTTGTGGTCGGGGCCGGCGTCTACATGCTGCAAGTCCCGCTGGTGCCGCGCTCGGTCCTGATCCTCGACCCGATCCTGCTTGTCGTGCTGCTCGGCGGACTGCGCATCGGCTACCGGGTATTTTTCGAGCACAAGACCTTCCGCCTGCGGAGGTCGGCCGCGAAGCCGGTCCTCGTGCTCGGCGCCGGCGATGCGGGAACACGCCTCGTCCGCGCGCTCGAGGGTAGCGCGGAATGGCGGGTCGCAGGACTGCTCGACGACGATCCGGCGAAGAAGGGGCGCAGGATCCTCGGCGTGCCGGTGCTCGGGACCATCGCCGAGGTCGCCGAGCGCGCAGCGAGCGTCGATGCCGAGCACGTGGTGATCGCCATGCCGGTCGCGGCGCCTTCCGTGCGCCGCCGCGCGGCAGATCTCGCCGCGGGCGCCGGCCTGCAGGTGCTCACGGTGCCGGCGTTTGACGACCTCATTTCCGGGCGGGTCGCGATCTCGCAGCTGCGGCAGGTGGAGATCGAGGACCTCCTCGGCCGCGATCCGGTAACGCTCGACACCGCCGGGCTGAGCGATTTTCTGGGAGGCAAGACAGTGCTCGTGACGGGCGCCGGCGGCTCCATCGGAGCCGAACTTTGCCGGCAGATAGCGCGCTTCGCGCCCGCTCGGCTGGTTCTCTTCGAGCTCTCCGAGTTCGCGCTCTACGAGCTCGAACAAGAGCTCTCGCGGCGCTTCCCGGACCTGGCGCTCGCGTGCGTCGTCGGCGACGCGAAGAACCCAGTCCGCGTGGGGGCCACGTTCGCGGCGCACGAACCGGAGATTGTGTTTCACGCCGCGGCCTACAAGCACGTGCCGCTCATGGAGGACGCTAATGCCTGGGAAGCGGTGCGGAACAATACGCTCGGCACGTATGTGACAGCAGCAGCAGCAGCGAAGCATGGCGCGCGTGCGTTCGTGCTCATCTCCACCGACAAGGCGGTGAACCCGGCCAACGTCATGGGTGCGAGCAAGCGGCTCGCCGAGATGGTCTGCCTCGCGCTGCAGCGCCAGCACGCGACCAAGTTCGTGGTCGTGCGGTTCGGCAACGTCCTCGGCAGCACGGGCAGCGTGATCCCGAAATTCCGGCGGCAGATCGCGGAGGGCGGCCCCGTCACCGTCACACACCCGGACATGATGCGTTATTTCATGTCGATCCCGGAGGCGGCACAGCTGGTACTGCAGGCGGGCCTGATGGGCAGGGGCGGCGAGATCTTCGTGCTCGACATGGGCGATCCGGTGCGGATCGTCGACCTGGCACGCGAGCTGATCCATCTCTCCGGCGCGGACGAGGATGAGATCGGCATCGTGTACACCGGTGTTCGGCCGGGTGAGAAGCTCTTCGAGGAGTTGCTCGCGGACGGCGAAGCGACGCTCGCGACGCCGCATCCCAAGGTGCGCATCACGCGCGCACGGTTGGGTGAAGACGAGCGCTGGCTTCGCAGGCTCGTGGCTTGGCTCGAGTCAGCCGATGCGCTAACCGGGCCGGAGGTGCGCCTCGCTCTCAAGGCCTGGGTGCCCGAGTACCGCCCAGCCAACGAGCAGGCCACCAACGTGCTCCCGCTCGAGCGGCGCGCCGGTACGCCTTAATTGGGCTTTTCAGGGAATGCATCAGTCCGCCCCATCACCCGGCGCATAGCGTCGAACCCGAGCGCGAGCCCGAGCGGGATGCCGAGGACCGGCCAGAGCTTGTCCTCGAACGCCCCGTGCACCACGTAGGGCCCGAAGAGCGCCGCGAAGCCCGCGAGCGCGAGTGCCTTCGGTTCCCAGCCCGCGCTGCGCCGGAATGCCGCGATGAAAGCGCGAGCCATCTCCACGTAGAGCCAAACGAGCGCCGCGAGCCCGAAGATGCCGCTCGCGAAAGCGGTGCTGAGATACATGTTGTGCGCGCCACCCGACTCCTTGAGTACCCAGTCCCGTGCGAGCGCCTCGGCTGCGTAAGTGCGGTGGTAGAGCTCCTGCCCGTAGCCGTGGCCCGCGAGCGGGCGCTCGCGGACCATGTCGATGGCCGGACCCCACGTATCCGCGCGGCCGGTGTCGAGGCGCTGGAAGCGCTCCGCGACGATCCGGCCGGCGTCGGGCAGAGTCGTCAGCGCAGCGCCGATCGCGAGAAAGCCGACTACAGCCAGGGCCGCGAGCGCCCGCCATTTCCCGGCAAGCGCCGCGACCAGCACACTCGCCGCGACGACGGCGAGCCACGCGCCGCGGAACCCGGTCGGAACGAGGAGCAGCGCCTCGATGACGACGATCGCGGCGAGGCCGAGCCGCCATGGCCGTGCGGGCACGACCGCGATGATCGCGACCAGGGCGGGCAGATAGAGCGCGTGCGCCTCGCCCAGCGGGCGGATGCGGAGGAATTCGGGCGTGTGGTAGCTCGGGATCCACCCCCCGGAGAGCTGCCAGACCTCCACGTGCGTGGCGACCTGGCGCCCGATCGAGGCTGCCGCACCCCCGATGAAGGCCCAGAGCAGCAACCTCGCGTACGAGGCCCGGGACGCGGCGTAACCGATGAAGAGGGCGGTCAGGAACATACGCCCGTGCGCGGGCAAGAACGATCGCCACGCCTCACCGCGGTCGGGAGTGATCGCGACGGCGTAGAGCGTGCCGAGCGCGAACGCGATTGTGGCCATACCGAGCCGCGAGGCGAACAGATCCACTAGCGCCCTGCCGCGCGTGGCAACGACAACCACGACGAACGCCGAGAGCGGGAGGTAGAAGCCGACGTTCACGAAACCGCCCTTCTCGCTGAAGCGGGCGGCGACGTAGATCGCCGAGCCGGCCACGATCACAAGGTCGAGGACGCGCAGCCAGCGCGGCCGGACCGCGGTCATCCGAGACGTCATGTCGACAACACCGTGGACGGCAGGGCCGAACGGATGAACCCCGCCAGCCTCTTCGCCCGCGCCTTCCACCCGTACTTCTCCCGCGCGGCGGCGTAGGCCGCCGTGCCGAGCTTCAGCGCGAGGGCGCGGTCGGAGGCGAGCTTTCGCACCGCGCCGGCGAGCGCGACCGGATCCTCGGGCGGCACGAGCAGCGCATTCTCGCCGTCGGCGAGCACTTCGCGCAGGCTCGCGAGGTCGGACGCGACGATGGGTTTGCCCATCGCCATGTACTCGAAGAGCTTGAGGGGCGAGGTGTAGCGTGCGCCGATCGCGACCGGTCTCAAGGGCAACAGGCAGATGTCGGCGGCCGCGATGACCTCGAACCGGCGCCGCGGCTCGATGCGCCCGAGGAGGCGCACGCCGTCGGCGACGCCGAGCGACCCGGCGAGCGCGCCGATCTCCGCGATCCGGGCGTCGCTTCCGCCGGCGATCCGCAGCTCGCACTCGGGGAGCTCGCGCATCGCCTCGACCG
>JAOAEA010000202.1:0-319 GCA_026417035.1 Burkholderiales bacterium
GCATTGGCCGCTGGCACCTTGTTGACGGTCATCACCCTGATGACCTGCATCAGCCTGCTGGGCCGCAACACCATCGGCAAGACGCTGGTTGGCGACTTCGAGCTATCGGGCGTGGCCGCCGGCGCCGCGATTGCGCTGTTTCTGCCCTGGTGCCAGTTGCGGCGCGGCAACATCATCGTCGACTTCTTCACCGTCAAGGCCAGCGAGCGCACCCGTGCCGGGCTCGACCGTTTCGGCGCCTTGCTGCTGGCGGCAGCGATGGCGCTGCTGGCCTGGCGCACCACGCTCGGCGGCCTCAACGCCTGGAACACCAAGAGCA
>JAOAEA010000202.1:329-561 GCA_026417035.1 Burkholderiales bacterium
TGCCGCCGCTGGTGCTGGTGGCGGTCATTGCACTGCTTCAGGCGCTGCTCGGCTTCGATGCGCTGAAGGCGGGCGAGCGCGCATGACGCCGCTCGAACTGTCGATCACGATCTTCGCGATCATGATCGCGCTGCTGGCGCTGCGCGTGCCGATCGCGATCGCCATGTTCGCCGCCGGCTGCGTCGGCTACGTCGCGCAGGCCGGCTGGATGCCGCTGGCCAATTTTCTGAAC
>JAOAEA010000203.1 GCA_026417035.1 Burkholderiales bacterium
CGCCGAGCCCGCCCGAGATCTGCACCGCGCGGTCGGCGGCGCGCTGCGCGGCCTCGGTCGCGAACAGCTTGGCGAGAGACGCCTCGCGCGAGATGCGCGGCGCGCCGGAGTCCTTCAGCCACGCGGCGCGATAGACGAGCAGCGCCGCCGCGTCCACGTCGGCGGCGCTGTCGGCGATCGCCGCCTGCGTCATCTGCTGGTCGAACAGCGGGCCGCCGAACAGGCGGCGGTTGACCGCCCGGTGCAGCGTGAGGTCGAGAGCGCGCCGGGCGAAGCCGAGCGCCGCTGCGCCGACGGTCGGGCGGAACACGTCGAGCGTCGCCATCGCCACCTTGAAGCCCTCGCCCGGGCCACCGAGCATCGCTTCGGCCGGCACGCGGACCGCATCGAAGGCCAGCGTCGCCAGGGGATGCGGCGCGATCGTCTCGATCCGCTCCGGGATCGTGAGCCCGGCCGCGTCGGCGGGCACGACGAAGGCGGACAGGCCCTTGGCCCCCGGCGCCTCGCCCGTGCGGGCGAACACGACGTAGTGCCCGGCGATGCCGCCGTTGCTGATCCAGG
>JAOAEA010000204.1 GCA_026417035.1 Burkholderiales bacterium
GCGCCATAAGGTGCCCAGGGGTAAGATCCATCACCCCAGCGGGTCCCCAAGGCGCAATGACCTCCTTAGGTCTTAGGATCAGGCTTTGGGTATAGCGCTGACCTGAGATGCGGATCCAACCTGGGCCATAGGCCTCGATCAGATGTCCTTCCGCCCGTTTGATCTCTGAGAACTTCATGGTCTGACTGCTAATCTGCGCCCTTGTAAACACCCCTTACAGCGGCCCTGCCACTCTGGGGCACGGCGGTTCGGGCCCGGGCCCAGGTATTGACTTAGACTACCAAAGGCGATGGGTCCTGGGTCAATGGCAGATGTTAAAATAAAAAATCTCTTTTCAACCGAACCATCTGCAAGATCATGACCGTCCGCACCCGTTTTGCCCCATCCCCTACCGGTTATCTCCACATCGGCGGCGCGCGCACCGCGCTCTTTTGTTATCTCTATGCCCGCAAGCATGGCGGCCAATTTATCCTGCGCATCGAGGATACCGATCTTGAGCGCTCTACGGCCGAGTCGGTCAATGCCATCCTCGAGGGCATGACCTGGCTGGGGCTTGACTA
>JAOAEA010000205.1 GCA_026417035.1 Burkholderiales bacterium
CCCGCCGCGCGCACCAGCTTCACCGCGGCCTCGGCGGTGCCGCCGGTGGCGAGAACGTCGTCGGCGACGAGCACGCGCTCGCGCGGCGCGACCGCGTCCACGTGCATCTCGAGCCGGTCGGCGCCGTACTCGAGCTCGTAGTCGTGGCCCACGGTCTCGGCGGGGAGTTTGCCGCGCTTGCGCAGCGGCACGAACCCTGCGCCGAGCCCGGCCGCCATCGCCGCCCCGACGATGAACCCGCGCGCCTCCACTGCGGCGATCTTGTCGATGCCCTTGCCGGCATAGCGCTCGACGAGCGCAGTGACGGTGGCGCGGAATCCGGCTGCGTCCTTGAGGAGCGTCGTGATGTCGCGGAACGTGACGCCCGGCTTCGGGTAATGCGGAATGGTGCGGATGAGGGATGCGATCGGCATGGGCCGATCTTACCGGCGATGGGCGCTCGCCACCCGGGCGGCGCGACTATACGCCGCGCGCGTGGGCCGCGAAACGGGCTCGCGCCCCGGCGAGCGTCTCGCGCGCCGCCGCGAGCTCGGCGGGCGTCGCGATGTCGCGCTTGTTG
>JAOAEA010000206.1 GCA_026417035.1 Burkholderiales bacterium
AGAGGAACCCGAACCGGGCCGAGGCGTCGATGTCGCTCGCGGCGATGGAGATCGAGCCGGTCGCCGACGTGTCGCGCAGGAAGAACCAGTCGAGGGGGTTGGCGCCCGCGAAAGCCCCGTCGAGGTCGATGCCGACGGTGATGTCGAAGGTGAGCTCGGCCTGGACCTGCGCCGGCGTGCTGAAGTCGAGGTCCGCGAGCCCCGCCTCGAGGTCGAAGCCGAGCGCGAGGTTGCGGCTCGCCGAGACCTGCTCGCGGACGGTGAACGTGAACGTGATCTCGTTCGCCGCGGCGTCGTAGTGGAAGAAGTCGCCGAGGTTCGCGAGGTCCGGGACGTAGCCCGCGGCCTCGTCGATGAGCGACGAGGCGAGCGCGGAGACGAACTCCTGGAGGGTCCCGAGGGTCGGCAGCGTGCTCGGACCGGCCGCGCGGACGAACCGGAGCTGCGAGAGCACCTTCGCGTCGATCGTGTCGAGCACGTCCACGAGGGCCGAGAGGCCTTCGGAGAGGAGCGGGATCTCGAACGGCTGCCCGTTCATCTCGAGGCTCGCGACCACG
>JAOAEA010000207.1 GCA_026417035.1 Burkholderiales bacterium
GCGCCCATCAGCGCCAGCGCCTGCGCGATCGGCGCGCCTTCGCTCTTGAGGTTGTCGCTGCCCCACAGCACTATCGCAATCGATTCGGGCAGCGGTTCGCCCGCGGCGCGGTGCGCGTCGAGCAGGCGCTCGGCCTGGCGCGCGCCGTCGCGCACTGCAAATGCGCTCGGGATGCGAAATGGATCGAAGCCGTGCAGATTGCGTCCGGTGGGCAGAATGTCGGGGCTGCGCAGCAGGTCGCCGCTTGGTGATGGCGCCAGATAGCGTCCGTCCATGGCGCGCAACAGCGCTTCGATTTCCGTATCGCGCTCCAAAGCAATATCAAGGGCGATCAGCCGATCGAGCAGCGCGTCGGGCAATGCGACGCCCAGTTCGGCCGCCTGTGCGGCGATCGTGGCGCGTGGCTTGCGCGCCACGATCGCCTCGGCCACGGCTGGCGGCAGTTCGTTTCCGCCGTCGGCCAGCGCCATCGCCGCCAGCGTGTCGGCACGCTCGGCGGCGCTGGCGCCGCGGCCGACCACATGCAGGCCGTGCGGAATCAGCGTGTGCTCGAGT
>JAOAEA010000208.1 GCA_026417035.1 Burkholderiales bacterium
TGTGTATAAGAGACAGGGTCTGCACTACTACAGCCGCACGGCCACGAACACGACCGCGGACAACTTTTCGACGACTGCCTCAACCTCCGTCAACTGGGCAGCGACCCTCATCGTCTTTCGGCGCGCGATCCTGCCGCTGACGGCGAGCTACGCGATCACGGGCGCGAACGTGGGCTTCGGACGTGGCCGGGCGATCGGTACGCAGGTCGGCTCGTACGACGTCGCCGGGAGCGCGCTCACGGCGCGGCGGGGGTTGGCCGCTGCGCCGACCGCAGGGAGCTATGCCGTCGCGGGGGCGAGCGTCGGGTTCGTCCTCGTCACGGGCGGCTTCAACGTCGGAGCGGGCTCCTATAGCAGCGTCGGCGCTGCGGTCGCGGCCGTGCGTGGGCGGGTGCTGGCGGCTGGGGTCGCGAGCTACGCGGTCGCGGGGGACGCGGTTGCCGGCCGACGTTCCCTCGTCTTCCCCACTGCTGCGGGCAGCGTGTCGGTGCAAGGGGCAGCGGTCGCCGCGCGGAGCGCGCGGCTCGCGCGGCCGGCCAGCGGGAGCTTCGCCG
>JAOAEA010000209.1 GCA_026417035.1 Burkholderiales bacterium
CCGTCGTGCATGGTGCCAGCACCGCAGGCGGCGCGTACATGACCGGTTTGGCGGATGTCGTCATCATGGTGCGCGGCCGGGCCCGGGCATTTTTAGCCGGCCCGGCGCTGCTGCGCGCAGCCACAGGCGAGATCGCCACCGAAGAGGAACTGGGGGGTGCCGACATGCACGCCACCGTCTCTGGCACCTGCGAGTATCTGGCGGAGGACGACGCCGAGGCGCTGGCGCTTGCGCGCGCGCATCTGGCGCGCCTGCCCTGGCGCGCGCAGAACCTACCGTTGCCACGGGGCGCGCCGCCGCGCTACCCGGCCGAGGATCTGCTGGGCATCATGCCGGCGGATTTGAAGAAGCCGGTGGACATGCGCGAGGTGATCGCGCGCATCGTCGATGATTCCGAATTCCTCGACTTTAAGCCGGACTATGGACCGGCCACGGTCTGCGGGCATGGTGCCATCGGCGGCATGCCGGTTGCGTTCATCACGAACAACGGGCCGATTGATCCACCCGGCGCCGCTAAGGCCACACACTTCATCCAGCACTGCTGCGCGATGGGG
>JAOAEA010000210.1 GCA_026417035.1 Burkholderiales bacterium
CACCAATCCCGGGCTGTTCGCGGTCGCGCCGTCGATCGCGCCCGACGGCACGCTCACCTACACGGCGGCGGCGAACGCGAGCGGCACGGCCACGCTCACGGTGTACGTCACCGACTCGGGCGGCACGGCCAACGGCGGCGTGGACACCTCCGCGGCGCAGACCTTCACCATCACCGTCACGCCGGTGGCCGACGCCCCGAACCTCGTGGTGGCGCCTGCGAGCGGGAACGAAGATACGCCGATCGCGCTCACGATCGCGCCCTCGCTCGTCGACACCGACGGCTCCGAGACCCTGACCGTCACCATTTCCGGCGCGCCCGTGGGCGCGACGCTCAGCGACGGCACGAACACGGTGCTTATCGCCGCGCCCGGGCAGGTCGTGGACGTTTCGAGCTGGACGTGGGGCCTGATGACCGTCACCGCGCCCTTGCACAGCGACCTTGGCTTCACCCTCACGGTGACGGCCACCGCGACCGAGGGAGCGAATGGCGATGCGGCGAGCACGGTGGCGAACCTCGCCGTGACGGTCAATGCGGTCGCCGACGCCCCGAAC
>JAOAEA010000211.1 GCA_026417035.1 Burkholderiales bacterium
TTCGGGTCCGATGCGGCTGGGCCGCATGGGCGGCGACCAGTTCGTCATTCTGCTGCCGGATACGCGCATGCCGCTGGCCACCGTCATCTGCCGCGGCATCGTCAACGCGGTGGACGAAAAGCCTTTCCGCGTCGGCGAAAAGGCTTTCCATGTGCGCGTGTCCATCGGGCTGGTGGAAGTCAACCGCAGCAGCGTGCTCAAGGAAGTCATCTCCACGGCCGATCACGCCTGCCGCGAAGCGAAACTGCGGCAGCACCACGGCCTGGTGGTCTATGAGCACAACTCGCCAGCCTATCTGGAACACCAGGCCGAACTGCGCCTGATCTCGGACATTTCCGCCGGCGAGGTGATCGACGGGCTTTATCTGCAGATGCAGCCCATCATGTCGCTCACACGGCCGCATGACGCGCTCAACTTCGAGGTGCTGCTGCGCATGCACGATGCCAGCGGGGCTCAGGTGCCCATCGCCCGCGTGCTGTCAGCAGCCGAACACAGCGGCCGCATGAGCATGATCGACCGCTGGGTGCTCAACCATACCCTGTCCTGGCT
>JAOAEA010000021.1 GCA_026417035.1 Burkholderiales bacterium
CCCGGCGGTGAAGAAGACGCCCTCGGGCGCGCCCTCCACCGACGAGGAGGTGCTGGAGCGGCTGGCGCTCGATTACCCACTGCCGAAGACGCTGCTCGAGTACCGGGCGCTCGCCAAGCTGAAGAGTACCTACACCGACAAGCTGCCGCGCATGGTGAACCCCGCGACCGGGCGCGTGCACACCAACTACAGCCAGGCGACGGCGGTGACCGGGCGGCTCGCCTCGACCGACCCGAACCTGCAGAACATCCCGGTGCGAACGCCCGAGGGCCGGCGCATCCGCGAGGCGTTCGTGGCGCCGCCCGGGCACGTCATCGTGTCCGCGGACTACTCGCAGGTGGAGCTGCGCATCATGGCGCACATCTCCGGCGACGCCGCGCTCGCGCGCGCGTTCGCCGAGGGCCACGACGTGCACCGCGCGACCGCCGCGGAGATCTTCGCGCGCTCGCCGCACGAGGTCACGCCCGAGGAGCGGCGCTACGCCAAGGTGATCAACTTCGGCCTGATCTACGGCATGAGCGCCTTCGGGCTGGCGCAGCAGCTCGGGCTGGAGCGCGCCACCGCGCAGGCCTACATCGACAGCTATTTCCAGCGCTACCCGGGCGTCGCGCGCTACATGGCGGCGACGCGCGAGCAGGCGCGCGAGCGCGGCTACGTCGAGACGGTGTTCGGGCGCCGCCTGTGGCTGCCCGACGTGAAGAGCTCGAACCCGGCGCGCCGCGGGGCGGCCGAGCGCGCGGCGATCAACGCGCCGATGCAGGGCACGGCGGCCGACCTCATCAAGCTCGCGATGATCGCCGTCCAGGCGTGGATCGATCGCGAGCGGCTCGCCGCGAAGCTGGTGATGCAGGTCCACGACGAGCTCGTCCTGGAAGCGCCCGAGGCGGAAGCCGAGCGCGTGAAGTCCGAGCTGCCGAAGCTGATGTCGGGCGTGGCCGAGCTCAGCGTGCCGCTCGTCGTGGACGTCGGCGTCGGCCCGAACTGGGAGAAGGCGCACTAGCGCGGCGCCGCGGTGGGGAAGCGCCGTTCGCGCGGCGGGACGAACGCCGTGCGGGCAGCCGGAGTGTGCTCCCGCGCAGCGGTTGTCGCCCGCTCGGCGCGGCCACGGGGCGGCCCGGGCCGCGCGATCCTGCGCGGCCTTCGCGCTCTCGCGGTTCCCGCCGTCCCGGTCCTACGCCACGCCGGCGAGATGCGCCTGCCGGTCGGCGTGGTAGCTCGAGCGCACGAGCGGGCCGACTGCGGCGTGCGCGAAGCCGAGGCGGTGCGCCTCCGCCTCGAGAGCGCGGAACACGTCCGGGTGCGCGTAGCGCGCCACCGGCAGGTGGTGCCCCGAGGGCGCGAGGTACTGCCCGATGGTGAGCATGTCTACGCCGTGCGCGCGCAGGTCGCGCATCACCGCGACGATCTCCTCGTCGGTCTCGCCCAGCCCGAGCATCAGCCCCGACTTGGTGGGCACCGACGGATGCCGCGCCTTGAATTCCGCGAGCAGGCGCAGGGAGTGCGCGTAGTCCGAGCCGGGCCGCGCCTGCGCGTAGAGGCGCGGCACGGTCTCGAGGTTGTGGTTCATCACGTCCGGCGGCGCGGCGTCGAGGATCGCGAGCGCGCGCTCGAGCCGCCCGCGGTAGTCCGGCACCAGGATCTCGGTGCGCGTCGCGGGCGACGCGGCGCGCACCGCACGGATGCAGTCGACGAAGTGCTGCGCGCCGCCGTCGCGCAGGTCGTCGCGGTCCACGCTGGTGATGACGACGTAGGCAAGCCGGAGCGCCGCGATGGTGCCGGCGAGGTTCGCCGGCTCCTCGGGGTCGAGCGGGTCGGGGCGGCCGTGCCCGACGTCGCAGAACGGGCAGCGCCGGGTGCACTTGTCGCCCATGATCATGAAGGTGGCCGTGCCCTTGCCGAAGCACTCGCCGATGTTCGGGCACGAGGCCTCCTCGCACACCGTGTGCAGGCGCTGGCTGCGCAGGATCGCCTTGATCTCGTGGAAGCGCGAGCCCGGAGCCGGCGCCCGCACGCGGATCCATTCGGGTTTCGCGAGGGGCTTCGCCGGCGCGACCTTGATCGGAATGCGCGCGGTCTTCGCCGCGCCCTTCTGCTTCTCAGCGGCCATCGCGGCTCTCCGCCGCCTCGAGCAGCGCCGCGATGCGGCGCGCGAGGCGCTCGCCGGCAGCAGCGGCGCTCGTCGCGATGCCGAGGTCGCGCGCCTGGGTCACCGCGAGCCCCGGGTAGCCGCACGGGTCGATCGCGGCGAAGGGCGAGAGGTCCATGTCCACGTTGAGCGCGAGGCCGTGGTAGGCGCGGCCGCGCCGGATCCTGAGGCCGAGGGCCGCGACCTTGGCGCCGCCGACGTACACGCCCGGCGCGCCCGCACGGCGCTCGCCGGCGACGCCGTTCTCGGCGAGGTAGTCGATCACCGACTGCTCGAGCAGCCGCACCAGCGCGCGCACCTCGAGCCGCCGGCGCGGCAGGTCGACGAGCGCATAGACGATCGCCTGCCCGGGCCCGTGGTAGGTGATCTGGCCGCCGCGGTCGACGCGCTCCACGGGGATGTCGTCGCGGCGCGGGAAGTGCTCCGCGCGGGCCGCGAGGCCCGCCGTGTACACCGGCGGATGCTCGAGCACCCAGAGCTCGTCGGGCGTCGCCGCCGTCCGCGCCCCCGTGAAGCGCTGCATCGCCTCGTAGGTCGGCCGATATGCGACGCGGCCGAGCCGCCGGATCACCGGCGCCGGCACGCCCGGCGCGACCGCCGCCGCGGCCGCCGCGATGCCCGACGGAAGCGCTTCGCCCACGTCCCGGCGCTCTAGAGGACCATCGCCACCATCGGGTTCGAGGTGAGCTCGCGGTACAGGCCGTCGAGCTGCTCGCGCGACGTGGCGTTGATGGTGAACGTGAGCGACAGATACTTGCCGGCGCGGCTCGAGCGCATCTCGGTGGTCGCGGCGTCGAAGTCGGGCGCGTGGCGCAGCACGATCTCCGACATCGCCTGGGCGAAGCCGTCACGGGTGAGCCCCATCACCTTGATCGGGAACGGCGTCGGGAACTTGAGCGGGGATTCTGCGTCGTGCATGGCGAGGTCCCTCCGGGAATCCGGCGCGCCCGCGTGCGCCGCGCGGGCGCGCCTCATGCGCCCACGGCGGCGGGCCGGCGGCCGCGCGCCTTGCGCGCTTCGAAGAGCGCGTACATGCGCCGGAAGATGGGGCCGGGCTTGCCGTTTCCAACCGGCTTGCCATCGAGCGTCGTGATCGCGAGCACTTCCTTCGTGGAGGACGAGAGCCAGAGCTCGTCGGCGGCGCGCACCTCGGCCTCCGCGACCGGCCGCACCTCGACGGCGATCGCGTCGCCGCGCGCCAGCTCGAGGACCAGGTCGTAGGTGATCCCGGGAAGGATCAGGTTCGACTTGGGCGGCGCGAGCAGCGTTTGCCCGCGCACCGCGAAGATGTTCGCCGCCGAGCCTTCGGTGAGGAAGCCGTCGCGGAAGAGCACGCACTCGGCGGCGCCCGCCTCCACGGCGGCCTGCTTGAGCAGACAGTTCGCGAGCAGCGCGGTGGTCTTCAGGTTGCAGCGCAGCCAGCGGTTGTCGGCGAGCGACACCGCGGCGACGCCGGCCTCGACCTGCTCGCGGGGCACCGGCTTCAGCGCGTTCGACATCATGAAGACCGTCGGCGGCACCCCGACCGGGAACGCATGGTCGCGCGGCGCGACGCCGCGGGTGACCTGCAGGTACACCGCCTGGTCGTCGGGCTCGTTGCGCGCGATCACCTCGCGGACGAGCTTCGCCCACTCGGCGCGCGAATGGGGATTGCGGAGGCCGATCCCCGCCATGCTCGCCTCGAGGCGCTCGAGGTGCCCCTCGAGGGCGAAGGGCTCGCGCGCGTAGGCGGGAATGACCTCGTAGACGCCGTCGCCGAAGATGAAGCCGCGGTCGAGCACCGGCACCCGCGCTTCCTCGAGCGGCATGAACTTCCCGTTGAGATAGACCGTCTGCGCGCCCATTGCCGCCTCCTTGCCGGGCTGCCGCCCGGTCACTTGAACCAGAGCCGCACCGTGTCCGCGAGGCGCCCGAAGAAGCCGGCGACCGGCACGCTCCTCATCGCGACCGCGGGGTATTCGGCGAACGGCTTGTCGGCGAGCGTAACCCGGATCGCGCCGACCTGCTCGCCCGCGGACACCGGCGCGACGAGCGGCTGGCGGCTCACGAAGTCCGCGCGCAGCCGGTCGGCCTGCCCGCGCGGCACGGTGACGTAGAGGTCGGCGCGCACGCCCGCGTCGACCTCGTTGTCGGCCCCCTTCCACACGCGCACCGTCCCGACCGGCTTCGCGGCCTGGAAGAGCCGCACCGTGTCGTAGAACTGGAAACCGTAGTTGAGCAGCTTCTGGCTCTCCTGCGCCCGCGCGCTGTCCGAGCCCGTCCCGAGGACGACGGACAGCAGCCGCCGGTCGCCGCGCC
This sequence comes from Burkholderiales bacterium, assembly GCA_026417035.1. GTDB lineage: Bacteria > Pseudomonadota > Gammaproteobacteria > Burkholderiales > SG8-39 > JAOAEA01. The sequence continues at coordinate 4,445 of JAOAEA010000021.1, forward strand.
TGGCCGAGGCGATCAGGCAGTAGCCCGCGGCTTCGGTGTGCCCGGTCTTCACGCCGTCCACGTTGGGGTCGAGCCAGAGCAGCCGGTTGCGGTTGGGCTGGGCGATGTTGTTGTAGCGGTATTCCTTCATCGAGTAGAAGGCGCCGTACTCGCCGGGGAAGTCGCGGATCAGCGCCGCGGCGAGCGTCGCGAGGTCGGCCGCCGTCGAGTAGAGCCTGGGATCGGGCCAGCCGGTCGCGTTCGCGAAGCTCGTGTCCTTGAGCCCGAGCCGCGCGGCCTCCCGGTTCATCATCTGCGCGAACACCTCCTCGGAGCCGGCGACCGCCTCGGCGAGCGCGACCGTCGCGTCGTTCCCGGACTGGACGATCATCCCGCGCAGCAGCTCGTCGACGGTCACGGGCTTGCGCGGCTCGATGAACATGCGCGAGCCGCCCATCTTCCACGCGCGTTCCGAGACGTTCACCGTCTGCGCCGGGTCGAGCTTCTTCTCCTTCAGGGCGGAGAAGACGAGATACGCGGTCATCAGCTTGGTGAGCGACGCCGGCTCGACGCGCTCGTTGGCGTTGTGGCTCGCGATCACCTGTCCGCTCGTGACGTCGAGGAGCAGCCACGACCGGGCGGCGACGGGCGGGGGCGGTGGCGCCTCGGCGATCGCGGCGAGCGGAACGACGAGGAACAGGGCGGCGAGCAGGCGCATCATGGGCGATCGGGCGGGAGGACGGCAGGCGGAGCCGGAATTATACCGGCGGCGAACCGCTCTCCCCTCGCGCGTCCTCCGGTCGGGCCGAGGCGAAGCGCCGCGGGCACGGCCGCATCGACCGCTCAGCGTGCCGCGCCCGCGGCGACGCGGCGCGTCTCGCCGTGATGCATGACGAAGAAATCCTCGGGCGCGAGCCCCGCCCGCGCGCGCGCCTCGGCTAGCTTCGCGGGCGGCTCGTCGAGCGGCTCGTCGGTGAGCTCGAACGTCCCCCAGTGCACGCCGACCGAGCGGCGCGCGCGCACGTCGCGGTGGATGCGCACCGCCTCCTCCGGGTTCACGTGCTGCGGGCCCATGAACCAGCGCGGCTCGTAGGCGCCGATCGGAATCGCGGCGAGGTCGAAGCCGCCGAAGCGCCGCCCGATGTCCTCGAAGTCGCGCGAGTACCCGGTGTCGCCCGAATAGAAGAAGCGCAGCTCGGGATGCAGGATCACGAACCCGCCCCAGAGCATGCGGTTGTCGTCCCAGGGCGTGCGCGCGCTCCAATGCTGCGCCGGGACGAGGTGCACCTCCGCGCCGCCGACCTGGCGCGACTCCCACCAGTCGAGCTCCGCGACGTTCTGCACGCCGACGTCCGCGAGCCAGGGCTTCATGCCGAGCGGCACGACGAAGAGCGGCGGGCCGCCGGGCTGCGCGGCGAGCCGCACGACGGTGCCCTCGTCGAGGTGGTCGTAGTGGTTGTGGCTGATGACCACCAGGTCGATCCGCGGCAGGTCTTCGAGGCGGATCGGCAGCGGCGCGAGGCGCTTCGGCCCCGCGAACGAGACCGGCGAGGCGCGCTCGCCGAAGTGCGGGTCCGTCAGGATGTTGAGGCCGCCGACCTGGACGAGCAGCGTCGCGTGGCCGATCCACGTCACGGTCGCCTCCGAGCGGTTGGCGCGCAGGTACGCGGTCTGCGGCGCGGCGACCGGGAACACGTAGCCGTTCGCGGGCGGCCTGGGCAACCCGTCGCGCCACTGCTCGTAGCGCCACTTCCAGAAGTTGCCCTTGGGCGGATGCGGATAGTTGTTCTTGAAGCCGACGGGCGTGTGGTGTGGCTTCGCCGGGTCGTAGTAGGGGTTCACGTAAGTGCTCGCGCACGTGCCGACGAGGGCCGTCGCGGCGGTCGCCAGGGCGAGCGCGGAGAGTCGTCTGCGGAGCATGATCAGACCGATCCGAGCCGCGCGCGCGGGGAAAGTTCCCCGGACACGGTCAGCGGACGATGATCACGGGCTTCCAGTCCACCGCGTCGCGGATGCGCTCCGCGACCGCGAGCGCTTCGATCGGATCCGCATAGGGGCCGAGCTGTACGCGCACCAGGCCGTCGCGCGGATGGAGCGCGGCCGGCTGCTCGAGCCAGGGGAGCATGCGGATGACGTGCTGGCGGAAGGCCTCCGCGTTCTCCTGCGACGAGAACGCCCCGAGCTGCAGGAACACGCCCGCGGCCTCGACGCTGAGCGGCGGCTGGGACGCGACCGCGGCGCCGTTCAGGCGCGCGTCGGCGGCAGCGAGCTCGCCGAGGGTCGGGCGGCGGGGCGCGGCGACGGTCATGCCCGGCATGAGGGTCTCCACCTCGACCATCGCGCTGCCGGCCTCCACGTAGCCGAGCTTGAAGGCGGCCGCGTACGAGAGGTCGATCACGCGGTCGCGCAGGAACGGACCGCGGTCGTTCACGCGCACCACCACCGAGCGCCCGTTCGCGAGGTTCGTCACGCGCGCATAGCTCGGGATCGGCAGCGTCGGGTGCGCGGCCGTGAGCTGGTACATGTCGTAGCGCTCGCCGCTCGAGGTCGGCTGCCCGTGGAACTTGCGGCCGTACCAGCTCGCGACGCCACGCGCGCGGTAGGGAGCGAGCGTCTTCGCCGGGACGTATTCCCGGCCGAACACCGTGTACGGGTTGTTCGCGAAGCGGTGGAGCGGCTCGGCGCGCGGCTCGGGGTCGGGGAGCGCGTCGAGGTCCGGCGGGATCGTGTCGCCGGGCCCGTCGTCCTGGTAGTAGCCGCCGCCGCGCGGCGCGCTCCTCGCCTGCGGCGCCGGCTTCTGCGCCGAGGGCTTCGCGGACTCGGCGGCATCGCGTTTCGGCCCGGCGCCACAGCCCGCGAGCGCCACGGCGCCGGCCACGGCGAGCAGCGCGCAGGCGTGGCGTTTCGTCGCGCTCATTCCCGCGACCCTCGACCCCGAATCCCCGCTCCCCGCATCCCGGATCCTCACGTCTGCACGAGCTTCCGGTGCTTCTGAATGCTCATGAGGATGCCGATCCCGGTGAAGAGCGTCACCAGGGCGGTGCCGCCGTAGGAGACCAGCGGCAGCGGCACGCCTACCACCGGCAGGATGCCGCTCACCATCCCCATGTTCACGAAGGCGTAGGTGAAGAACGTGAGCACGATCGCGCCCGCGAGCAGCCGCGCGAACAGGGTCGGCGCGTTCGCGGCGATCGCGATCCCGCGGCCGATCAGCGCGAGGTAGAGCAGGAGCAGCGTCGCGTTGCCGGCGAGGCCGAACTCCTCCGAGAACACCGCGAAGATGAAGTCGGTCGTGCGCTCGGGGATGAACTCGAGGTGGGTCTGCGTGCCCTCGAGCCAGCCCTTCCCGGTGAGCCCGCCCGATCCGACCGCGATGGTCGACTGGATGATGTGGTAGCCGGCGCCGAGCGGGTCGCTCGTCGGATCGAGCAGCGTGAGCACGCGCCGGCGCTGGTAGTCGTGCAGCATGGACCAGAGGAGCGGCATGGCGGCGCCGGCCGCGACCGCGAGGGCGAGCATCACCTTCCACGACAGGCCCGCGAGGAAGATCACATAGAAGCCGGCCGCCGTGACGAGCAGCGCGGTGCCGAGGTCGGGCTGCTTGGCGATCAGCGCGACCGGCACGGCGAGCATCACCGCCGCGGCGAGCCACTCGCGCCAGGTCGTGATCCCCTCGCGGCGCTGGAAGAACCAGGCGAGCGCCAGGGGCATGGCGATCTTCATGATCTCGGAAGGCTGGAAGCGCACCACCCCGACGTGCAGCCAGCGGCGCGCGCCGTTCACCACCTCGCCGAACAGGGCGACGCCCACGAGCAGCAGCACGCCGGCGAGGTACACGGGCACGGCGAAGCGCATGAGCGTCTGCGGCGGGATCTGCGCGACCACCCACATCACCGTGAGGGCCACCGCGATGTTCACCGCCTGCGAGGTCACCCGGCCGGGGAAGCCGGTCGAGGCGGAGAACAGCGTCGCGAGGCCCACCGCGAGGATTACGAGCGCGATGGAGAGCAGCGGCCCGTCGACGTTGCCGGCGAAGCGGGCGCCGAGGGCGCGCGCGGCGCCGAGCGCTTCAGTCGCCGTCGTCATCGGCGGCCGCCGCGGGCCGGTCGGGCAGCTTGCCCAGGAGGAAGTAATCGAACACCTGGCGCGCGATCGGCGCTGCCGCCGAGCCGCCGTGCCCGCCGTTCTCCACGAGGATGCCGACCGCGATCTTCGGGTTGTCGGCGGGCGCGTACGCGATGAAGAGCGCGTGGTCGCGGTGGCGCTCGGCCACGCGCTTCTCGTCGTACTTCTCGCCCTGCTTGATCGCGACGACCTGCGCCGTGCCGGTCTTGCCCGCGAACTGGTATTCGGCGCCGGCGCCCGCGCGCGCCGCCGTGCCGCCGGGGCGCGTCACGTCCACCATCGCGTTCTTCACGAGCTCGACCCACTTCGGGTTGAGCTTCACGACCCGCTCCGGCTGCGGCTCGATCGCCCGCCGTTCGCCCGTGCGTGCGTCCTCGACGTAGCGGACGATGTGCGGCCGGTACACGACGCCGTTGTTCGCGAGGACCGCGGTGGCGAACGCGAGCTGCAGCGGCGTGGCGAGGTTGTAGCCCTGGCCGATGGCCACCGAGATCGTGTCGCCGGCGAACCACTTCTGCTTGAAGCGCTTCCACTTCCAGTCGGAGGAGGGCAGCAGGCCGGGCTTCTCGCCCTCGATGTCGATGCCGGTGCGGCTGCCGAAGCCGAACTGGCCGATGAAGGCGTGGATCGCGTCCACGCCGAGGTCGTTGCCGAGCCCGTAGTAGTAGGTGTCGCACGAGATCACGATCGATCGGTGCAGGTTGACGGCGCCGTGGCCGCCCGCCTTCCAGTCGCGCCAGCGGTGGCTCACGCCGGGAAGCGAGAAGTGGCCGGGATCCTGGATCGTGTACTCGGGCGTGCGCTTGCCGAGCTCGAGCCCGGCGAGGGCCATGAACGGCTTGAACGTCGAGCCGGGCGGATAGGCGCCGGTGAGGGCGCGGTTGTTGAGCGGCTTGTCGGGATCCTCGTTGAGCGCCTGCCAGCTCGCCGGATCGATGCCGTCGACGAACAGGTTGGGGTCGAACGTCGGGACCGAGACGAACGCGAGGATGCCGCCCGTCGACGGTTCGATCGCGACCAGCGCGCCGCGCCGGTCGCCGAAGGCCTGCTCCGCGACGGCCTGCAGCCGGGTGTCGAGCGTGAGCACGAGGTTGTTGCCCGGGGTCGGCGCGCTCGACGAGAGCGTGCGCAGCGCGCGCCCGCCGGCATCGATCTCGACCTGCGCGAAGCCCGGTGTGCCGTGCAGCTCGCGCTCGTAGCTCTGCTCGAGCCCGACCTTGCCCATGTGGTCCGAGCCCTTGTACCTCGCGAGCAGCCCCTCGGCCTCGAGGCGCTCGAGGTCGCGGTCGTTGATGCGGCCGATGTAGCCGAGCGCGTGCGAGGCGAGCGCGCCCTGCGGGTACTGCCGGAAGAGCCGCGCGCGGATCTCGACGCCGGGGAAGCGGTAGGCGTGCGCGGCGAAGCGCGCCACCTCCTCGTCGGTGAGCCGCGTGCGGATGGGAAGGCTCTCCGCGCCCTTCGACTCGTCGAGGAGCCGCCGGAAGCGCTTGCGATCCTTCGGCTGGATGTCGAGCACGGTGGCGAGGCCGTCGATCGTGCCCTCGAGGTCGGCGACCCGGCGCGGGAAGATCTCCAGGGTGTAGGCCGAGTCGTTGCGCGCGAGCACGACGCCGTTGCGGTCCACGATCAGGCCGCGGTTGGGCGCGATCGGCACGACCGCGATGCGGTTGTCCTCGGCCTTGGTGTGGTAGTAGCGGTGCTGCACCACCTGCAGGTAGAAGAAGCGGCCGAAGAGCACCGCGAACGCGGCGACCACGACCGCGCCCGCGATGGCGAGCCGCACCCGGAAGCGGGCGAGGTCGCGGGCGGCGTCGGTGAAGTGCGCGGCCATGGCGTGTTCCCGTCCTCCGTCCTCTGAGCTAGATCGGCCGCGTCTCGTCCACGCTCTCGGGACGGCGCTGCGGCGCGAGCATGAGGAACGAGGCGAGCGGCCACAGCGCCGCCGCGATCAGCGGCCCGAGGAAGTAGAGCCACCCGGGCGAGGCCGCGCCGGCCACCGCCCGCACGCCGAACATGAGGAGCTGACCGACGAAGAAGATGCCGAGCACGTGCGCCGCCTGCGCGACCGGCCCGAACCACAGGATCCGCCGCGAGAGCGTGATCGCCATGAACGCCATCACCGAGTAAGCGAGCGCGTGCTGCCCGAGGAGCACGCCGTTCGCCGCGTCCATGAGGACTCCGAGCGCGAACGGCGTGCCGATGCCGATCTTGCGCGGCTCGCGCACCGCCCAGAACACGATCACCAGGGCGAGGAGGTCCGGCACTCCGCGGACGTCGCGCCAGGGCAGCAGGTTGAACAGGAACGCGACGGCCATCGTGAACGCGATGAACCACGGGTTCACCGGCAGGAGGATGCGCTGGCCCGAGGCGTAGATGGCCATCAGGGCTCTCCCCGCTTCGTCCGCCGCGTCTTCGCCGAGGGCTTCTTCGCCTGTTCCTCGGCGGCCGGGTAGGGCGGCGCATCCTCGGTCGCGCGCAGCACCAGCACCTGGCGGTGGCGGTCGGTCCCGGCGACGGGGGCCACGACGATGCGCGCGAACGAGAATGCGGCGTCCCGGTCGACCCGCACCACCTTGCCGACCGGAAGCCCCGGCGGATAGACGCCGTCGATGCCCGAGGTCACGAGGTCGTCGCCCGGCTGCACTTCGGCGTTCGCCGCGAGGTGCCGGAGCTCCATGCCGGTGCCGTCGGCCGCGCCGTAGGCGACGCCGCGCAGCCCGTTGCGGACCACCTGCACCGGGATCGCGTGGTCCTTGTGCGTGACGAGCGTCACTTCCGAGGCGAGCGGCGTCACGCGCGTCACCTGTCCGAGCACCCCCGCCGCGTCCACGACCGGCCGGCCGAGCTCGACGCCCTGCGTGAAGCCCTTGTCGATCACGATGCGCCGCGCGAACGGGTCGCGGCCCGCGTACACGATCTCGGCGAAGATCGCGTCCGCGCGCGCGCGCTCGCGCGCGTCGAGCAGGCCGCGCAGCCGCGCGTTCTCGCTGCGCAGCGCTTCGAGCGTCATCAGGTCCTGCGCGGCGGCGAGCTTCTCGGCGCGCAGCGCGGCGTTCTCCTGCTGCAGGTCGGCGAGGCTCTGGAAGTAGTCGCCGATGCGCCCGGCGGCCTCGACCGGCGCGAGCACCGCGCGCTGCAGCGGGTAGGCGACGGTGATCAGCACCTGCCGCAGCGGCTCGGTGTAACGGAAGCGCGCGTCGAGCACCATCAGGAACACCGACGCGAGCGCGAAGAACGTGAGGCGCACGACCGGCGCCGGCCCGCGGTTGAAGAAGGGCGGCGGAGAGTGCTCCATCCCGCGGTCCTAGCGGGGCCTGCGGCGTGCCGGGGGCGCCTCGGCGAGCGGCGTCACGGTTCGCGGGCCTGCGCGCTCACTCGCTCGTGAAGATCCCGGCGAGCTTGTCGACCCGCTCGAGCGCCTTGCCCGAGCCGCGCACGACGCACGTGAGGGGATCCTCGGCGACGATCACCGGCAGCCCCGTCTCCTCCATGAGCAGCCGGTCGAGGTCGCGCAGCAGCGCGCCGCCGCCGGTGAGCACCATGCCCTTCTCGGCGATGTCGGCGCCGAGCTCGGGCGGGGTCTGCTCGAGCGCGATCTTCACCGCCGAGACGATCTGGTTGAGCGGCTCGGTGAGCGCCTCGAGGATCTCGTTCGAGGAGATGGTGAAGCTGCGCGGGATGCCCTCGGCGAGGTTGCGGCCCTTCACCTCGATCTCGCGCACCTCCGAGCCGGGGAACGCGGAGCCGATCTCCTTCTTGATCGTCTCGGCGGTCGATTCGCCGATCAGCATCCCGTAGTTGCGCCGGATGTAGTTGATGATCGCCTCGTCGAACTTGTCGCCGCCGACGCGCACCGAGCCCGAGTACACCATGCCGCCGAGCGAGATCACGCCGACCTCGGTGGTGCCGCCGCCCACGTCGACGACCATCGAGCCGGTCGCCTCGGCCACCGGGAGGTCGGCGCCGATCGCCGCGGCCATCGGCTCCTCGATGAGGTACACCTGCGACGCGCCGGCGCCGAGCGCCGATTCGCGGATGGCGCGGCGCTCGACCTGCGTCGAGCCGCACGGCACGCAGATGATGATGCGCGGGCTCGGGCTGAGCAGCCGCGAAACGTGCACCTTCTTGATGAACTGCTTGAGCATCTGCTCGGTGACGGTGAAGTCGGCGATGACGCCGTCCTTCATCGGCCGGATCACCGAGATGTTGCCCGGCGCCTTGCCGAGCATCTGCTTGGCTTCCTTACCCACCGCCTGGATCGTGCGCTTGCCCGAGGGCCCGCCCTCCTGGCGGATGGCGACGACCGAGGGCTCGTCGAGGACGATGCCCTTGCCGCGGACGTAGATGAGCGTGTTGGCGGTGCCGAGGTCGATGGCGAGGTCGTCGGAGAAATACGCGCGCAGGAAACCGAGCATTGCGATGAGCCCCTCCGGGGAGCGCTGCAAAATAACTTATAATACCGCATTCAAACGGGTGTTTTACGAAGGAAAACGCCCGTTTTTCGAGACGAACGCCTTGTCCCTCAGCCTCGACGAAGTCAAGCGCATCGCGCTCCTCGCCCGTATCGCCGTCAGCGACGGCGAGGCCGCCGCCGCGCGGGACCAGCTGAACGGGATCTTCGCCATGATCGAGGCGATGCAGCGGGTGGACACCGCCGGAGTCGAGCCGATGGCGCACGCTCAGGAGGTGACCCTCAGGATGCGCGAGGACGAGGTCACCGAGGCCGACCAGCACGCCCTCTTCCAGTCGGTCGCCCCCCAGGTGCAGGACGGCCTCTACCTCGTCCCCAAGGTGATCGAGTAGGGCCGCGCGGCCGCGGATCCCCGGCGTCCCGGACCCCCGGCGACGGCGATCCGAGGCGCGGCCGGCCGCCACCGAGCTACCGATGTCGCCCGAGAACGCCAGCCTCCGCGAGCTTTCCGACGCCCTGGCCGCCGGAAAGCTCTCCTCGGTCGAGCTCACGCAGGCGTTCCTGGACCGCATCGCGGCCGCCAACCCGCGCCTCAACGCCTTCATCACCGTCGACCCCGAGGCGAGCCTCGCCGAGGCGCGGCGCGCGGACGAGCGGCGCGCGTCCGGGACGGCCGGGCCGCTCACCGGCATCCCGGTGGCGCACAAGGACATCTGGTGCGCCAGGGGTTGGCGGACCACCTGCGGCTCGCGGATGCTCGCCAACTTCACCAGCCCCTACGACGCGCACGTCGTCGAGCGCTTCGCCGCCGCGGGCGCGGTCCTGCTCGGCAAGTGCAACATGGACGAGTTCGCGATGGGCTCGTCGAACGAGACCTCGTGGTTCGGCCCGGTGCGCAACCCGTGGAACCCGGACTTCGTCCCCGGCGGCTCGTCCGGCGGCTCCGCGGCCGCGGTGGCCGCGCGGCTCGCACCGGCCGCCACCGGCACCGACACCGGCGGGTCGATCCGCCAGCCCGCGGCGCTTTGCGGCATCTCCGGGCTCAAGCCGACCTACGGGATCGTGTCGCGGTACGGGATGGTCGCGTTCGCCTCGAGCCTCGACCAGGGCGGGCCGTTCGCGAAGAGCGCGGCGGACCTGGCGCTCCTCCTGAACGTCATGGCGGGGTTCGACGCGCGCGATTCGACGAGCCTCGAGCGCGAGCCCGAGGACTACACCCGCTGCCTCGCCGAGCCGGTCGCGGGCGCGAGCGCCGGGCGTCCGCTCGCGGGGCTGCGCCTCGGACTGCCGCGACAGTACTTCGGCGAGGGCCTCTCGCCCGACGTCGCGCGCGCGGTCGAGGCCGCGCTCGCCGAGCTCCGCGCGCTCGGCGCGACGACGAAGGCGATCGATCTTCCCGCGAGCGACCTCGCGGTGCCGGCCTACTACGTCATCGCGCCGGCGGAGGCCTCCTCGAACCTTTCGCGGTTCGACGGCGTGCGCTACGGGCACCGGGCGGCCGAGTACGGCGACCTCATCGACATGTACTGCCGCACGCGGGCCGAGGGCTTCGGCGCCGAGGTGAAGCGCCGCATCCTGATCGGGACCTACGTCCTCTCGCACGGCTACTACGACGCCTACTACCTCAAGGCGCAGCGGATCCGGCGCCTCATCGCCGACGACTTCGCGCGGGCGTTCGGCGAGGTCGACATGATCGCCGGGCCGACGTCGCCGACGGTCGCCTTCCGGCTCGGCGCGAAGACCGCCGACCCGGTGCAGATGTATCTCAACGACATCTACACCATCCCCGCGAACCTCGCGGGGCTCCCCGGCCTCTCGATCCCGGCGGGCTTCGGCGAGGGCGGGCTGCCGGTCGGCCTCCAGCTCGTCGGCAATTACTTCGACGAGGCGCGCATGCTCGGCGTCGGGCACCAGTTCCAGCGCGTGACCGATTGGCACGAACGCGTCCCGCCGGGCTACTGATCCAACGCAGAGGCCGCAGAGAGCGCAGAGGATCGCAGAGATGCAACCGCGGATTCCCGCATGCGCGCGTCTGTCCGACGCCGGGCTCGTGGCGGCCGGGCGCCACGAGCGCGGGTGCCCTGCGGCCCTCCGCGTCCTCTGCGTTGAAGGGGAAGGCCGCGCATGAAGTGGGAAACAGTGATCGGCCTCGAGGTCCACGCGCAGCTCTCCACGCGCGCGAAGATCTTCTCGGGCGCGCCGACGGCATTCGGGGCCGCGCCCAACACGCAGGCCTGCGCCGTGGACATCGCGCTGCCCGGCGTTCTCCCGGTGCTCAATCGCGGCGCCGTGGAGCGCGCCATCCGCTTCGGTCTCGCCATCGGCGCCACCGTCAACCGCACCTCGATCTTCGCGCGCAAGAACTACTTCTACCCCGATCTCCCCAAGGGCTACCAGATCTCGCAGTACGAGCGGCCGATCGTCGAGGGCGGGGCGATCCGCATCGTGACGGGGGCCGGCGAGAAGACGATCCGCCTCACGCGCGCGCACCTCGAGGAGGACGCCGGGAAGTCGCTGCACGAGGACTTCCACGGCATGAGCGGCATCGACCTCAACCGCGCCGGGACGCCGCTGCTCGAGATCGTCTCGGAGCCGGACATGCGCTCGGCGGAGGAGGCGGTGGCTTACGCGCGCGCGCTGCACACGCTCGTGCGCTGGATCGACATCTGCGACGGCAACATGCAGGAAGGGTCGTTCCGCTGCGACGCGAACGTCTCGGTCCGCCCCGCCGGCGTCGCGGCGCTCGGCACGCGCTGCGAGATCAAGAACCTCAACTCGTTCCGCTTCCTCGAGCGCGCCATCGAGCACGAGGTGCGGCGGCAGATCGCGGTGATCGAGGACGGCGGCCGCATCGTGCAGGAAACGCGCCTCTACGACCCCGACCGCGACGAGACGCGCTCGATGCGCTCCAAGGAGGAGGCGCACGACTACCGCTATTTCCCCGACCCCGACCTGCTGCCGCTCGTGGTGCCCGCGGCGTGGATCGAGCGCGTGCGCGCGGAGCTGCCCGAGCTCCCGGAGGCGAAGCGCGACCGCTACGTGCGCGAGTGGGGCGTCACCGCCTACGACGCGGCGACGCTCACCCAGTCGCGCGAGATGGCGGGCTATTTCGAGGACGTGGTGGCCGCGGGCGTCGAGGCGAAGCTCGCGGCGAACTGGGTCATGGGCGAGCTCGCCGCGGCGCTCAACCGCTCGGGCCTCGAGATCGGCGCGAGCCCGGTGGCGAGCGGGGCGCTCGCGGGGCTGCTCGCGCGCATCCGCGACAACACGATCTCGGGGAAGATCGCCAAGGAAGTGTTCGACGCCATGTGGGCCGGCGAGGGCACGGCCGACGAGATCATCGAGCGGCGCGGCCTGCGCCAGATCACGGACGCCGCGGCGATCGAGAAGCTCGTCGACGAGGTGCTCGCCGCCAACCCCAAGTCGGTCGAGGAATACCGCGCGGGCAAGGAGAAGGCCTTCAACGCCCTCGTCGGCCAGGTGATGAAGGCGACCAAGGGCAAGGCGAACCCCGCCGCCGTCAACGAGCTCCTGAAGCGCAAGCTCTCCGGCTGAGCGCCGATCCGCGCGCTCAGCTCGCGCAGGTGGAGCGGATGCGGCGCGCGAGCTCTGCAGACTGCGGGAGCCAGCCCGCCTGCTCGCCCGGGAAGAGCCCGCTCGCGTCGGGCTGCGGCGCGTTCGGGTCGGACGACCAGCCCCAGACGACCCCCACGCCCGGGATCAGCGTCGCGGGATCGACGACGCCCCTCTGCACGTCGCGCCGGCAGACGAGGAACTGCGCGCCGCGCGCGAGCGCCTCGTTGCGCTGTCTCACGACGTCCGTGGCCGGACCGCTCGCGGCGAGGTCGGCCGTCGCGGGCGGCATCGCGAGGATGAAGAACCGGCCCTGCGGCGCGGGATTGTCGGCGAGCGCCTGGGAGACGGCCTGGGTGAACGTGAAGTTCACGCCGGCGATGTAGAGCCCGCCAGCGCCCTGCGCAAGGGCGCACGGGCTCGCGAGGAAGACGAGGGCGGCGAGGAGGTTGCGGCAGGCGAAGGGGCGCACGCCGCGATTATCGCCGGTTCGTCGTCACCGAGGGAGCGCCGGGCGGCAGCCGGCGCGCAGTGCGGCCGGGCGATGTCGGGGCGACGGGAGGGCGCCCTCGTCCAACCGGGTCGGGGCGGGTCCCGATCGGTCGCGCCGATGCCCCAGGCCGCCCCGCGATCGGGGCGTGGAGGGGGGACGCGTCCCCCTTCTTCGACGCCCGGCTAGCGCTTCGAAGCGGCCGCCGGATGGGCGCTGACCGGCTGCGCGGCCACCGGCGCCGCCGTCTTCGGCGCCGCCTTGGTGATCTCCTGGTAGCGGCGCTTGTCGCTGTCGTACTTCGCGTTGAGCGCGGTGATCTCGCCTTCCTTCTTCTCGATGTTCTCGCGCTGGATGGCGATCTCGCGCTCGTTGTTCTGCATCTCCTGCTTGAGCTGCTGCGGCATCGGCCGCTTCTCGTAGAACTCGGCCTCCGCCTTCAGCTTCTCCTGGCGCTTGAGCGCCTCGCCGAGGCGCTGCCGCGACTCGCGGATGGCCTCGTTCGCGTTCGCGAGCGCGCGCGCGCGGGCTTCGTCGATGTCCTTCTCCGTCGAATAGGTGTCGAGCAGCGCCTGGTTCTTGCGCGCCTCCTCGCGCATGCGGATCGCCTCCTCCTGCGCGCGGCGCTTCTCGGCCTCGCGCTCGGCGAGCTGCTCGGGCGTGAGCGGCTTCTCGCCGGGCCGCACCGTCGCGCCCTGCCGGTTCAGCTGGTCGAGCGGCCGGCCCGCGGCCTCGGTCGGCGGGCGGTCGAGATAATGCACGCGGCCCTTGTCGTCCACGTAGCGATAGAGTTTGCCAGTGCCCTGTTGCTGCTGCGGCTGCGCTGTGGCGGGCGCCGCGAGCACGAGCGCGCAGGCGAGCGTGAGCGCGAAGCGAACGAGTCGGGGCATGGTCTTACGCTCCATAGGTTGACCGGTACGCGGCGACGGCGTCGCGTTGCGCGGCGAGCTCGGGCGAGTCCGCGAGGAAGCCGAGCAGGTCGTCGAGGGTCGCGATCGCGACCACGGGGATGCCGTAGGTCTGCTGCACTTCCTGCACGGCGGAGCGGGCACCGGTGCCGCGCTCCATGCGGTCGAGCGAGATCGCCACGCCCGCGGGCACCGCCCCCGCGTCGCGGATGATCGCCACCGATTCACGCACCGCGGTGCCCGCGGTGATGACGTCGTCCACGATGAGAACGCGCCCGGCGAGCGGCGCGCCGATGATCGTTCCGCCCTCGCCGTGACCCTTCGCTTCCTTGCGGTTGAACGCGTAGGGCACGTCGCGCCCGGCGCGCGCGAGCGCCATCGCGGCGGCGCCGGCGAGCAGGATCCCCTTGTAGGCCGGCCCGAAGAGCATGTCGAACGCGAGGCCGGAGGCGAGGATCGCCTTTGCGTAAAATTCCGCAAGGCGGTCGAGCTTCGCGCCGGTGTCGAAGAGGCCCGCGTTGAAGAAATACGGCGTGGTCCTGCCGGATTTCGTCACGAAGCTGCCGAAGCGCAGCACCCCGCACGCGACCGCGAACGCGATGAACTCCCGCCGGTAGCCGTCCCCGCCCCTCATTTCGAAGCCCGAAGGTTTTTCCAAGGAAGTCAGCATGTTACGCGTGATGACCCTGAACCTCAACGGCATACGCTCGGCGTGCGCCAAGGGCTTTCTCGGCTGGCTCGCGAGGCAGAAGGCCGACATCGTCTGTGTCCAGGAGGTCAAGGCGCAACCAAACGACCTCGACCAAGCAATAGTCGGGCCCGACCGCTATCAGGGGCATTTCCACTGCGCCGAGAAGAAGGGCTACAGCGGCGTCGGGCTCTACACCCGCATCGTCCCGGACCGGGTCGTGAGCGGCATCGGCAGCCGCGAGTTCGACGCCGAGGGCCGCTACATCGAAGCCGACTTCGGCGGGCTCTCGGTGGTGTCGGTGTACCTGCCCTCGGGATCGAGCTCCCCCGAGCGGCAGGCGGCGAAGTTCCGCTTCATGGACGAGTTCCTGCCGATCCTCAGGCGGCTCGCCCGCAGCGGCCGCGAGTTCATCCTGTGCGGCGACTGGAACATCGCGCACCGCGAGATCGACCTCACCAACTGGCGTTCGAACCAGAAGAACTCCGGCTTCCTGCCCGAGGAGCGGGCCTGGCTCACCCGGGTGTTCGAGGAAGTCGGCTGGGTGGACGTCTACCGCCGCCTTCATCCGGAGGCGACCAGCGCCTGCTACACGTGGTGGTCGAACCGCGGCCAGGCGTGGGCGAAGAACGTCGGCTGGCGCATCGACTACCACATCGCGACGCCCGGGATCGCCGCGAGGGCGGTGCGGGCGTCGATCTACAAGGCGCGGCGCTTCTCCGATCACGCGCCGCTCACGATCGACTACGACGTCACGCTCGACGCGCCGTCGGTGCCGGCGCGCGCCAAGCCGCGCAAGCGTTGAGCGCCCCTCACCCCACGAGCCGCCGGAGCTGGGCGGACGCCCAGCGCCAGGTGCGCCACGCGGCGAATCCTCGGCTCGCCCAGACGAGCGCTCGCCGCGGCCGCAGCGCGACGATCACCGCGACGCCCGCCACGACAAACCCCGGGTGGGCGCGCAGATAGCGCACCGCCGCGATGCCGCGGTCGGCTAGGGCGAGCGGCGGCTCGAGCGGCCGGAAGTCGCGGGCGAGGGCGCTGCGCTGCGCCGCGGCCTTGAGCACGAGACGCTCGCGGCGGCGCTCGAGCTCGGCGAGCCGGTCCACGCGCTACTCCGCGGGCGCGTCCTCGCGCCGGCGCGCGAGCATCTCCCGGTCCTTCGCGAGCTCCGCGAGGGTGGTCGCGAAGGGCTTGGGCCGGCTGCGGATGCTGCGCCGGGCGTAGACGAGCAGCCCCACGGCGGCCGCGAACAGCAGGAGCGCCAGGATGCCGATCGTGGCGTGGCGGTAGCTCTCCCAAAGCGCCACCACCAGCCACGCTGCCGCGAGCGCGAGCGCCGCGTTGAAGAAGAACGCGACCGCCATCGCCAGCACGACGAGGCGCGCGAAGCGGATGCGCTCCTCCTCGAGGTCCGCCCCGAAGATCTCGAGGCGGGTCTGGAGGATCGCGAGGAACGTCCGCGCGAGCCGCTTCAGCGAGTCGAGGAGGTGCGGCGAGTGCGAGGCCTCGGGCCCGGCGCCCATGTGCGGCGCGTTACCGGCGGGCGATCAGCATGCCGACGATGACGCCGATCGCGCCCGCGAGGCCCACGGCTTTCCACGGGTTCGCGTGGACGTAGTCGTCGGTCGCCTGCGCGGCCGCTCGGGCGCGCGCGACGACCGCCTCCTCGGCCTGCTCGACCTTGGCGCGCGCGCGGCGCAGGCTTTCCTCGGCCTTCGCCCGGGCGGCCTGGACTTTCTCGCCGGCCTGTCCGGCGGTGGCCCTGAGGAGCTCGTCGGCATCGGCGATGACCGCCTTCATGTCGGCGACGAGCCGGTCGCGGTTGACAGCTTCCTGAGTGGTTTCGTTCATCGGGGAACCTCCGGGGAGATCGTCATGCACGCCCGCGTGCCAGACCTCGCGGACCTTCGGTTCAAGGCTAGCCCGTTTTCGATGCCCCGGCAACCGCGCGGCGCAAACGCTCGCGCTTTCAGCGCGGGCGGACCGGCTGCTGCTGCTCGCGGCGCGTCGCCTCGAGCAGCGCGTCGTCGAAGATCGCCACCGCGCGCGTCCAGCCGGCGGAGGCCCCGCGGATCTTGTGCGGGAAACAGGACACGATGAAGCCGTCGGGCGGCAGCGCCTCGAGGTTGTGCAGCTTCTCGAGGTGGCAGTAGCCGATGTCGCGCCCGGCCTTGTGCCCTTCCCAGATGAGCGAGGCGTCCTTCGTCGCCTTGTACTTCTCCGCGGTGTAGACGAACGGCGCGTCCCAGCTCCAGGCGTCGGTGCCGGTGAGGCGCACGCCGCGCTCGAGGAGATACATCGTCGCCTCGTAGCCCATGCCGCAGCCCGCGCTCACGTAATCGTCGTGCCCGTAGCGGCTGCCGGCGCGCGTGTTGACGACCACGATCTCGAGCGGCCGCAGCTCGTGCCCGATACGCACGAGCTCCGCTTCCACGTCCTTCGCCGTCGCGACGTAGCCGTCGGGGAAGTGCCGGAAGTCGAGCTTCACGCCGGGCTGGAAGCACCATTCGAGCGGCACCTCGTCGATCGCGATCGCGCGCTCGCCCCGGTTCATCGTCGGATGGAAGTGGTAGGGCGCGTCGAGGTGCGTGCCGTTGTGGGTGATGAGCTCGACCTTCTCCACCGCCCACGCGGCGCCGTCGGGCAGGTCCTCCTTCTTCAGGCCGGGGAAGAACGGCGCCATCTGCGGAAAGGTCGTCTCGTGGGTCATGTACTCGATCTTCGGTCCGAACGGAGGCGGGTCGGACACGACGTCGTTTTCGAGATAGATCGACAGGTCGACGAAGCGGCGCGGCATGACGGGTCCTCCTCTGCGGTTTTCAGGCGGCGGGCGTCTCGTTCCAGTGCACCATCGGGAGCCCGGCCACCGGCGAGCGGAAAAACGGGATGGTGGTGCCGCGCAGGCTGCCGAGATACACGGTACGCAGGTCCGGGCCGCCGAAGGTGACGCTCGCCATCCAGGGCGCGAGCGTGCCGTGGGCACGCATCATGTCGTCGTTGCTCACGCTGCCCGAGGCCATCTTGGCGAGCAGGTTGGCGCTTGCCTCGGCATCGCCGTCGTCGAGGAGCAGCCGCAGCTCGCCTTCGGGCGTGATCGCCACCAGGCGGTCCACCATCACCAGCGTGCACCACAGGTTGCCGTGGGCGTCGAAGGCGATACCGTCGGGGAAGCCGGGCAGCGCGGAGGGGCCGAACACCTCGCGGTCGGCGAGGCGCACGCCGTCGGCGCGTTCGTCGAGCCGCAGCCGGCTGATGTACGGACCGGTCGTCTCCACCACGTAGAGCCAGCGCTCCTCGGCGTCGAGGCGCACCTCGTTGGTGAAATAGAAGCCGTCGGCGACGATGCGTGCGCCGTGCGCGTCGAGCACCGCGATGAACCCGTCGCGTACGCGGCTCGCCGCCGCGCGCGTCCACGGATTGACGCGCGTCGACACCGTCAGCCACAGGCGGTTGCGCGAGTCGCGCAGCACGAAGTTCACCTTGCCGATCGGCTGGCCGTCGATCGTGTCGAGCAGCACCCGCGAACGGCCGTCGCGGGTCATCGCCTCCAGGCGGTCGGTGCCGAAGTTGGCGATGAGGAAGCCGCCGTCGGCGGCGAAGGCGAGGCCGTTGGGCAGCGTGCCCTGCGTGAACTTGGCCTCGAGCGCCTGCGCGCTGTCGGCCGCGGCGTCCGCGAAACGGCTGTCGGCGCGCTGGCCGACGAAGCGCTGCGTGCCGTCGGGCGCGATGCGCATCACGCCGCCGCGCGCGTCGGCGCTCCAGAGCGTGCCGTCGCGCTCGGCGAGAATGCACTCGGGCCGCTGCAGGTCGCGGCCGACGAAGTCGACCGCGGCACGGTCGACCGCGAAGCCGTCGAGCGGGTTGGCGGGACGCACGGCCTGGCTCCTCCGGTTGTCAGCGCACGAGCACGAGCGAGAGCTGCGGGAAAGCGACGAGCGCGACGAGCACCAGGAACATTATGAACGTGAACGGCGCGGCGCCGCGGAAGATGTCGCCGAGCCCGATGCGCGGGTCGGCGAGGGAGCTCTTGATCACGTAGGCCGACAGCCCGAACGGCGGGGTGAGCAGCCCGATCTCGACCGCGACCACGGTGACCACGCCGAACCAGACGAGGTCCATGCCGAAGCCCTGCGCGAGCGGCAGCGTGAGCGGCAGCACGATGAGCAGGATCGAGGAGGAGTCGATGATCGTGCCGAGGAGGAGGATCGTCGCGATGTAGAAGGCGAGGAACGCGCCCGCGCCCAGGCCCGCGCCGGTGAGCGTCTCGAGCAGGAACTGCGGCGCGCCCGACATCGCCAGCATGCGCGTGTAGATGTTGGCGCAGATGATGAGGAACGATACCGCCACGGTCACGTGGCCGGTCTCGATCAGCACCTCGCGCAGGCGCGGCCAGTCGAGCTTGCCGCGCGCGAGCGCCACGGCGAGCGCCCCGGCGGCGCCGACCGCCCCGCCCTCGGTCGCGGTGAAGACGCCGGCGTAGATGCCGCCCAGGCACAGCGCGATGAGCAGCACCGAGGGCGCGAGCTTGGCGAGCATCGCCACCGGCCCGAGCGGCGGGAGCTCGGCGGCTTCGCGCGCGCCGCGCACCCATCCCGGCGCGAGCAGCGCCATGGCGACGATCGCCACGGAGTAGGCGCCGGCGAGGACGAGGCCGGGCACGATCCCGGCGATGAAGAGCTCGCCGACGGACTGGTTGGCGAGGAAGCCGTAGAGGATCATGAGGAGGCTCGGCGGGATCAGCATGCCGAGCACGGAGGAGCCGGCCACCACGCCCACGGCGAAGCGTGGGCGGTAGCCGAAGCGCAGCATCTGCGGCACGGCGACCCGGGTGAACACCGCCGCCGAGGCGATCGAGATGCCGGTGATCGCCGCGAACACTGCGTTCGCCGCGACCGTGGCGACGCCGAGGCCCCCGGCGACGCGGCGAAAGAGCCGTTCGGCGACCTCGAAGGCGTCGCGCCCGACGTCGGCGACCGCGACCAGGAAGCCCATCAGCACGAACAGGGGGACGACGCCGAAGACGTGGCTCGCGATCGCGTCGCTCGCCGCCTGCGCGAGGAGGTTCGCCGCCACCTCGACGTCGCCGCGGATCAGCCATACGCCCGCGAAAGAGACGACGCCCAGCGCGACGGCGACGTGCATGCCCGCGTAGATGAGCACGAGCATCAGCGCGAGCGAGCCGAGCGCGACGGCGAGCGGGCTCATCGGCGGCGCGCGGCGCGAAGCTCCGCGAGGGCGAGCAGGAGGTAGGCGGCGGCGGTGACGGCAGAGCCCGCCACGATCACCAGCCGCACCGGCCAGGTGGGGGCGGTGAAGTCGCCGACCGCGCCGACGTACTCGCCCATGCGCACCGACTCGACGAACGGCCCCCAGCTCGCCCACAGGATGGTCGCGAGGAGCCCGGCGCCGGCGAGGTCGAAGGCCGCGACCGCGAGATGAGCGAGGCGCGGGTGCGAGCGGCGCAGGCGGTCGAGCAGCACCTCGGCGCGGGTGATGCGCCCGGCGCGCAGCGTGTCGGCGAGCTGCAGGAAGACGATGCCGACGATGGAGAGCGAGAGAATCTCGGTCACGCCGCGCACCGGCCGCGCGAAGAGGTCACGGCCAACGACGTCGGCCACCACGAGCACCATGAGCGCGACGATCCACACCGAGCCGACCGCGTTCATCGCGCGGGTGAGGCCGGCGAACCGGCGTGGCAGCGCGGCGCTGCCGGCGGGCGCCCGCTCGCTCACCCGCGCACGCCTCGCGAGGCCCGGACGCGAGGGCTCAGTTCGCCCAGTCGCGCACGATGTCGACGCCCGCCTCGCGCTGCAGGCGCATGTAGCCCTGCAGCACCTCGGTCGCGGGCAGGCCCTTCGCCTGCATCTCGGCGCCCCAGACCTTGCCGATCGGGGGCAGCGCGTCGGCCCAGCGCTTGCGCTCGGCGGGCGGTAGCGCGTAGACCTTCGCGCGGACCGCCTGCATTTGCTTGAGCGCCTCCGCCGCGCGGATCGTCTGCTCGTTGGCGAAGCGGATGGTGTACTCGGCCGCCGCCTCGCGGAAGGCGCGCTGCACCTCCGGCGGCAGCGCGTCGAAGCGCTTCTTGTTGACGGCGAGGCCGCCCGCGTACATCGACCCGAAGTTCACCAGCGTGACGTAGGGCGCCACTTCGACGAGCTTCGCCGCCGCGGCCCCGGTGGCGAACGTGAGCGCGCCGTCGGAGACGCCCGACTTGATGTCCTCGTAATACGTGGTGAGCGTGCCGGCGACCGCCACCGCGCCGGTGCCCTTGATCCAGTTCGCCGACGGTCCCGGCGCGGAGAGCTTCTTGCCGCGGATGTCGTCCACCGAGCGGATCGGGAAGCTCGACCAGACGTGGTACGCGTCGAGCGCGGCGCCGCCGAGGTAGACGAGGTTCGCCTTCGTCCAGGCCTCCGCCATCGCCGGCACCTGCCGTTGCAGGTCGCCGGTGATGCGCGTCACCACCAGGATCTCGCTCGACCCGAACGGCGCGTAGTAGGAGATGTTCTGCAGCGGGAAGCGCGCGGCCTCGAAGATCGTCGAGACGAAGCCGAGGTCGGACACGCCGTCCTTGATCGCGACCGACTCGGCGCCCAGCTTCGCGAGCGTGCCGCCGTAGGCGCGGGTCCATTCGACGCGGTACTTGCCGGCGGCGGCGAGCCGGCGGTCCACCTCGGGGATGAAGACCTCGTCGAGCAGCTTCACCCAGAGGAAGGCGGGCGGGTGGCCCGCGGAGACGGTGAGCTTGATCGTCTGCTGGGCGTGGGCGGGCGCGGCGGCGACGGCGAGCGACGCGGCGACCGCGGCGACGAGACGGCGCATGGGGCTTCCTCCAGGAGGGGCTTGCGAAGGCGCGCGGGGAGTGTAGGAGCGCGCCCGAATCCGGGTCAAGCGCGCGGCCCTCACCACTTCGGCAGGAACGGTGGCGAGAGGAGCCTCAGTCCAACGGTGAAGAAGTGGCCCGAGTTCGCCACGCCGAACTGCCCGCCGTAGGTCGTGTCGATCTGCACCCGGTTCGGGACGAGCCACACGCGCAGGCCCACCTGGTACTCGGTGCGTCTCCGCGTGTCGTCGTAGACCTCGCCGATGAAGTAGGCGCGCTCGCCCCAGACCGCGATCTCGGCGCCCGCCCCCCAGTTCACCGCCGACTGGCCGCTCTCGTAGTTGTGGTTCGCGCCCAGGTTGAAATGGAGAATCAACCGGTTGTCGAAGCGCGCGACCGTGAGCGGAACGTAGGCGTACAGGAGGGACGGCCCGCCGCGGCTCGATGGGCTCGACTTGACGCCGCCCGCCACCAGTCCCACGGCCCAGTCGTCGCCCTCCAGCCTCCGGAAGAGCGTCTTGCCCTGGACGACGAGGGATCTCACGACCTCCTCCTGCTCGTAGTCGCTGCGGTTGCCCCCCACGGTGATCTCGAGGTTGCCCATCGGGTTGCAGGCCGGCAGGGCCCAGAACTCGCGGATGCCGTCCTGGAAACCGCGCTTGCCCCAGGTTTCGAGCTGGCAGGCCTGCGGATCGACGATGCGCGCGTCGTCGGTGATCATCGGCCGGGCGGCGTGCGCGCCTTGCGCCGCGACGAGCGCCGCGGCGAGGGGGAGGGCGGGGAGCGGGAGGCGGCGCATCGGGTCGCGCGGGTTCTTCTTGTTGGAACGGCGGGGCGTGGAGCTTGGGCGGGCGATGTTACAGGAGCGTGACCGCGGGCGGTCAATGCTGCCCGGGGAGTTTCGCGGCGTAGTCGAGCATGCGTCGCACCCACGGCAGCAGCAGGTAGGCCGGGAAGGAGAGGAGGAACGTGAGCAGGAACCAGGGCGCGTAGCCCATTTCCTGGGCGCCGAAGCCGCTCGCCCAGCCGGCGAGCGAGCGCGAGAGCGCGAACACCGAGGAGAGCAGCGCGTACTCCGTCGCCGAGCGCCGCTTGTCGACGATCGCCATGAGGAACGCGAGGAACGCGGCGGTACCGAGGCCGCCGGTGAACGACTCGGTGGCGCTCGCCGCGTAGATGAGCAGGCGATGCTCGACGAGCGGTGCGGCGCCCGCCGCCGCCGGCGGGATCACCGACGCCGCGATCACGTAGCCGAGGTTCGAGGCCGCCTGCCAGAGGCCGAGCACCCACAGCCCCCTGAAGATGCCGGCGCGGTCGACGTACCAGCCGCCCACGAGCCCCCCGGCGATCGAGAGCGCGAGGCCGATGTTCACGGAGACGAGGCCGATGTCGGTCGCGGTGAAACCCGAATCGACCCAGAACGGCTTCACCATGAAGCCCATCGACGCGTCGCCGAGCTTGAAGATCAGCACGAACGCGAGCGTCGGCCCGATGTGGGGCCGGGCGAGGAGCTCCATCAGCGCGCCGAACATCGGCCCGCGTTCCGCCCCGCGCGCGTCGGCGTCCCCGCGCGGCCGCCGCAGCCAGGCGAGCGCGACCGCGAGCGCGCCAACGCCGAGCGCGGCCGGCCAGAAGAGCGGCCGGTCGGCCGACCACTTCGTCGCGTTGTTCAGGAGCCAGAGCACGAAGAGGGCGAGCGCGACCACGCCGGCCGCGGCGCGCGGATCGGAGGCCATGCGTCCGAGCTCCTCGGCGAGCGACGAGCGCGCTTCGCGCGGCACGGCGGCCTCGCGGGGCGCGGCGAGGCAGGCGACCGCGAGCGCAGCGAAAAGGGCGGCGGCGGTCCAGAAGGCGCCACGCCAGCCGATGTAGTCGGAGAGGATCAGGATCCCGCCCGAGGCGAGCATGCCCACGCGCGCGAAGCCGATGCGCACGCCGTTGGCGAGCCCGATCTCGTCGCGGTCGAGCATCTCGATCGTATAGCCGTCGATCGCGATGTCGTTGGTGGCCGAGAGGACGGTGAACACCGCGATGCCGGTCCAGACCCAGGGCGCGACGCCCGCGGCATACGCGAAGGCGAGCATCGCGATGCCCATGCCGATGTCCACGGCGGCCATCCACAGGCGGTGGTGGCGGTAGTGGTCGACCGCCGGCGCCCAGAGGAACTTGAGCGTCCACGCGAGCCCGAGCAGGCTGATCGCGCCGATCGACTTCAGCTCGACGCCCTGCTGGCGGAACCAGACCGGGAAGATCTCGTAGAACACCCCGAGCGGGAAGCCCGAGGAGAAATACAGGAGCGCGACCCAGAAGAGCTTGGAGCGGAGGACCTGGGGCTGCGCGGGCAAGAGGCGGGTCGCTTGCGGGTTCGGAGGGAAGCGGGGGCGATTCTAGTCCAGAGGACAGAGGACAGAGGACAGAGGACAGGGGACGGCAGACGGCGGGCAGAAGGCCCGACACCCCGATTCGCACGCTTCCCCGTCGCCAGGGGGAGGGGCCTCCGGGCGAGCTTCGCCGAGCGTTGCGCCTACGCCGCTCGTTCGAAGCGGAACACGGCGAGGCTGCCGCGCAGGTTCGGCAGCACGCGCACCGGCTCGCCGCGGTCGAGCACCAGGCGCTCGAGCACGCGGATCGCGTGCGTCGCGCAGAACGCCTCGAAGTCGCGGATGGTGCACAGATGCACGTTCGGCGTGTCGTACCACTGGTAGGGGAGCTCTTCGGAGACGGGCATGCGCCCGCGCAGCACCTGCCAGCGGTGGCGCCAGTAGCCGAAGTTCGGGAACGTCACGATCGCCTCGCGGCCCACGCGCAGCATCTCGCCCAGGATCTCCGCGGTGTGGCGCACCGCCTGCAGCGTGAGCGAGAGGATCACGTAGTCGAAGGAGGCGGTGTCGAAGCCGGAGAGCCCGCCCTCGAGGTTGCCCTGGATGACGTTCACGCCGTTGGCCACCGACGCGATGACCTTCTCGTCCTCGATCTCGACGCCGTAGCCGCGCACGCCCCGGGTCTCGGCGAGGTGCCGCAGCAGCAGGCCGTCGCCGCAGCCGAGATCGAGCACCGCCGAGCCCGGGCGCACCCACGCAGCGATCGCCGCGAGGTCGGGCCGCTTCGCGAGCCGCAGGCGCTCTTCGCCGGTCATGCCGCGAAACCGCTCGCCGTCGCCGCATCGCTCGCGGCGCGCGCGACCGGCTCGCCGGGCAGCGCCGCGTCGATCGGCCCGCCGCCTGCCCCGATCTCGCGGGCCACGTTCGCGAAGTACGCCGCCACCAGCGCGTGGTAGCGCCGGTCGTCGAGCAGGAACGCGTCGTGCCCGTGCGGCGCGTCGATCTCGGCGTAGGACACGTCGCGGCGGTTGTCCACGAGCGCCTTCACGATCTCGCGCGAGCGCGCCGGCGAGAAGCGCCAGTCGGAGGTGAACGACGCCACCAGGAAGCGGCAGCGCGCCGGCGCGAGCGCCGCGGTGAGGTCGCCGTCGAAGTCGTGCGCCGGGTCGAAGTAGTCGAGCGCCCGGGTGATGAGGAGGTAGGTGTTGGCGTCGAAGTACTCGGCGAACTTCTCGCTCTGGTAGCGCAGGTACGACTCCACCTCGAAGTCGATGTCGAAGTGGAAGCCGATGGCGTCGGTGCGCAGCGCGCGGCCGAACTTCTCCATCATCGCGTCGTCGGAGAGGTAGGTGATGTGGCCGATCATGCGCGCGAGCCGCAGCCCGCGTTTGGGCTTCACGCCGTGCGCGTAATAGTCGCCGCCGTGGAAGTCGGGGTCGGTGACGATGGCGCGCCGCGCGACCTCGTTGAACGCGATGTTCTGCGCGGTGAGCTTCGGCGTGGCGGCGATCACGACCGCGTTGGCGAGCCGCTCGGGGTAGAGCGTGGACCACGCGAGCGCCTGCATGCCGCCGAGGCTGCCGCCCATCACCGCCGCGAAACGCCGGATGCCGAGCGCGTCGGCGAGCCGCGCCTGCGCCGCGACCCAGTCCTCGACGGTGACCACCGGGAAGCGCGAGCCGTAGGGCTTTCCGGTGCGCGGGTCGGTCGAGGCCGGCCCGGTCGAGCCGAAGCAGCTGCCGAGGTTGTTCACGCCCACGACGAAGAAGCGCTCGGTGTCGACCGGCTTGCCCGGCCCGATCATGTTGTCCCACCAGCCGGTGTTCTTCGGGTCGTCGGCGTAATAGCCGGCGACGTGGTGCGAGGCGTTGAGCGCGTGGCAGACGAGCACGGCGTTGGAGCGCTCGGCGTTGAGGCGCCCGTAGGTCTCGTACACGAGCTCGTAGGCGGGCAGCGTCGCGCCGCTGCGGAAGGCGAGCGGCGCGTCGAACGCGAGCCGGCGCGCGGTGACGGCGCCCACGGAGCGGTGCGTCGGATGCTCGTGCATGCGTGATGCCGGAAAAAAGAAACCCGCTCGGCCTGCGCGGCTCGAACGGGTTGCCCTCGCTTTAGCCGGATTTAGAAGGGCGGAAGCGTTGGCCCCTCAGCGCCCGCAAGCTGTCGATCAAATCGGCGCGCGGGGAGTTTACCAGAGGACAGAGAACAGAGGACGGAAGACAGATCAAGTCGCAGGCGGCCCCGGCCGCCCGCCGAGCGTCCTGCCCTCTGTCATCTGAGCTGCCAGTGCTCGCGGCGGAAGCGGCGGCGCGGCGCGCGGCCGGGCGGCGGGCTGACGGCGTACTCGTCGATCTTCGCCAGCACGAATTCGCGGATGGCGGCCGGCACGTCGCCGGCCGCACGCGCGAAGCGCCCGCCGAGCGCCCCGGTCGAGAACGGCTCGCCCGGGGCGGGCGGCTCGCCGTCGTGGAAGAAGCCGAGATCCTCGCGCCAGACGAGCGCGCGGTCGCTCGCCGGGCCGCCGTAGCAGAGCTGGAACATCAGCACCTGCCCGTCCGGCGCCTGCCAGAGGAAGAGGTCGAACTCGGCGTCGTGGAACCAGCGGCGCGCGCGGCCCGGCTCGTCCTGCCGCACGCCTTCGATTTCCTTGAGCATGGTCCAGAGGCCAGGAGACAGACGACAGAGGATAGACGAAACGGCGGCGCGCCGGGCGCCTCAGGCGTTCAGCCGCTCGACGAGGCTGCGCACCTTGTCGGGGTCGTCGGCGCGCAGGATGCGCGCGGCGAGCGCCTCGGCCTCCGGCACGCTCGTGTGCAGGACGAGCTGCTTGATCGGCAGGAGCTGCGCCGGCTGCATCGAGAACTGCCGCAGGCCGACGCCCACCAGCAGGCGCGTCATCGCCGGGTCGCCCGCCATCTCCCCGCATACGGCGACCGGCACGCCCGCCTTGGTGGCGGTGCGGATGGTGTGCGCGACGAGCCACAGCACCGCCGGGTGCAGCGGGTCGTACAGGTGCGCCACCGTGTCGTCGGTGCGGTCGATCGCGAGCGTGTACTGGATGAGGTCGTTGGTGCCGATCGAGAGGAAGTCGAGCCGCTTCAGGAAGAGGCCGAGCGCGAGCGCCGCGGCGGGCACCTCGATCATGCCGCCCACCTGGATCGCGCGGTCGTAGGGGATGCCCTGCGNGTCGAGCGTCTCCTTCGCCTGGCGCACGAACTGCAGGACGTGCTCCACCTCGTGCCCGTGCGCGAGCATCGGCACGAGCAGCCGGATCTTGCCGTAGTGCGAGGCGCGCAGGATGGCACGGAGCTGCGTGAGGAACATCTGCGGCTCGGCGAGGCAGAAGCGGATGGCGCGCAGCCCGAGCGCCGGGTTCGGGCCGACGCGGTCGGCGCCGTTGACCGTCTTGTCGGCGCCGAGGTCGAGCGTGCGGATCGTCACCGGCTGCCCGCCCATCGCGACGGCGACGTCGCGGTAGGCCTCGAACTGCTCGTCCTCCGAGGGCAGGTCGTCGCGGTTCAGGAACAGGAACTCGCTCCGGAAGAGCCCGATGCCGGTCGCGCCGCCCTCGAGCGCCTCGGCGACGTCCTGCGGCAGCTCGATGTTCGCCTGCAGCTCGATCTCGGTGCCGTCGAGCGTCGTGGCGCGGGTCGTGCGCAGCCGCTTCAGCTTGCGCCGCTCGAGCTCGTACTGGCTGCGGCGCAGCTCGTACTCGGCGAGCACCTGCCGGTCCGGTGCGACGATGAGCACGCCTTGGCGCCCGTCGACGATGAGGAGCTCGCCCTCGCGGATCATCGCGCGCGCGTGGTGCAGCCCGACGATCGCCGGGAGGTTCAGGCCGCGGGCGACGATCGCCGTGTGCGAGGTCACGCCGCCCAGATCGGTGACGAAGCCGGCGAACTGGTGCTGCTTGAAGAGGATCATGTCGGCCGGCGAGAGGTCGTGCGCGACCACCACCAGCCGCTCCGATTCGGCCGGCGGCGCGGGCGCGTGCCCGGTGCCGAGCATCGCCTTCAGCACCCGCTCGGCGACCTGCTGCACGTCGGCCTTGCGCTCGCGCAGGTAGGCGTCCTCGAACTCCTCGAACTGCGCGACCAGCGCCTCCATCTGCTGCACCAGCGCCCACTCGGCGTTGCAGCGCCGCGACCGGATCAGGTCGCGCGGCACCTGCGACATCTGCGCGTCGTCGAGGATCATCAGGTGCACGTTGACGAACGCGCCCATCTCCGCGGGCGCGGAGAGCGGCATGCTCGCCGCGAGCCCCATGAGCTCGCCACGCACCTGCGCGATGGCGTCGTCGAAGCGCGCCACCTCGGCGTCGATGTCCTCGGGCGCGACCTCGTAGTGCGCCACCTCGAGGCGCGCCGTCGAGACGAGATGCGCGTAGCCGATGGCGATGCCGCCGGAGACGCCGGCGCCGTGCAGGCAGAAGCTCGGCGCGTGCGCGGCGGCGTCGTGCCGGGCGACGCTGGCGTGGCTGCCCTGGTCCACGCGCCTACTCCTCCTCGCCGAAGCGGTCGGCGATCAGGGCGGCGAGCGCGGCGAGCGCCTCGTCGGCGTCCTCGCCCTGCGTCTCGATCCCGATGCGACTGCCCTTGCCGGCGGCGAGCATCATGACGCCCATGATGCTCTTCGCGTTGACGCGCCGGCCGTTGCGCGAGAGCCACACCTCGGAGCGGAACGCCGAGGCCATCTGGGTGAGCTTCGCCGAGGCGCGCGCGTGCAGCCCGAGCTTGTTCACGATCTCCACTTCCGCCTGCGCCATCAGCTCCGCTCCAGCCTCGTCACGCCCTCGCGCCCGCCGCTCATCGCCTTGTCCACCACCGCGGGCAGCGCCTGCTCGCGGTAGGTGAGCGCCCGGATCAGCATCGGCAGGCTGACGCCCGCCACCCCTTCGACGCGCCCCGGCACGAGCAGGCGCGTCGCGATGTTCGCGGGCGTCGCCCCCTTGATGTCGGTGAGCACGAGCACCCCCGAGCCGTCGTCGAGCGAGCGCACCAGGTCCTGTGCCACCGGGACGAGCGCGTCCGGGTCGTCGTGCACGGTCACGCCGATCTGGCGCACGCGCAGCGGGCGCTTGCCCAGCACGTGGCTCGCGCTGTGGATGAGCGACTCGCCGAAGGCGCCATGGCTGACGATGAGGATGCCGATCATCGCGATTGCCGCACGTCCCGGACCGCCCGGCCGCGTGCCTCGCGGCAGTTTACCGCGCGGGCCGGCCCGGCCGGAACCGGTCAGCCGCCGTTTTCCTCGGCCTCTTCCTGCCGCAGGTGCTCGACGAGCGCACGGAAGGCGGCCTGGCGCGCGGCGAGCTCCTCGGCGGTCCCGCTGTCCACCACCTGCCCCGCGTCCATCAGGACGACGCGGTCGAACCGCGGCAGCAGGTGCACGCGGTGCACCGAGGAGATCACCGCCGCCTCGCGGAACGTGGCGAAGATCGCGTCGTACACCGCGGCCTCGGTCGCGGGGTCGAGCGCGGAGGTCGGCTCGTCGAGGAGCAGGAGCGAGCTCCCGCGCGCGGCGAGCAGGCCGCGCGCGAGCGCGATGCGCTGCCGCTGGCCGCCCGAGAAGTTCGCGCCCCGCTCGGCGATCGGCGTCGCGAGCCCCTGCGGGAGCGAGGCCACCAGCGGCTCGAGCTGCGCGGCGTGGATGGCGCGCTCGAGCGCCGCGCGCGGTACCTCCTCGCCGAGCGTGAGGTTCTCGGCGAGCGTCCCCTCGAACACCTCGGCCTCCTGCGGCACCAGCGTCGCCGCGGCGCCGACGGTGGCGAGTTCGACGCCCGCCCCGTCCACCGTGACGCGCGCGGTCTGCGGCTCGTAGAGGCCGGCGAGCACGCGCAGGAGCGAGCTCTTGCCCGAGCCGCTCTCGCCGACGAGCGCCACCGACTCGCCCCGGCGGATGGCGAGCGCCACGCTCGCGAGGGTCGGCCGCTCGCCGCGCGCGCGCGGGTGGGTGAAGTCGAGGCCCTCGATCGCGATCTCGCGCCAGTCGGCCGGCAGCGGGGCCGGCGCCGCGCCGCGCTCGGGCGCGGTCCATACCGGGTCGGCGCTCGCGTAGTCGGCGCGCACCCGCGCGAGCTGCTGGTAGTTCGCCGCGAGCGAGCCGATCACGCCGCCCGCCTGCTGCGCGTACTGGAACACCATGAAGACGTTGCCGAGCAGCAGGGTGCCGTCGCCGCGGCTCGCGAGCCAGGCGTAGAGGACGACGAGCGAGGTCCAGACGGCCGTGGCGAGGAGGTCGACCGAGGCCCACTTCGCCTCGTTCACCACGATGCTGCGCGCGAGCGGCCGGAACACCGCGGCGAGCCGCGCGCCCAGGAGCCGGCGCGTCGCCTCCTCGAGCCGCAGCGCGATCACCGTGCCGATGTTGCCGAGATAGTCGACGAGCGCCGCGTTGAAGCGCCGCTCCGCCTGGTTCTCCTCGCCGGCGAGCCGCATCATGGTCGCGTCGAAGCGCACGATCGCGGCCGCGATCAGCGCGTAGCCCGCGATCGCCGCCACGCCCACCACGGGCGACAGCAGCGCGAGCGCCGCGAGCGGCCCGACGAGGTTCACGGCGTTCTGCAGGTAGATGAACTGGCTCTGCGAGAAATCGAAGAGCGCGTGGGTGGCCTGGCTCACGCGGTGGATGGTCTCGCCGGAATGGCGCGCCTCGTGCCACGCGAGCGGCGCGCGCGCGAGCTTCGCGTAGAGGCGGTCGGAGAGGGTCTCGCGCACGCGGATCGCCACCGAACGCTCGAGGATGCGCCCCGGGCCGTGCAGGAGCCACGCGACCACGCTCGCGAGGAACACGAGGCCCATCAGCAGCCCCGCGCGCCCGAGCGCCGCGGCGCCCTCGAGCTGGATGGCGTTGATCGCCTGCGCGGCGACCCACGGGACGCCGAGCTTGACGACCTGCGACAGGATGAGGAGGACGGTGGAGGCGAAGAAGGTCCCGCGCTTGCCGGTCGCGAAGCGCCAGAGCGCGCGATAGAGCCCGGCGATCCTCTCGGGCCGCTGCGGCTCGTGTTCGCGGTCGGCCTCGGTCATCGGTTACCGGCGGCAGCGCACGGGCGCGCAGGACGCGAAGTGCCGCTGAAGCACACGGATCGCGAGGTCCGGCGCGGGCGCATCGGGCTCATCCGTCCCGGCATCCCGCGTGGCGGAAGACGCCGCGGCGGCGGCGCAGCGGGAGGCTCCGGTCCTTCGCGCCCCGCGCGCGCCGGCGCCGTGCGCTCACCGCTCCAGCGCATCCTCGAGCGCGTCCATGAACGTCCCGGCGACGTCGAAGCCGGTCTGCTGCGTGATCTCCTGGAAGCAGGTGGGGCTCGTCACGTTGACCTCGGTGAGATGGTCGCCGATCACGTCGAGCCCGACGAGCAGCAGGCCACGCGCGGCGAGCTCCGGCCCGATGCGCTCGGCGATCTCGCGGTCGCGCGCGGTGAGCGGGCGCGCCACGCCGGTGCCGCCGGCGGCGAGGTTGCCGCGGCTCTCGCCCGCCTTCGGGATGCGCGCGAGCGCGTAGGGCACGGGCTTGCCGTCGATGACGAGCACGCGCTTGTCCCCGTCGCGGATCTCCGGCAGGTAGCGCTGCGCCATGATCGTGCGCTGCCCGTGGGCGGTGAGCGTCTCGATGATCACGTTGCGGTTCGGGTCGCGGTCGGTGACGCGGAAGACCTGCGCGCCGCCCATGCCCTCGAGCGGCTTCAGGACGACGTCGCCGTGCGCGTCGATGAACGCCTGCAGCTGCGGCGCGAGCCGCGTCACGAGCGTCGGCGCCGCGAACTCGGCGAACTGCGCGATGGTGAACTTCTCGTTGTGGTCGCGCAGCGCCCGCGGGTCGTTGAAGACGCGCGCGCCCTGCCGCACCGCGTGCTCGAGGAGCCAGGTGCTCGTCAGGTACTCGGCGTCGAAGGGCGGGTCCTTGCGCATCAGCACCGCGTCGAACGCCGCGAGCGGCGTCTCGCGCGGCGGCAGGTCGAGCCGGTACCAGTGCTCGTCGTGGATCTCCGGGTTGCCGAGGCGCCGGTCGGGGTCGATGAGGTGCAGGCGGCAGTGCTCGGCGAGCACCTTGCCCGCCTTCCACATGAGCCCCTCCTGCGGCGCGAAGTGCAGCTCGTGCCCGCGCCGCGCGGCCGCGGCCATCATCGCGTACGAGGAGTCCTTGTACGTCTTGATGGCGGGCAGCGGGTCGAGGATGAAGAGGAGCCTCATGCGCGAAGGGCCTCACCGCGGCGGCGTGAAGGCCCGGCGCTTCGGGATCGCCGGGAACCGGGTGGGCACCCGCGGCGGGGAGCGCCCTTCCCCGGGTCCTCGCGCCTCGCCGCCCTGGTGGTCACCGCTCGTTACGCAGGCGCCGCCTGCGCGGCCTCCGCGGCGGCCTCGAGCTCGAGGGAGGCCGCGAGCAGCGCGAGCCGCGCGACCACGCCGTAGGTGTAAAAGCGGTTCGGCGTCGCGTCGGGGTTGGCGAAGTGGTCGGGCAGGATGCAGGGGTCGTCGAACGCGAGGGGCTGGAAGTGCATGCCCGGCGCGTTCAGGTTCTCGTCCTTGCCGCGGTTGGTGTGCACGCGGTAGAAGCCGCCGATCACGAAGCGGTCGATCATGTACACGACCGGCTCGGCCACCGCGCCCTCGATGGTCTCGTGGGTGTGCACGCCCTCTTGGATGATGACGTTGCGCACCGCGAGCCCTTCTTTCACGACCGCCATCTTCTTGCGCGCGTCGCGATTGAGCCCGCGCACGTCGTCCGGGCTCTTCGCCGTCATGACGCCCATCCCGTAGGTGCCGGCGTCGGCCTTGACCACCACGTAGGGCTGCTCCCGGATCCCGTACTCGAGGTATTTCGCGCGCGTGCGGTCGAGCACGTCCGCCACGGCCTCGGCGAGGCACTCCTCGCCGCTGCGGCCCTTGAAGTCCACCTCGCCGCAGCGCGCGAAGTACGGGTTGACGAGCCAGGGGTCGATCGCGAGGAGCTGCGCGAACTCGTTCGCCACCGTCTCGTAGAGCGCGAAGTGGTTCGACTTGCGGCGCACGTGCCAGCCCGCGTAGAGCGGCGGCAGCACGTACTGCTCGTGGAGGTCGCGCAGGATGTC
The DNA here is from genome assembly GCA_026417035.1 of Burkholderiales bacterium. Taxonomy (GTDB): domain Bacteria; phylum Pseudomonadota; class Gammaproteobacteria; order Burkholderiales; family SG8-39; genus JAOAEA01. The sequence goes on from JAOAEA010000021.1 coordinate 36,830, forward strand.
GGGGATCCCGCCGGACAGGTCGTTGTTGAGCAGGATCGTGCAGGGGTCGAAGTCGGCGAGCCCCAGCCGGCCGCCGCGGCGCACCAGCGGCTCGAGCAGGAGGGGCGCGCTGTCGGGCACCGCGATCTCGGTCGGCGCGGTGATCTCCGGGATCAGCGTGCCGATGCGCACGTTGAGCCCCGCCTGCCGCATGATGGTCGCGAGCTGCACCACGTTCCGGAGGTAGAAGGTGTTGCGCGTGTGGCTCTCCGGGACGAGCAGCAGGTTGCGCGCCTCCGGGCAGATCTTCTCGATCGCGGCCATCGCCGCCTGCACCGCGAGCGGCAGGAAGTGCGGGTTGAGGTTGTTGAAGCCGCCGGGGAAGAGGTTCGTGTCCACCGGCGCCAGCTTGAACCCGGAATTGCGCAGGTCCACCGACGCGTAGAAGGGCGGCGTGTGCTCGGTCCACCAGCCGCGGAACCAGCGTTCCACCTCCGTGCTCGAGGCGAGGATGCGCGCTTCGAGGTCGGCGAACGGCTGGGCGAGCGCCGTGTCGAGGTGCGGGATCATGGGCCTAATCTCGTGCGGGAGCGAGCGGGCATTCTAGCCCATGCCCGCGACCGGCCTGCGTCGCTCGCGCCGCGGCGCGCCGCCGCTGCGGCCAAGAAGAAAGGCGGGCTCGCGCCCGCCTCGTATGCGCCGGGCGCGGCGGCGCTACTTCGCGGCCGCCACCATGAAGTCCACCGCGGCCTTCACCTCGGCGTCGGAGAGCGCGGTGTTGCCACCCTTCGCGGGCATCGCGCCCTTGCCCTTGATCGAGCTCGCGTACATCGCGTCCATGCCGGTCTTGATGCGCGGCGCCCATTGGGTCTTGTCGCCGAACTTCGGCGCGCCGGCGACGCCGGTCGCGTGGCAGGCCACGCACGCCTGCTTGTACACCGCTTCGCCGTTCGCGCCCGCAGGCGCGGGAGCGGCGGCAGCGGCCGGCGCAGCGGCCGGTGCGGCGGCGGCCGCGGGTTTCGCCGCGGGCGCCTCGGGTTCCTTGAAGTTCGCGCCCGACGCGTTCGTCATGTACACGACGGCGCGCGTGACCTCGAGGTCGGTGAGGTCGGGGTTGCCGCCGCGCGCGGGCATCGCGCGGATGCCGTTGATGGCGTTCTTCGCGAGGGCGGCGAGACCCTCCTTGATGTGGGGCGCCCAGGCCGCCTTGTCGCCGAACTTGAACGCGCCGGCGGCGCCGGTGTCGTGGCAGGCGGCGCACACGGTCTTGTACACCTGCTCGCCCGACTTCTCGACCTTCGCGCCGCCGGCGGCGCCGCCGAGATCGAGCGCCACCCGTGCGACCGGCGCGATCCGCGCGCGCACCTCCGCGTCGCTCATCCCCGCCTCGGCGACCGACTTGGACGACCCCAGCACGAAGTGGGCGATCATGATGAGCGCCAGCACCGGCACGACGAAGGCGAGCACCATCACCCAGGCGAGCTGGGTCGGCGTCTTGATGAAGCTCTGGTGCTCTTCCTGATGGGCTTCCTGGGCAGCGGCCATGACGGGGGAACCTCGGACGGCGATCGATTGGGCGAAGGCCGCGGATTATAGCCGCAAGCCTTCGCCGGGCGAAGGCTGGCGGAGCGGGGCGGGGCCTTCGCGGTACAATCCGCGTCCCGCTGCGCGCCCGTAGCTCAGTGGATAGAGTATTGGCCTCCGGAGCCAAGGGTCACAGGTTCGAATCCTGTCGGGCGCGCCAACAGCGCTCCGCCGCGTCGCGGCCGTTTCGCGAACGCCGGCCGGGCTTGTGAATCCGTCACCGTTTTCGCGTCACTGCTGCCAGCCCGCCGCGCTGTGGCGCCCCTAAGCTCGTCTCCAGGTCGCAGGTTTGCGACGGACATGGAGCGAGCGATGCATCCGGAGCTGCCGGCCGCGCCAGCGCGCCGCGGAAACGCGAATCAGCCTCTTGCCGCGAACGCCGTGGCGGCGGTCGAGCTTGCCGTCGTTGCCGCTCGCCGCCTGCGGCAGGACATCGCGCGCGACCTCGCCGGCGCCCGCCGGTTGCCGTCACTGCTCGCGCGTGCGGGGTCGGCAGAAGGCTGGTCGCCGGAGGATCGGCGCGCCGCCCGCGAGGCCCTGTTGAGCGCGGCGCGCGTGGGCGCATGGGGTGTCGTGCTCGCAGTCCCGGGCGGCGTCCTGCTCCTGCCGTTCGTGCGGCCCCGGGCTCGCCGCTGATCGGCTGCGCCTCGGTCGCCGAGGGCTCGCGAGCCTGCCGGCGGCCCGTTGCGCCGGCGCGTCCCGCCGCGCGCGGTTACGGCACGACGCGGCGCGCGTGCACGGACGCCGAGAGGCCCGGGAAGCGCCGCGCCGCGGCGTTACTTTCCAGGCTCGACCCTCCGCCAGGATCCGTCCGGATCGAAGCGCGTGACCGACGCGGCACGCGCGGCCGCGGTCGAAGTCGCGTTGCGCCGCGCCACCGCCGCCCACGCCTTGGAACGCGTCGTCGCGGCCGCGGCGATCGCCGCCGCCCGCCCCGCCGCGGTCGGCAACGCCGGCCGCGCCACGGTGTCCCGGCCCGCCGCGATCGCCGACGCCGCCGCGATCGCCCACGCCACCGCGATCGCCCACGCCGTCACGGCCGCGAAACTCGTTGCGCGCGTCCCGTCCCGGAGCGTCTTTGCCGAATTTCTCGCGGCTCGCCGGGTCGCGGTAGCTCACCCCCTTGCGGTGGCCCGCGTCGTGTTGCCACTTGTTGCCGCTGCCGACGTTCGTGCGGTTGAAATTCTTGTCGATGTTGACCGCCCGGTTGACGTCGATGTCGACATCGCCGCGCCCCCAGTTGCAGCCGCCGAAGATCGCGCCGGCCGCGGCGAACCCGACGCCCCAGGCGAACCCCCGCACGAGATAACCGCCCGGATACCACACCGGCGAGGGCGGCCAGTCATACGGGGGATAGGCCGGATAGCCCCACGCGCCGTACACGACCGTCGGGTTGTAGGCCGGCACGTAGATCACCCGCGGGTTCGCGGGCTCGATCTTGACGACGGTCTGCTGCGGCGCGGCCTGCTCGACGACGACCTTCTGCCGCTCGTTCGACGCGAGGCTGCCCGACGCCTGCGCCTTCTGCCGCGGCCGCTGGGCCGCGTCGAGCACCGCCTTCTGGTCGGCGAGGAAGGCGTCGCCAAGCTTCTGCGTCCAGTCGAGCTTCTCGTTCATCGGCTCGAGGATCTGCGGGAACGCGGCGAGCGACTTCACGCTCACGTCCCACGGCTCGTTCTCGACCGCCTTGACCGCCGCATCGCCCTTCGGGTCGGGGTGCGCCTTCGACCAGCGCGCCGCCCGGACGATCTCGAGCCGATGGGTGTACGCCATCAGCACCTGCGACAGCAGCGAATCGGGGTAGAGCGCAATCGGTGCGACCAGGGCCTCGATCGCCTCCGGCTCGAACGGCGCCGGCCCGCCCCCCGCTCGAGATACGTCCGCCGCCGGCACTGACGCGACGAGAGGCGGCGCTGAGAACCTCCGGGCGATGCGATGATTCCAGAGGTTCACGGCCCGCGTTTCTCCTTCCCACTCGCTCCCGCGGGGGCCGCGCCGTCGCCGCCGGGAATGGGGCCTCGCCGAAGCGCCGCGCCGCCCGGTGACCCGACGCGCTTTCTCCGCGTCGGCCTCACCCGACCGGCGCCAGTTTGGGACAGATGCTCGCGCGTACGCCGCGCGATCGCGAAAGCCGAAGGTGAGGCCCGGCGCTGCCGGGGGTCCGCGTCCTCTTCGCCCTGATGTCGTATCCGCCGCCACGCACGCAGGTGCCACGAGTTGGCGCCCGCCACCGAGCGGTGCGTGCGCCGCGCCGACGCTCCGCATTGCACGGTCGCCCCGGTTGCGCGTAAGCTCGCGTGCCGCCGGCGCGAGTGCCATCCGTTCGGGACGCGGGAGCCGGTGACCGCATCTCATCCCCGGCACGAGCGCGGCGCCCCCGGGCACGCACCGCCCGGGCGGATCGCAGCCACCACGCCGAGGACACCGCAGTGAAAAGGCCGAGGAGTGTCAACACCGCTTCGCGCGGCGGGGCCGCGGGGCTCGCCCTGGGCGGCCTCGCTTTCTCGCCGGGCGCGCACGCTTCGTTCCTGCCGCCCGACCTGATGGACAAGGCGGCGTTCGCCATCGCCTGGTTCGTCCTGATCGCCATGCCGATCGCCGCCATCGTGCTCTTCTGGATGGTGCACGTGCTGCCGGAGAAAATCGCCCACAGGCGCCACCACCCGCAGACCGACGCCATCAAGGTCCTTTGCCTGCTGTCGCTGGTGTTCGGCGGCCTGCTGTGGCCGCTCGCCTGGCTGTGGGCGTACGTCAAGCCCGTGACCTACAAGCTCGCCTACGGCACCGAGAAGCATGACGACTACTTCCGCCACATGGGGGACAAGGCACGCGCCGGGCAGCTCGACGCGTTCGAGCTCGACCACTTGCGGGAAGAGCTGGACGCGATGGCCCAGCGCGGCTCGCTGTCGCCGGGGCTGAGGAAGCTGCGCGCCGAACTGGCCGCCGCGAAGCCGGCGGCGCCGGCCGCGCCCGCCGCCGAAGCGGCCAAGGCAGGGAACGCCTGATGGAAGCGCTGCTGCTCGCGATCTACGCGTTCTTCGTCTGGCTCGTCTTCATCAAGCTCAAGTGGCTGCCGTGGAACACCACGTCCCAGGTCATCGTCGTCATCATCCCGGTCGTCGCCCTGACGGCGCTCATCCTGACGCTGAACGTGGTCGCGCCGTCGTCGTCCGACGTGCGCGTGATCAAGTACGTCGTGCAGGTGATCCCGCAGGTGCGCGGCCGCGTGCTCGAAGTGCCGGTCGAGCCCAACCGGCTGGTCAGGAAGGGTGAGCTCCTGTTCCGCATCGACCCGACCCCGTACCAGATCGAGCTCGACGCCGCCAAGGCGAAGCTCGCCGCCGACGAAGCCAAGCTCGCACAAGCCAGCGCCGCGCTCGTCGATGCCGCCGCGGGCGCGCGGCAGCTGCAGGAGCAGCTGAAGTCCGCCAGCGGCCAGGTCGCGGCACTGCGGCCGAAGCTCGAGTTGGCGCGCCTGCGGGTGAAACAGAACCGCGAGCTGGTGGCCACGGGCGCCGGCGACCGCTTCGCGCTGGAGCAGGCCGAGGCCAGCCTGGCCGAGCTCGAGGGCCAGCTCGCCACGGCCGTGGCCAACGAAGCGCAGGTGGCGCAGAAGCTGTCGGGGCAGGTCAACGGCGAGCAGGCGTCGGTGGCTGCGGCGCGCGCGCAGGTGGCCACCGCCAAGGCGCAAGTGGACCTCAGCCGCGCCAACGTCGCCAACGCGCAGTGGAACCTCGACCAGACCGCCGTCTATGCGCCGGCCAATGGGTACGCCGTCAACGTCCAGCTGCGGGCGGGCTCCTTCGTGACCGCATTTCCCGTGGCACCGGCGATGAGCTTCGTCGAGGAGGAATACCAGGTCATCGCGTTCTACGCGCAGAACGAGCTGCGCCTGGTCGAGCCCGGCAACCGCGCCGAGTTCACGCTCAAGACGTACCCGGGGCGGGTGATCCGGGCCAAGGTCGATTCGATCGTCTGGGCTCAGGGCCAGGGGCAGGTCGCGCAGTCGGGCCAGCTGCCGACCACGGGCGCCATCCCGATCGTGCCGGGCCGCTTCCCGGTGAAGCTCGAGGTCGAGCCGCGCGACAAGGAGCTCTTCCTGGCCGCGGGCGCGGTGGGCGCCGGCGCGATCTACACCGAGTACGGGGCGATGATCCACATCGTGCGCATGGTGATCCTGCGCGTGGGCACGATCACCGACATCCTGGTCCTGAAACTGCACTGATGGGCGCGCCAGCGACTTTGCGGGCAGCGGCCGTCGCGGCGGCCGTGGTGGCCGCTGCCGGCTGCGCCCTCAAGTCACCGCCGCCGCGCGAGGACATTACGGCGCAGGCCCTGCCGAACGTCCGCGTTCCGGAAAGCTGGGCGGCGCGGCCGGGGACGGCTGGGGCGGCGGCCGATCGCTGGCTCGCCAGCTTCAACGACCCCCAGCTCGACGAGCTGGTGCAGGAAGCGCTCGCGTTCAACCCGGACCTGCGCGTGGCCGCGGCGCGCGTCGAGCAGGCGGCGGCGTACGTCCGGCTTTCGGGGGCGACGCTCTACCCGCAGGTGAACCTGATCGCCAAGGGATCGCTCGGGGCGGACTCGAGCGGCGTGCAGGGCGTGGGCCTGTTCCTGAACTGGGAGCTGGATCTCTGGGGCCGGATCCGCGCCGGACGCGAGGCGGCGCAGATGCAATACGTCTCGGCGGAGCTCGACGCGGCGTTCGCGCGCCAGTCGATCGCGGCCCTGGTCGCGAAGAGCTGGTTCCTCGCGACGGAGGCGCGGCTGCAGAAGGCGAACGCTGCGGACATGGTCGCCGCCGCGGAGCGCCAGCTCGGGCTCGCCGAGGACCGCCTGCGCGTGGGCATCGGCGACGCGTACGACGTCACGCTCGCCCGCGCGAGCCTCGCCACCTACCGCGACAGCGTGGCCAGCTTCGACCTCGCCTATCAGCAGGCGCTGCGCGCGCTCGAATCGCTCGCCGGGCGTTATCCCGCCGCCGCGCTCGCCGTGCCGGCGCAGCTCACCGCGATGCCCGGCCCGGTGCCAGTGGGCATGCCATCGGAGCTGCTCGAACGGCGCCCCGACGTGGTCGCCGCGGAGCGGCGCGTCGCCGCCGCGTTCTACCGCGTCGAGGAAGCCAAGGCCGCCCGGCTGCCACGCATCTCGCTCACCGCCGCCGTCAACACCATTTCGAGCGACGTGTTCGTCCTCCAGAACCGCGACAACCCGGTGTGGAGCCTCGGCGCGGGCCTGGTCGCGCCGCTGTTCCTCGGCGGCCAGCTGCGGGCGCAGGAGGACATCCGCACCGCCGAGCAGAAGCAGGCGATCGCGGAGTACGGGCGCGTCGGCGCGCGCGCGTTCGCCGAGGTCGAGAACGCCCTTTCGGCCGAGTTCAACCTCGCCGCGCGCGAAGCGCTGCTCAAGCAGGCGGCCGACGAGAACGCCCGTGCGCTCGCGCTCGCCGACGTCCGCTACCGCGTCGGGTCCGGCGATCTGCGCGCGGTCGAGCAGCAGAGCCTCGCGCTGTATGCGTCCCGCACCGCGCTGCTGCGCGTGCGAAGCGAGCGCCTGGTCCAGCGTGTGAACCTGTATCTCGCCCTCGGCGGCGGCTTCGATGCGGCGACGGCCGCGCCGGTCGCGGCGAAATGAGCCGCCGCGACCGGACGCGGCGATTCCGCGCGCTCGCCGCGGTGCGTTCGCGGCCGGGGCACTGCACGCGGCTCGTCGATGCGGACAAAGTGTTCGGCGGCGGCTGGGTGGACGAGGCGGCGCGGTTCGCGCCGCAGCCCTCGCTCGCGGCCGGCGCGATCAGGTCATCCCCGCCGCCCGCGCAGTGAGGCGGCGCATCCCCGCGAAGGAGGCGGCATGAAAACGAAAGGCCGGCGTGAGATCCTCGAGCGCGTGCGCGAGTTCGTCGCGCCCTACCGCGTCACGAGCGGCAAGGGCTTCCGCCTGAAGGACTTCGATCCGGGCGATACGGGCGGGCTCAAGAGCGAGGCGAAGCCCGAGGCGGCCGAGTGGCTCGCGCGCGGCGTCCAGTGGCTCGCCGAGGAACAGGAGAAGCTCTACGCGCAGGACCGCTGGGCGGTGCTGCTCGTCTTCCAGGCGATGGACGCGGCGGGCAAGGACAGCACCATCAAGCACGTGATGAGCGGCGTGAACCCGCAGGGCGTCGACGTGCATGCGTTCAAGCAGCCCTCGGCCGAGGAGCTCGACCACGACTACCTGTGGCGCGCGCTGCGACGGCTCCCCGAGCGCGGGCGCATCGGCATCTTCAACCGCTCGTACTACGAGGAGGTGCTGGTGGTGCGCGTGCACCGGGAGATCCTCGAGCGGCAGAAGCTGCCGCCGCGGCTCGTCGGCAAGCGCATCTGGAAGGAGCGGCTCGAGGACATCGCCAACTTCGAACGCTACCTCGCGCGCAACGGCGTCGCGATCGCCAAGTTCTTCCTCAACGTGTCGAAGAAGGAGCAGAAGAAACGCTTCCTCGAGCGGCTGGACGAGCCCGCCAAGCACTGGAAGTTCTCGGCCGCCGACGTCGCGGAGCGCGCGCACTGGGACGCGTACATGGCCGCCTACGAGGACGCGATCCGCGCGACCGCCACCAAGGAGGCGCCCTGGTACGTCGTGCCCGCGGACGCGAAGTGGTTCACGCGGGTGGTCGTCGCCGCGGCGATCGTCGAGACGATGGAGAAGCTCGACCTCGCCTACCCGGAAGTCGACGCCGCGAAGAAGAAGGAGCTGGCGGCGGCGCGGGCGCGGCTCGTGCGCGAATGACGATCGCGCCGGGTGTGACATCATTCGCGGCGGCGCGCGTCCACGCCGGCGGTGACGGCGCTCCGAGGCGGGAACCATGACCACCGCGAGCTACAGGAACCTCACGTTCGACGAGATCGAGATCGGCGCGACCGCCACGGTGTCGCGGCCGGTGACGCACACCGAGGTCGAGGCGCTGGCGCTCGTCTCCGGCGACGTCGATCCCTACCACGTCGAGCCGGGCGCGCTCGAGCACAGCGAGGGCCCGGCGAGCGCGCAGGCCGTCGGGGCCGAAGCGATCCTCTCGGGGCTCCTCAACCGCCGCATGCCGGGGCCGGGCACGCGCATCGTCAGCCAGAACCTCGAGTTCCGCGGCAAGATCCGCACCGGCGACACGGTGACCGCGACGGTCACGGTGCGCGAGAAGCAGCCGATCGGCCACAAGGTCACGCTCGAATGCCGCGTCACCCAGAGCGGCATCGACCTCGTGAAGGGGACCGTCGTCGTGGAGGCGCCCACCCGGCGCATCGCCTACGACGAGGTCGCGACCCCGGAGCTGATCCTGCGGCACAACGACGCCTTCGCGAAGCTCCTCAAGCGCTGCGAGAGCCTCGAGCCGGTGACCTGCGCCGTGGTGCACCCCTGCGACCGCGATTCCCTGCTCGGGCCGCTCGAGGCGGCGAAGCGGCACCTCATCGTCCCGGTGCTGGTCGGGCCCGACGCCAAGATCCGCGCGGTGGCCGAAAAGGAGGGCGTCGACCTCTCGCCCTGGCGCATCGTCTCCACCGAGCACAGCCACGCCGCGGCCGAGGCGGCGGTGGCGATGGCGCGCGCGGGCGAGGTCGAGTCGCTCATGAAGGGCTCGCTGCACACCGACGAGCTGATGGCCGCCATCGTGCCCTCGGCCACCGGCCTGCGCACGGCGCGGCGCGTGAGCCACGTCTTCATCATGGACGTGCCGGCTTACCCGCGGCCGCTGATGGTCACCGACGCCGCGATCAACATCTTCCCCGACCTCGAGGCGAAGGCCGACATCGTGCAGAACGCGATCGAACTCGCGCACGTCCTCGGCATCGAGAAGCCGAAGGTGGCGATCCTCGCGGCGGTGGAGACGGTGAACCCGAAGATGCAGGCGACGCTGGACGCGGCGGCGCTCTGCAAGATGGCCGACCGCGGCCAGATCACCGGGGGGCTCCTCGACGGCCCGCTCGCGTTCGACAACGCGATCAGCACCGAGGCGGCGCGGACGAAGAACATCGTCTCGCCCGTGGCCGGCCAGGCCGACATCCTGCTCGTGCCCGACCTCGAGGCCGGCAACATGGTGGCGAAGCAGCTGCAGTACCTCGCCGGCGCCGACAGCGCGGGGATCGTCCTCGGCACGCGCGTGCCGGTGGTGCTGACGAGCCGCGCCGACTCGGTCCGCACGCGGCTCGCCTCGACCGCCGTGATGGCGCTGGTGGCGCACGCGAAGCGGATGCCGGCCAGGCCCTGAACCGCAGAGGCGCGAGAACCGCGGAGGGACGCAAGAAGAGAGGCGTTGGCTGCCGGCGCGCGCAGCGGCCCCCGCCCCGGCATCGGGGCGACCGGCTACGCACGCGCCTTGAGCCGTATGCTCTGCGCGCGCCTTCGCGGTTCCTGCCGATGCCCGACCCGACCATGCACGACGCCATCCTCGTCCTGAACGCCGGTTCCTCGAGCATCAAGTTCTCGCTCTTCGCCGTCCGCGGCGGCGAGCTCGAGCTCGACTGCCGCGGGCAGATCGAGGGCATCTACACCAGCCCGCGCTTCGCCGCGCGGGACGCCGCCGGGGCGACGCTCTCCGAAAAGGCGTGGGGCGAGGGCGCGCGGCTCGGGCACGACGGCGCGCTCGCGCACCTCCTCGAATTCCTGCGCGGCGAGCTCGCCGACTATCGCCTCGCCGGCGTCGGCCACCGCGTCGTGCACGGCGGGCTCGTTTACACGCAGCCCGTGCGCGTGGACGCCGGGGTGCTCGCCACGCTCGGGAAGTTCGTGCCGCTCGCGCCGCTGCACCAGCCGCACAACCTCGCGCCGATCCGCGCCCTGCTCGAGCGCGCGCCCGACCTCGCGCAGGTCGCGACCTTCGACACGTCGTTTCACCGGACGAACCCGGCGATCGCGCAGCGCTTCGCCATCCCCGCCGAGCTGCACGACGCGGGCGTCCAGCGCTACGGCTTCCACGGGCTCTCCTACGAGTACATCGCCTCGGTGCTGCCGCAGTTCGACGCGCGGGCGGCCGCCGGCCGGACGGTCGTCCTGCACCTCGGCAACGGCGCGAGCATGTGCGCCCTCGCGGCGGGCCGGAGCGTGGCGAGCACGATGGGCTTCACGGCGCTCGAGGGCCTGATGATGGGCACGCGCTCGGGCGCGATCGACCCCGGCGTGCTGCTCTGGCTCATGGACGAGCGCGGCATGGACGCACGCGCCATCGAGCGCCTGCTCTACCACCAGTCCGGCCTGCTCGGGGTGTCGGGCATCTCGAGCGACATGCGCGCGCTGCTGGCGTCCGGGGAGCCGCGCGCGAAGCTCGCGGTGGACCTCTACGTGTACCGCATCCGCCGCGAGATGGGCTCGCTCGCTGCGGCGCTGGGCGGCCTCGATGCGATCGTCTTCACCGCCGGCATCGGCGAGAACTCGGCCGAGATCCGCGCGCGCGTCATGGCGGAGGCCGCGTGGCTCGGCGTGCGCGCGAACGGGCGCGCCAACGCCAGGGGCGGACCGCGCATCAGCGCGGCGAAGAGCCGCGTCGCGGCCTGGACCATTCCCACCAACGAAGAGCTGATGATCGCGCGGCACACGCGGCGCGTGCTCGGCGTCTGAGGGGCGACGCCGGGCGTCGCGACACCGGCCCGCGCCGGCGATGCGCCGCGTCGCCGGCAGCGTGTCCGACCCGCCGGTCGGCCGCCGCTGCGCGGCCCGCGCCGTGCCTCGTGCTCCTGTTGCCCGCCGGAGGCCCTATACTCGGCCGGACCCGGCGGGCCGCCAGAGAGGCCGCGGGCTCTTTCGACACGGCCATGATCCCCGCGCGCGCCCTTCTCGCCGTCGCTTGCCTGCTTCTGCCGGGGCCGGGGGCGCTCGCGCAGGTCCCGGCGCTTCCCGGCCTCGTCGCGCCCGCGGCGAAGGCCGCCGCGCCGGCGAAGCCGGCCGAGCAGGCGGGCGAAGCGCGGCTCGCCGAGCGGCTCGCTGCGGCCCGCGCGGAGCTCGCGCGCATCCAGGCGCCCGGGGGCTTCCGCGCCGGTGCGCCGCCCGGCACCCCCGAGTTCGAGCTCGCGGAGCGGCGCGACGCCCTGCGCGACCTCGTGCGCGCCTACGAGGCGCAGGTGCAGGCGCGCGAGCGCCTCGCCGACGCCAAGCGCGAGCGCGCCGCCGCCGAGGCCGCGCAGCGCGATTGGACCGGTTTCGCCGAGAAGCCCCCCTATTCGATCCTCTTCGTCGAGTCGCTGCGCGTGGAGGTGGCGAGCGCCGAGTCGAAGGTCAGGGCGCTCGAGGCCCGGGAGGCGCTGGTCGGGCAGTTCGACGAGAGCACGGTGCTGCGTGCGAAGCAGGCCGAGGCCCGCGCGCGGCAGCTCACCGAGCGCGCCGAGGCGGCGAAAGGGAAGGGCGCCGGGGCGGAGCGCCTCGCGTGGCAGCGCGACCTCGCGCTCCTCGAGGCGCGCGCGGTGCAGGCGCAGCTCGCGGCGTTCAACCTCACGCAGCAGCGCGTCGCCGAGGAGCTCGCCGCCGCGCGCGTCCAGCGCGCCTTCGCGCAGGCGAAACTCGCCGCCGCGTCCGCCGATTACCGGTTCACCGCGGAAGACCTCGCCAAGGTGCGCGCGAACCTCGACGCGGAAGCGCGCGACCTGCGGCGCGAGATCGACATCGCGGATGGCGAGGCCGCGGCCTGGCGCGGCAAGCTCGCCGCGGCGGAGAAGGCCCTGGAAGCGGCACGTTCCGCCCCCCCGCGCAAGGGCGAGACGCCGCAGGCGGCCGCGGCGCGGGCGGCCGGCCTCGAGCGCGAGGTCGAGCTCGCGCGGGCCGAGCTGGAGGGCGCGGTCGCGCGCGCCGAGGGGCTGCGCCAGCAGGCCGACGCGGTGCGCGCGCGCGGGGCGCTTTGGGAGCAGCGCTTCAAGTACGCCGAGAACCCGAGCACCGAGAACCGCCAGGAGCTCGTCACGCGCACGCGGAACATCGCCCGGGTCGCGCGGGCCTGGTCCTCGTTCCTCGAGCAGCAGCTCGCGACCATGACCGCGCGCATCCGCGACGTCGACGCGCGGCTCGCCGCCGCGACCGACGCCGGCGAGGCCGACATGCTCCGCCAGCTGCGCGAGGTCATGGTGCGGCGCGCCGACGACCTGCGGCGCGCGCTCGGCCCGAGCGAACTCGCCGGGTCCCTCGCCGCGCGCATCCTCGAGGAGCTCGGGGCGGCGGAAGCGAAGCAGGGCTGGACCGACCGCGCCGAAGACGCCCTCGGGGCCGCCTGGCTCGCGGCGAAGTCCGCCTGGGACTTCGAGCTCTTCGCCGTGGAGGACACCCTCGAGATCGACGGCGAGCAGGTGACCGGCAAGACGAGCGTCACCGTCGGCAAGGTCCTGCGCGCGATCGCGCTGCTCGTCGTCGGCTACTGGGTGGCGCGGCTCGCGGGGCGGCTCGGCCAGCGCATCGCCGTGCGGCAGTTCGGAGTGGATCCCGGGCTCGCCCGCATCCTGCGCCGATGGCTCTTCGCGCTCGGCATGGCGGTCCTCTTCGTCGTGGTGCTCATCTGGGTGCGCATCCCGCTCACCGCCTTCGCGTTCCTCGGCGGCGCGGTGGCGATCGGCGTCGGCTTCGGCATGCAGAACATGGTCAAGAACCTGATCAGCGGCCTGATGGTGATCGGCGAGCGGCCGTTCCGCATCGGCGACTTCGTCGAGGTCGGCGGCGTGCGCGGCACCGTCACCAACGTCGGCCTGCGCTCCTCGACGCTGCGCGACGTGAACGGCATCGAGACGCTGATCCCCAACGCGACCTTCGTCGAGCAGAACCTCACCAACTGGACGCTCACGAGCCGCGAGGTGCGCTTCGCCATCAAGGTCGGGGTCGCGTACGGCTCGCCGGTCAAGGACGTGGAGAAGCTGCTGCTCGAGGCGGCCGGGCGGCACGGGCTCGTGCTCGCCGAACCGCCGCCGGAGGTGGCGTTCGAGGACTTCGGCTCGGACGCGCTCCACTTCACGCTCTACTACTGGCTCGACCTCAAGCCGGAGGTGCTGCCGCGCCGGGTCGCGACCGACCTGCGCTACATGATCGAGAAGAGCTTCGGCGAGGCCGGGATCGTGATCGCCTATCCGCAGCGCGACGTGCACGTCGACGTGGCGAGCCCGCTCGAGGTGCGCGTCGTCGCGCCCTCCGCCGGCGAGGCGCCGTCGGCGGCCGAGCGCGAGCGGCCGGTGCGTCCGGTGCCCGCGACGGGACCGAAGGGCTGAAGCCGTGCAGGCCGGCATCGTCGGGCTCGGGCGGATGGGGGCGAACATGGCGCGCCGGCTGATGCGCGCCGGCCATGCCGTGGTCGCCCACGACGCCGAGCCCGAAGCGGTCGCGGCGCTCGCGGAGGAAGGGGCGACGCCCGCCTCGTCGCTCGCCGACCTCGCGGCCGAGCTCGTGCCGCACCGCGTCGTCTGGCTCATGGTGCCGGCGGCGGCCGTGGACGCGACGATCGCGGCGCTCTTGCCGCACCTCTCCCGCGGGGACGTGGTGGTCGACGGTGGCAACTCGCACTTCGCCGACGACCCGCGCCGCGAGCGCGACCTCGCCAACCGCGGCGTGTTCTATCTCGACGTCGGCGTGAGCGGCGGCGTCTGGGGGCTCGAGCGCGGCTACTGCCTGATGATCGGCGGCGAGGCCGAGCCGGTCGCGCGCCTCGCGCCGCTCTTCCGCGCGCTCGCGCCGGGCCGCGACGCCGCGCCGCCGACGGCCGGGCGCATCCCCGGCGCGAGCACGGCCGAGGAGGGCTTCCTCCATTGCGGCCCGAGCGGCGCCGGCCATTTCGTGAAGATGGTGCACAACGCGATCGAATACGGCGCGATGGCGGCGCTCGCCGAGGGCTTCAACCTGCTCGCCCACGGCGGTGCGGGCGCCGCGGGCCGCGCCGCGGACGCCGAGACCGCGCCGCTCGCGCATCCCGAGCGCTACCGCTACGACTTCCCGGTCGCGGACATCGCCGAGCTCTGGCGCCGTGGGAGCGTCGTTTCCTCCTGGCTGCTCGACCTCGCCGCGCGGGCGCTGGCGAAGGATCCCGCGCTCGCCGCTTTCGCCGGGCGGGTGTCGGACGCGGGCGAGGGCCGCTGGGCGTTGCAGGCGGCGGTCGAGACCGGGACGCCGGCGCCGGTGCTCGCCGCGGCGCTCTTCGAGCGGTTCGCCTCGCGGGGCGAGGACGCGTTCGCCCTGAGGCTCCTCTCCGCGCTGCGACGGGAGTTCGGCGGGCACGGCGAGCGCGGCTGACCCCCTGCCCGCGCCTCGCCCTGGAGTATCATCTCCGGCGCCCAGGGTGCGGCCGCGAGGAAGGGCGAGGCGCCGTCCGCCGCTCCGAGAACAACGAAGCGCCCACCGTTCACGAACGCAATCGAGGAGAGTCGAACCATGGCGTTGAAACCCCTCAGGCTGCTCGCGCTCGCGGCGCTCGTCGCCGCCGCCGGCGCCCAAGCGCAGACCTATCCCACCAAGCCGATCACGATGATCGTGCCCTTCGCGGCGGGCGGCCCGACCGACACCGTCGCGCGCACCATCGGCGGCGCGATGCAGAAGTCGCTCGGGCAGACGGTGCTCGTCGAGAACGTCGGCGGCGCCGGCGGCACGCTCGGCGCCGAGCGCGTCGCGCGCGCGGCCCCGGACGGCTACCCCATCCTCCTCCACCACATCGGCATGTCCACCGCGCCGGCGCTCTACCGCAACCTGCGCTTCAAGCCGATGGAGGACTTCGTCCCGATCGGCCTGGTGGCCGACGTGCCGATGACGATGATCGCGCGCGGCAACTTCCCGCCGAACAACTTCAAGGAGTTCCTCGCCTACGTCAAGGCGAACAAGGACAAGCTCTCCTATGCCAACGCCGGCCTGGGCTCCGCTTCGCACCTCTGCGGGCTTCTGTTCATGAGCCGGATCGAGACCGACTTCGTGACCGTCCCCTACAAGGGCACCGCGCCGGCGATGAACGACCTCCTCGGCGGGCAGGTGGACTTCATGTGCGACCAGACCACCAACACGACCGGCCAGATCAAGGGCGGCAAGGTGAAGGCCTACGCCGTGACCTCGTCCACGCGCGTGCCGTCGCTGCCCGACCTGCCGACGATCGCCGAGTCGGGCATCCCCGGCTTCGAGGTCGTGGTCTGGCACGGCGTTTACGCGCCCAAAGGCACGCCGAAGGCGGTGCAGGACAAGCTCGTCGCGGCGCTCCAGGACGCGCTGAAGGATCCGACGGTCAAGCAGCGCTTCAACGACCTCGGCACCGACCCGGTGCCGCAGTCGAAGGCGACGCCCGAGGCGCTCGCGGCCCAGCTCAAGTCCGAGATCGCGAAGTGGGGCCCGATCATCCAGAAGGCGGGCCAGTACGCGGACTGACGCGCTGCGCGGATCCCGGCCCTGCTGAAGAAACGGGCCGGACGGGGCGGGCTCCGGGGAACCGGGGCCCGTTTCTTTTATCCGAGGCGGGATGAGGCGCGACGGCGATCCCGGCGTCATGTGGCAGCGATCAGGCGCTTGCGGCGTGGCGCGCGCCGTCGCTCGCGTGAGCCTGCTTATCGCGCTGGCAGGCCTTGCCGCGGCCACCGCGCGTGCGGACGAGGCGATGTGGGACCGGATGCGGTCCGGGGGTTATGTGGTCGCGATCCGGCACGCGGCCACGGTCCCCGGCGTCGGCGATCCGCCGGGTTTCCGGCTCGGTGACTGCGCGACCCAGCGCAACCTGTCCGAGGCGGGCCGCGACGAGGCGCGCCGGCTCGGCGAAGCGTTCCGCGCGCGCGGCATTCCCGTGGGCGAGGTGCTCTCCTCCGAGTGGTGCCGCTGCCGCGACACCGCCGCGCTCGCCTTCGGGCGCTACGCAACCTGGCCGGCGCTCAATTCGTTCTTCGGCAACCGCGCCACGGAAGCCGAGCAGACCCGCGCGGTGCGCGAGCGGGTGCTTCGCTGGGGCGGGCCGGGAAACCTCGTCCTCGTCACGCACCAGGTCAACATCACCGCGCTCGCCGGCGTCTTCCCCGCCCAAGGCGAGCTCGTGGTGCTCCGGCCCGCGGGCGGCGCCCTCGAGGTGATCGGACGCATCGCGGCGCCTTGAGCGCGGCGCGTCAGCCGAAATCCGACTCGTCCCGCGCCGGCCGCCGGCCCAAGGCCACGGCGGCGGCGAAGCCGGCGATGAAGCCGCCGATGTGCGCGCCGTGGGCGATCCCCGCGGGGCCGCCGAAGAAGAGCGGCACGAGGTTGTCGAGGACGAGGTAGGCCCAGAGCACCAGGCTCGCCGGCAGCAGCGTCGTGCCGACGTAGAAGGGAAAGAGGAAGACGAAGAGCTTCACGTAGTGGTGCGGGAACCACCGCAGGTAGAAGCCGAGCACGCCGGAGATCGCGCCCGAGGCGCCGATCATCGGGACCGGGGAGGTCGGGTTGAACAGCGTCTGGAACGCGGTGGCCGCGACGCCGGTGGCGAGATAGGCGAGGAGGAAGCCGGCCGGCCCGAGGCGGTCCTCGACGTTGTTCCCGTAGATCCAGAGGTAGAGCATGTTCCCGACGAGGTGCATGAGGCTCCCGTGCAGGAACATCGAAGTGAAGAGGTCGGTGGCGCTCATCGCCGCCGGACGGAACCCCCACCGGAACGCGAAGAGGTCGTATTCGGTGAGGCCGCGCAGGATCTCGGACGGCGACACGCCCGGCGGCAGATGGCGCGCGAGGGCGTGCAGGTATTCGGCCACGCGCGGATCCGCCGGATGCACCGGCTGCGCCGAGAGCGGCAGCGTGACGAGGAGGTACACCGTGACGTTCGCGCCGATCAGCGCGAGCGTCATCCAGTGCCGCCCGCTGGGGTTGGGGTAGTCCCCGATCGGCAGGAGCATGGCGGGCGATGGTAACGCCGCGGGTGGCGGCCATGGCCAGGGCCCGCGCCGCATCGCCGGCGCACGGCGGCCCGTGCGGGCGTGCCGCGCCCCGCCGGCGTGTCAGACGCCGTGGCGCTTGAACCAGTCGAGCATGCGCTTCCAGCCGTCCTGCGCCGCTTTCTCCTGGTACGACCCGCGGTAATCGGCGAAGAACCCGTGCTCGGCGTCGTCGTAGAGCACGATCTCCGACGGTTTGCCGGCCGCCTTGAGGGCCGCGCGCATGCGGTCCACCTGATCCACCGGGATGCCGCCGTCGGCATCGCCGTAGAGCCCGAGCACCGGCACCTTGAGCTCGCGCGCGATGTCGATCGGCCGCCGCGGCATCGTCGCGCTCGGCGCGGCCTCGAGCGCGCCGTACCACGCGACCCCAGCCTTGACCCGGTTCGAGTGCGCCGCGTACATCCACACCTGCCGGCCGCCGCGGCAGAAGCCGGTGATGCCGACCCGCGCGGGGTCGCCGCCGCCCGACTTCGCGGCCCAGTCGATCACCGCGTCGATGTCGGCGAAGAGCTCCGGGTCGGGCTTCGCATTGGCGATGCGCACTGCCGCCTCGACCGTCGGCGCGTTCACCGCGTCGCCCTGGCGGGCGTAGATCTCCGGACAGACCGCGAGATAGCCCGCTTTCGCCAGGCGGCGGCAGATGTCCTTCATGTGCTCGTGCACGCCGAAGATCTCGGGCATGACGACGATGGTCGCGAGCCGCGTGCCGGCCGCGGGCCGCGCGTAGTAGGCGGGCATCGAGCCATCCGCGACCGGGATCTTCACTTCACCGGCGGCGAGACCCTCGGCACTCGTGTGGATCGGCTTCTGGCCCAGCGCCGGCCGCACCGCGAGCGCGAAGCCGGTGGCGAGCGAGCTCACGACGAAGCCGCGGCGGCTGAAGGGCACGGCGGGCAACAGGCTCTCGAGATGCGGGTCGTCGAACTTGCGGCGGGGCTTCACGCGATCCTCCAGTGCGCCGGGGTTCCGGGGCGGGATACAATCCGCTGCGTATTCTTCGGCCACCGGGCCGGCAGGGCAAGCCCGCCCGGCGCGATCCCGGCCGCCGGACGCGCCGGCGGCCATCTCCATCCCGAGGCACGACCATGAACGCCCCGCAAGCCCCCGCCGCCCGCCCGGTGAGCCGCTTCTCCGTCCCGAGGCTGGAAGACCTTCCCGAGGACATCCGCGCGCGCATCGTCGCGGTGCAGGAGAAGTCCGGCTTCGTGCCGAACGTCTTCGTCGCGCTCGCGCGGCGGCCCGACGAGTTCCGGGCCTTCTTCGCCTACCACGACGCGCTGATGGAGAAGGAGGGCGGTCTCACCAAGGCCGAGCGCGAGATGATCGTGGTCGCCACCTCGGGTGCGAACCAGTGCCAGTACTGCGTCGTCGCGCACGGCGCGATCCTGAGGATCCGCGCGAAGAACCCGCTCGTCGCCGACCAGGTCGCGGTGAACTACCGCAAAGCCGACATCACGCCGCGCCAGCGCGCGATGCTCGACTTCGCCATGAAGGTGGCGCTCGCCTCGGCCGAGATCGGCGAGCCGGACTTCGAGCCGCTCCGCGCGCACGGCTTCTCCGAGGAGGACGTCTGGGACATCGCGGCGATCGCGGCGTTCTTCGCGATGTCCAACCGCCTCGCCAACTTCGCGTCGATCCCGCCGAACGAGGAGTTCTACCTCCTGGGACGGCTGCCGAAGTCGAAGTAGGCGGCCGTCGTCTGGCCTGGGGGGTCGACAGGGGGGGCGTGCCCCCCTGTTCGTTGCTTCTGGGACGGCTGCCGAAGTCGAAGTAGGCGGCCGTCGTCTGGCC
>JAOAEA010000212.1 GCA_026417035.1 Burkholderiales bacterium
GTACTATTAAATAGGCAACTAGTTTTATTTTTAACTTACTTAATGCCAATTTTTGTTGAATTCGAAACCTTCTTAATGAGTAGCCTAAACTTTTTTTGGAGGCCAGGTTTTGGGTTACTATAGAACGTCTGTATACCCGCTCCTTAATGTATGATTTTGCCCTCGAACTTTGAATCTTATATGACCTGTCCCCAGTAGCCGCACCAATCCGACTGGGACAGCACGGTGTTGAAGGGTACTACGGTGAGGTTCGTTTGGATTGGATGATTGGCGAAAAACTGGACCGGTGCGATACGGCCACAGCTGCTATGCGACCCGACCTCATTGTGGCCGCGCCGCCAGACACCGATCACCTCGCGGGCCTGGGCAAGCGACATGAACCAGTGCTCGTTGAAGCACTCGTCGCGGAACTTGCCGTTGAAGCTCCCGATAAAACCGTTCTGCATGGGCCGGCCAGGGGCGATCAGCCGGTGTTGGATGCCGTGCTGCTGCGCCCAGGCGATGAAGGCCCGGCTGGTGAACTCCGGGCCGTTGTGGCTTCGCCGAGA
>JAOAEA010000213.1:0-269 GCA_026417035.1 Burkholderiales bacterium
TGCCGAGGCGAAGTGGTGGTGCACCGAGCTGCAGAAGCGGGTCGTCGACGCCTGCGTGCAGCTCCACGGCGGCTACGGCTACATGCTCGAGTACCCGATCGCCAAATTCTACCTTGACGCACGCGTCCAGGCCATCTACGGCGGCACCAACGAGATCATGAAAGAGGTGATCGGCCGAGGCATGGGATTGTAAGGTCTCGTAATGTCGGACTCTATCGCCTTTGAAGAAGAATTCCGTAAGTTTCTCCGGCAAAGACACGCTCGCTTCA
>JAOAEA010000213.1:279-546 GCA_026417035.1 Burkholderiales bacterium
CGACCAGACGCGCAGCTATCACGACGCCGACTTCGCGCTCATGCTCTCCGATGGCGCCCGCTTTGCGCTCGAAGTCAAAGAGAAGCGTCAGCCCTATGCTGCCTCCGCCTGGCCCACGAGCACGCCGGAGCCCCACATGTTCATCTTGGACGACCTCACGGTGCGCAAGTGCCTGGGCTTCGCCCCACGTGCCGGCGTAGCGATCAAGGACATCGTCGGCAAGCGCTATGTCTTCTTTTCGGTGATCGATCTGGCCTTGATGCCGCG
>JAOAEA010000214.1 GCA_026417035.1 Burkholderiales bacterium
CCCGCCGCCCTCGGGGGCGCCGTCCATGTTCAGCAAGTGTCCGCTGCCCGTTTCGGCCGAAAACGCCATGCCGTGTGCCGGCATCCAGTGGATGGTGCATTCCATGTCACGCAATCTTCAGGGGGGAAAGCCCCTCATTGTGGGCGCTGCGCGGTCGGCGTGCAGCCTGGGGGTCTGGAAAACGGCCTCTCACGCAAACCGTGAAAAATTTATTGCGGCGCATCATGGAATGGCGTTAAACTTCCGTTCATGTGATGCCTGCACTGTGCAGCATTGCAACGTTTGTCTCCTCCACCCTCCTCCTTTGGTGGATTCGGCCCAAGGCTTCACGGCCTTGGGCCTTTTTCTTGGTGCAGCAGCCCCCTGCACCGGCTGCTGCACTGCAAAACGAGGGCGGGGCTCGCGTATATTCGACGGCTTCGCAGGAGGAGCCCCATGGCACGAGCCACCCCCAAGACCCCCCGTGCGGCCGCCCCGGCACGGCGCCGCAAGCATCTGTCGCTGGCCGACTATCTGCAAAAGATCCTGACCGCGCGCGTGTACGA
>JAOAEA010000215.1 GCA_026417035.1 Burkholderiales bacterium
CACCTATACCGTGCTGGTCAGCGCCAACAACGAAGACGGCCTGCTGATGCCGGGCATGACCGCCAACGTGCGCATCGTGACCGACACGCGCGAGTTGGCGCTGAAGGTGCCGAACGCCGCGCTGCGCTTCCGGCCGCCCGGCGAGAGCGCCGCGCCGGACCCGGCACGCGGCGAGACAAAGAGCGCGCCCGCGCCGGCCGGCGGCGGACTGGCGCAGATGCGGACGCGGCTGACGACGGAATTGAAGCTCGACGCCGCGCAGCAGGCGAAGCTCGACGGCATCATCGAGGACATGCGGCCGCGCTTCGCCGCCCTGCGCGAGCTGCCGGAGGAGCAGCGCGCCAAGACCGCGGCGGCGCTGCGCAGCGACCTGCGCGCCCGTATCGACGCCATCTTGAATCCCGAGCAGCAGGCGCGCTACGCGCAGCTGGTGGCGGAGTTTGCCGGCCGCAGCGGGCAGACCACGCGCGGCCGCGTTTGGGTGCTGGCCGACGGCAAGCCCAAGGCGATCGAGGTGCGCGCTGTCTCTTATACACATCTGAC
>JAOAEA010000216.1 GCA_026417035.1 Burkholderiales bacterium
CCCCGAGCTTGGCGACTCGAGCGGCGCGGTCGTCTCCTCGCGCGAAGAACGGCGGCTCGGCACCGAAGCCATGCGCGAGCTGCGTGCGAGCGGCGTCTATCTGCAGGATCCGGAAGTGAACGCCTACCTGCAGGCGCTCGGTAACCGCATCCTCGCAGCAAACCCCGACATCCGCGAGCGCTTCGAGTTCTTTGCGGTGGCGGACCCGTCGGTGAACGCCTTTGCGATTCCCGGGGGCTACATTGGCGTGAACATGGGCCTCGTCCTGCTCACGCAGAGCGAAAGTGAACTCGCCTCGGTGCTCGCCCACGAGATCGCGCACGTGACGCAGCGGCACTATGCGCGCTCGGTCGATGATCAGCGCAAGAACACCTGGATGACGATCGCGAGCCTCGCGGCCGCCGCACTCGCGGCGCGCGCGGGCAGTGCTGACGGCGTGCAGGGCGCGATCCTCGCCGGGCAGGCCGCCCAGGTGCAGGCCGCGCTCAATTTCTCGCGCGAGAACGAGCGCGAGGCCGACCGCGTGGGCTTTCTCTACCT
>JAOAEA010000217.1:0-281 GCA_026417035.1 Burkholderiales bacterium
GTGTAGGGCACGCGCAGCTCCAGCGTGCCGTCGTCGCGCCAGCGCTGCTGCTGGCTCGGGTGCCAGACTTCGCTGGCGATCCAGCGCGCGCGCTCAGGCGCAAAGCGCAGCTGCGCCCACTGCACCCGCTCCCCGGAGAAGATGCCGTAGCCTTGCCCGATGAAGGCATCGAGCTCGGCCGCATCGATCTCGCGCGCCGGCGCGTCGAGCGGCCGCACCTGCTCGATGGCTTCCAGCGCGAAGGAGCGCAGCCCCTGGCGCAGGTGGCACCAGGCCAGCAG
>JAOAEA010000217.1:291-539 GCA_026417035.1 Burkholderiales bacterium
TGCTGGCCGGTTTCCAGCAAAGCGCGCAGCCGCGCCTGCAGCGGCTCGATGTGGGGCTTGAGCAGCGAGGGCTGCAGCTGCTCGAGCAGGGCCTGCATCAGCAGCAGGGCGTGCGCCTCCTGGGCGTTGAACCACAGGCCCGGCAGCGGCTGGGTGGGCGTCTCGGCGTCGGGCTGGTAGCGGTAGCCGCGCGCCTGGCGGTCCCACACGATCGGCGCGCCAAGACGGTCACGCAGGTAGGCCAGGTC
>JAOAEA010000218.1:0-270 GCA_026417035.1 Burkholderiales bacterium
ACCTCATCCTGACCGGCACGCCCGATGGCGTGGTGGACTGCCAGGTCGGCGACGTGGTGGTGACCGCCATCGAGGGCGTGGGCGAACTGATGAACACCATCGAGGCCGAGACATGAGCCATTTCATTCCTCATCTGATCGATGGCCGCGCCGTCGCGTCGCGCGAGCGCTTCGAGACGCGCGACCCGGCCACGCAGGAGGTGCTGGCCGAAGTGGCCCGCGGCGGCGCCGACGAAGTCGCGCAGGCCGTGGCCGCTGCCAGGGCTGTCTC
>JAOAEA010000218.1:280-539 GCA_026417035.1 Burkholderiales bacterium
CCGCCTTCCCTGCCTGGGCGGCGCGGCCAGCCACCGAGCGGGCGCGCCTGATGCGACGCCTGGGCGACCTGATCGCGCAGCAGGTGCCCGAGCTGTCGCAGACCGAGACGCGCGACACCGGCCAGGTGATCGCGCAGACGGGCCGGCAGCTCATCCCCCGCGCGGCGGACAACTTCCATTACTTCGCCGAGATGTGCACCCGCGTGGATGGCCACACCTACCCCACGCCCACGCACCTGAACTACACGCTGTTCCACCC
>JAOAEA010000219.1 GCA_026417035.1 Burkholderiales bacterium
GCGCCACCCCGTCCGACGGCGCCCGCGTGGCCGAGGATCTGCTGACGCGCGAGAACGTCGCCTTCATCGCCGGCACCTTCCTCTCCAATGTCGGGCTCGCGGTCGCCGACGTCGCCGCCCGCCGCCGGCGCCTGTTCCTGGCGACGGAGCCGCTGACCGATGCGCTGACGATGGCGCAGGGCAACCCCTACACCTTCCGCATCCGCCCGAGCACCTTCATGCAGACCCGCATGCTGGCCGAGGCGGTGCGCGGGCGGCCGGTGCGGCGCTGGGCGATCGTCGCCCCCAACTACGAATACGGCCAGTCGGCCGCCGCCGCCTTCAAGCGGCTGATCGCGGAGGCGATCCCGGGCGCCGAGATCGTGGCCGAGCAGTACCCGGCGCTCGGCCGCCCCGACGCCGGCCCGACCGTCGGCGCCCTCTCCCGCGCCCGGCCCGAGGGCATCTTCAACGTGCTGTGCGGCGCCGACCTGATCCCCTTCGTGCGGGAAGGCCCGACCTGCGGCCTGTTCGAGAACCGCACCGTGCTCTCGCTGC
>JAOAEA010000220.1:0-250 GCA_026417035.1 Burkholderiales bacterium
GGTCTTGGCCTTGTTGGTTTTGGATGCGACGCTCGACAGCCGCTACCGTGACCATGAGTTGGCGGGCGAGTGGGCCGGCTACCGAGAGTGCCACGCGAAGCCGGATTTGCTGCTGATTTATCAGCGACCCGACCCGCATGTCCTGCGTTTGGTGCGCCTGGGCTCGCATAGCGAACTGTTTGGCTGAGCGGATATGGCAGATGGGCGTCGGCTACGTTCGTTGGATGCAAATTCTTTGATGAGTGAGAGG
>JAOAEA010000220.1:260-536 GCA_026417035.1 Burkholderiales bacterium
TTTCAAAAGAGGAGCACTTCGCAAAACTTCGGGCGTAATTGCGGCGCGTAAGTAATGCTTGATGAGAATGGGCAAGGAGAACCGATGGCCGAATCAATTGAGGCTGGACTAACTCTATTTCCCAGCACCATCGCCGGCAGCCTGCCCAAGCCGGGTTGGTTGGCCGAGACGCACAAGTTGTGGCCGCAATGGCGCATGAGCGGGGCGGCGCTGGACGAGGCGCGTGCCGATGCGACGCGGCTGGCGGTGGCCGAGCAGCGCGAGGCGGGCATCGAC
>JAOAEA010000221.1 GCA_026417035.1 Burkholderiales bacterium
GCTTTGTGCAGCGCACAAATCTACCACAATTCGTGTAGGGGAATACCTGTGGTTTTCCACTCGGCGCGGATGCGCTTTGCCATGATGGCATGACTGGCTAGCGCAGCAAGGGCGCGAGCACCGGCCAGACGTTATCGAGGATGCGGGCTTGGGCTGCGGCGGTCGGGTGTAGACCGTCGGCCTGGAACATGGTGGGCTGATCGGCGATGCCCGCGAGCAGGAAGTCCACCAAAGGAATTTGGTGGGCGCGGGCGGTTGGGGCGAAGGCCGCGGCGAACTGTCGGGCGTAAGGACCGTAATTGGGGGGTAGGCGCATCCCGACGAGCACGACCCGTGCGCCTTGGCGCTCGGCGGCCGTGACCATGGCCGTGAGGTTGGCTTGGAGCTGCGTCAGGGGCAGGCCGCGCAGGCCGTCGTTGGCGCCGAGCGCGAGAATGACAATGGCCGGCTTGTGCCGGGCGAGCGCCTCTGGCAGGCGAGCGCGTCCTCCGGCCGTGGTCTCGCCGGAGATGCTTTGATTGACGACGTTATAATCG
>JAOAEA010000022.1:0-27486 GCA_026417035.1 Burkholderiales bacterium
GTGCTCACCGGGAGGTTCTGATCCTGCCCGGGCCTGACAGGGCGGATGCGGTAGCATTCGCCCCGCCATGGACCGCACCGAGCGCTTCTACCGGATCGACCAGCTCCTGCAGGAGCGCCGCATCGTCCCGGTGCGAACGTTCCTCGAGTCGCTCGACGTGTCGCTCGCCACGTTCAAGCGCGACCTCGAGTACATGCGGAGCCGCCTGAACGCGCCCATCGAGTGGGACCGGGAGCACGGCGGCTACCGCTACGTCGCGCCGGCGAAGAACGCGCCGCGCTTCCAGCTGCCGGGCCTGTGGTTCAACGCGAGCGAGGCCTTCGCGCTGCTCACGATGCGCGAGCTCCTGAAGGGGCTGGAGCCCGGGCTGCTCGCGCCGCACGTGGAGCCGCTCCTCGACCGCCTGCGCAAGCTGATCGAGAGCGAGGACCATTCGCTCGAGGAGATCGAGCGGCGCATCCGCATCATCCCGATGGCGGTGCGCCGGATGAGCTCGCGGTTCTTCGAGATCGCCGCGACCGCCACCTTGCGCCGGCGCCGTCTCGCGATCGAGTACTTCAGCCGCGCGACGAACGAGACGACGACGCGCGAGATCTCGCCGCAGCGCATCGTGTTCTACCGCAGCAACTGGTACCTCGACGCCTGGTGCCACCTGCGCAACGACATCCGCAGCTTCGCCATCGACGCCATCCGCAGCGCGCGGCTCCTCGACGCGGCGGCGAAGGCCGTGCCGGAGGCGGAGCTCGACGAGGTGCTCGCCTCGGGCTACGGCATCTTCTCCGGGCGCAAGACCACCTGGGCGAAGATCCGCTTCTCGCCGGTCGCGGCACGCTGGGTCGCCGCGGAGGGCTGGCACCCGAAGCAGAAGGGCGCGTTCGAGAAGGACGGCAGCTACGTGCTGGAGGTGCCCTACAGCGACCCGCGCGAGCTCGCCATGGACATCCTGCGCCACGGCGCGGAGGCCGAGGTCCTCGAGCCGAAGGCGTTGCGGGACGAGGTCGCCGGGAGGCTCGCCGCGGCCCTCGCCCGGTACCGGAAGTAGCGCCCTTGCCGGCCGGGGCTCACGCCCTGAGCCACCGCCCCCCTTAACCTCGCTGCATGGACGGGGATACGGGGGTGCTCATGGGAAGACCGATAGCCACGGGCGGGGTGAGCCGCCACGCCCGCATCCGGATGCAGCAGCGCTGCGTCCCGGCCGACGTGGTCGCGCAGCTCGTCGGGTTCGGCACCGCGCGCCACGACCATCGCGGCGGCGTCGTGGTCTTCTTCGACAAGCGCTCGCGCCGGCGCCTCGAGCGTGCGGCGGGCCCGGAAGCACGGCGCACGCTCGAGCGCTGGGCCAACGCGTACGCGGTGGTCGCCGCGGACGGCGCGGTCGTCACCGTCGGCCGGCGCGACCGGCGCTTCCGGAGGAACTGATGCCCCTCGCCGCGTCGTTGCCGACCCCCGACGCCGGCGATCGGGCCGTGGCCGTCGCCATCGCCCTCGCGCTGCTGGTGCTGGCGTCCGTGCCCCGCGAAGCCGGCCCGCAAGCCGGCGCGGATGCGCTCTCCTGCAGCGCGCCGCCCGCGGTCCTCGCCGTCGCGACCCGACGCTGACGCGGCCGGGGGCGTGATACCCTCGCGCGGCCTTCCGGGCCGCCATGGTCATCACGCTCGCCGACATCGATTCGCGCATCCGCGACGCGCGCGCCGCCGGCGCGCTCGTGCCGATCGAGACGGTGGAGGACGCGATCGCGGAGCGCGGCGTGGTCTTCACGGTGCGGCGCGTCTCGAGCCTCGCGCGCAAGGCCGCGGCGGCGCGGGCGGCGAACGCCGGCGCGAGCCGCGCCACCTTCCTGCCGCCGGAGCGCGAGCTCACCGTCGGCGCGGTTGGGCGATCGCACGTCGCGGTGTTGAACAAGTACCCGGTGCTCGAGCGCCACCTCCTGATCGTGACGCGCGAGTTCGCGCCGCAGGAGGCGCTCGTCGACGCCGCCGACTTCGCCGCACTCGCCGCGGTCATGCGCGCGTTCCCGAGCCTCGGCTTCTACAACGGCGGCGTGGTCGCCGGCGCGAGCCAGCCGCACAAGCACCTGCAGGTGGTGCCGCTGCCGCTCGCGCGCGGCGGCGCGGCGCTGCCGATCGCGCCCTGGATCGAACGCGCGCGCCGGGAGATGGGGTGCGCGCGGATCGCGGAGTTCGAGTTCGCGCACGCCCTCGCCGGCCTCGAGCCGGGCACGCTGGATGCCTCCGACGCGGGCGAGCGCCTGGCGCGCGCCTACCGGGGGCTCCTCGGGCGGGTCGGCATCGAGGCACGACCGGGCGAAGCGCACGCGATGCAATCGGCGCCGTACAACCTGCTCGTCACGCGCGAGTGCATGCTCGTCGTGCGCCGCTCGCGCGAGCTCGCCGACGGCATCTCGGTGAACGGGCTCGGCTACGCGGGGAGCCTCTTCGTGAAGGACGCGGCGCAACTCGGCTTCGTGCGGCGCGTGGGTCCGCTGGCGGTGCTGCGGTCGGTCGCGGCGCCGGCGTGAACGGTTACGACGTCGCGGTGATCGGCGCCGGCGCGGCCGGCATGATGTGCGCCGCGACCGCCGGGAAGCGCGGCGCCCGCGTGGTGCTCGTCGAGCACGCCGCGCAGCTCGCCGAGAAGATCCGCATCTCCGGCGGCGGGCGCTGCAACTTCACCAACCTCGGCGCCGGCCCGGCGTGCTTCGTCTCGGCGAACCCGGGCTTCTGCCGTTCGGCGCTGGCGCGCTACACGCCGCAGGACTTCCTGCGCCTCGTCGCACGCTACCGCATCGCCTGGCACGAGAAGCACCGGGGACAGCTCTTCTGCGACGGGTCGAGCGAGGCGATCATCGCGATGTTGCGTGCGGAGTGCGACGCGGGCGGGGTCGCGTGGCGCATGCCCTGCGCGGTCGAGTCGGTCGCGCGCAACGCGCGCGGCTTCACGCTCGCCACGACCGCCGGCCCGATCGAGTGCGCGCGGCTCGTGGTCGCCACCGGCGGACTGTCGATCCCCAGGATCGGCGCGACCGACTTCGGTTACCGGATCGCACGGCAGTTCGGGCTTGCGATCGTCGATCCGCGGCCGGCGCTCGTGCCGCTCGTCTTCGACCCGGCGGACTGGGCGCCGTTCGCACGGCTCGCGGGCGTGTCGCTCCCCGCCGAGGTGAGCACGGGCGATGGCCGGCGGCGCGTGAGCTTCGCGGAAGACCTCCTCTTCACCCACCGCGGCCTGACCGGCCCCGCGATCCTGCAGATCTCGACCTATTGGGAACCGGGGGAGGCGATCGCCATCGACCTCGCGCCCGGCGTGCGCCTCGCCGAAGCGCTCGTGGCGGCGAAGCGCGCGAGCGTGCAGCGGGTCGCGAATGCGCTCGCGCGGTGGCTGCCGAAGCGGCTCGCCGAGGGATGGGTCGAGTCGCAAACGCCCGAGCTCGCGCAGCGGCGCATCGCGGACGTGCCCGACAAGGCGCTGCGGTCGCTCGGCGCGAGCCTCAACGCCTGGCGGCTCGTGCCGGCCGGGACCGAGGGCTTCCGCAAGGCCGAAGTCACCCGCGGGGGCGTGGACACGCGCGAGCTTTCCTCGACGACGATGGAGGCCAGGCGGGTTCCTGGCCTCTACTTCGTCGGCGAGGTGGTGGACGTGACCGGCTGGCTCGGTGGCTACAACTTCCAATGGGCCTGGGCGTCCGGCCACGCGGCCGGGGAGGCCAGTGCCGCAGCTCGCACTGACGCGCAGCCATGACGCGGGGCTCACGCACGCCGGCGCGCCTCACTGCGTCGCGCTCTTGGCGAGCGCGGCGGTCACGTCCGTGATTCGCTTCAACACCTCGTCCCGGCCCTGGACGCCGTGCCGCTGCGCGAGATACTCGCCCGTGTTGTAGGCGAGCCAGACCTTGCCGCTCGCGTCTTCCCAGACCAGCGCCTTCAGCGGCAGGTCGATGGCGGCCACCGGTGTGACGGGTCGGATCGGCTCCAGGACGGCGCCACGGCCGAAGAGCAGAAGCTGCTCGGGGAGCACCTTGCCCCCTTGCGTCGCCGCCAGTGCCTGGAAATCGACGCGGGCGAAGATCTGGAAGCCGCCAGCGGCCTTCAGGGCCGATTCCAGGCGGTCCACGGTCTCGGCGACCGGGTAGGGGCTCGGGACGACGACGACCCCGGGGCTCTGCCCGTGGGCGACGGCGGTGGCGAGGAGAGCGACTGTGAAGACGGCGATCCGCTGCATGCGGGCCTCCTGATCGGTTGGTGGCGCGGCTGGTGTTCTCGTGCTGCCCCCCCGCCAGCTGTCGGGGGAACCCTGCTCACGCGTCGCCCCAAGGGTCGTGTATCGCGCGCAAGAGCAAGTGGGCCACGTCGTCGGGAGCCGTGACCATGGCGTCGTGCCCGGTCGCGAGCTCGTGGTAGTCGTCGATGCCGTCGGCCTGCGGCGTGCGCGCACTGCCGCGCGGCTGCGTGCCGATGCAGTTGATGTACGTGCGCGGCGCGGTCCCGCCCGGCGGGAACGAGAGGGCGACCGGTTCGCGGAACGTGCGATAGGGGTGCGGCACCAGCTTCGGCATCACCCAGTCGATGTCCGCGTCCGCGACGAGCCCGAGCCGCTCCGCGCTCAGGGGCGGGACGAGCCACCCGTCGCCTTCGTCGCGGGCGAGCGCGTCGATGCGGCGCCGGAACTCGGGCGAGACGCGGTCGAGCAGGCACTCGCCGTCGCGGGGCACGACGGCATCGAGGTAGACGAGGCGGGCGATCCGGTCCGGCACCCGGTCGGCGACCGCGGTGACCACGACGCCCGCGTAGCTGTGCCCGACGAGCACGACCTCCGCGAGCTCTTCGCACGCGAGGACGTTCACCACGTCCTGCACGTGCGTGGCGAGGCCGACGTCGGGCGAAGCGAGATGCGCGCGCTCGCCCAGGCCGGTGAGCGTCGGCGTGTGGACGGCCGCGCCGGCCGCCGTGAGCACGTGACACACGCGCTTCCAGCACCAGCCGCCATGCCACGCGCCGTGGATGAGCACGAAGGTCACCCCTCGATCTCCCCGCTCGGGCGTTGTATCCCGACAGCACCGGCGGCGCCGGCGTCGAGCCGCTACGCCTCCGGTGGCAGCGTGGGATTGGGCGCCCCGCATGAGAGCGTGTCAATCGGCCGAACGGACGAGACGCGCCAGGCCCGGCTGGCCCGGCGGGGCATCGGGGCCGCACGTCGGCTCACGCGGAACCGCGCGGAGGCCACGGTCATGCGGCGGTCAGGAACCCCGCTGTAGCGTACCGACGGCTCACGCTGCACCGCGCCCCGGCCACGCGAAGCCGGGCGCGGGGAGCGCCTTGGCAGGGTTCGAGGCCTGCCCTTCGCCAGCGTCGCGTGCGACGCCCCTCGACTGAATCCCGGCCGAATCGCCACGGCCGACCGGGCCTGCGACCGGCCGGGGATCCGCGCCCCGCCGTGCCGCGCGCACGCGGGCGACTCACCCCAGGAGGACAGGTCATGGGACGCAAATACATCGATTGCCGTGAATTCCCGAGCGAGCCGAAGTGCACCGTCGCGATCTCGGCCGACACCGAGAAGGAGCTGCTCGACGCCGCCATGCAGCACGCGGTGGCCGTGCACGGCTACAAGGACACGCCCGAAGTCCGCAAGCAGATCGCCGGGGCGATGCACGACGGCACGCCGCCGGTGTCGCTGAGGGCCGCGTAGGCGCACCA
Source organism: Burkholderiales bacterium (assembly GCA_026417035.1). Taxonomy (GTDB): domain Bacteria; phylum Pseudomonadota; class Gammaproteobacteria; order Burkholderiales; family SG8-39; genus JAOAEA01. The sequence continues at coordinate 5,691 of JAOAEA010000022.1, forward strand.
CGCCCGCCGCCGGCGGGGTTCCGCCCGGGGGCGAGCGAAGGGGAGACGTTCCGCTGCCGACCCCCGACCTCCGAGGGAGCGCCGATTCAGCTCGCGAGGAGGTCGGATCTCGGCTTGGCCGCGCCGGCCTGCTCGGGCACGCGGCCCGGCGCGTGATAACACTCGCACGCGCGCGCAGCGAGCGCGTCGCGGTCGAGCACGGCGATGCGCCCGCGGCGATAGGCGATCGCGCCCGCGGCGTGCAGGCTTAGCGCCGCGCCGGTCACGCCCTCGCGCCGCACGCCGAGGAGACCTGCGATGTTCTCGTGCGTCATCGTGAGCGCCGCGCCGGGCGAGCGGTCGGCGCTCTCGAGCAGGAGCCGGCTCAACCTCTGCTCCAGGGTGTGGTGGCGGTTGCATGCGGCCGCCTGCTGCGCTTCGGCCATGCGTGTGCCGAGGTAGCCGAGCAACACGTCGTGCAGCGCCTCGCCGCGCCCGAACTCCGCCCGCAGCAGGCGGCTGCTGAGCCGGTAGGCGAATCCCGCGCCGCGCACGACGGCGCGGCTGGCCGCGGTCGCCCCGCCGAGCAGCAGCGCCACGTCCACCATGCCTTCGTTGCCGACCAGTGCCACGCCGGTCGAGAGGCCGCTCTCGAACAGGCACAGCAGGCACACGACCGCCGTCACGGGGAAGTACGCGTAACGCAGCTCGACGCCGGCGTCGAACAGGACATCGCCGCGCCGAAGACCCACGAGGTCGAGGGCGACGCGCAGGCGTGCGAGCTCGAGCGCAGGAAGCGCGTCGAGCAGGCGGTTTCGCGCCGCAGCCGCAATCATCGCTGCCGGCGTCCCGCGGTCATGCCGCGGCCGACGCACTGTGCGCGAGCGAACAGACACCGCGCGCCGCGGAGCGTAGGGTGCGTGCCTTCGACCGGCGCCGCGCGGCGCCGATCGGCATGCCGGGGATCCGGCGACTCTCGAAAGGAGACACACCATGCATGCTCGACAGCTCCTGCAAGCGATCACGGCCGCGCTCTTCGTCGCGGCTTCGGCCGGCGCGTTCGCGCAGACGACGATCGGCTACGAGGTCTTCTACGTGCTCAACCCCAACGGGCGTGCATCGCCGCAGACCACGACGACCGTCGGCGACGCGCTCGGCCCGGACGTCTGGTGCGTGCCGGGCACCTACGGGCGCCTGGCGGACCCGCTGAGCGCCGTCACGGCCTGGACCGACGAGCACAAGCAGGAAGCGTTCCTCGCGGTTGCGCCCGATCACGCCTTCGGGCTCTACGAGTTCGGTCATCAGGCCGACGGCTGACCGTGCGCTGACGGGCGGCGCCGCGGTCCTCGCGGACGAGTATGCTCGTCCGACAGCGCCGCCCGACGATGGTTCTCGCGCCGCGGGCCGCGACGGCGGCAGCAACGCGCGGCCCGCCGTGCCGGGCGAGCGGCAGCCCGTCGCTCAGGGCATCGCCGCGAGCATCTTCGCGATCTCGTCCTGCGAGAAGGCGCGCAGCGTCTGCGTGCGCACGTTGCCGAGCGAGCCGACCTTGAGGAGCGCCGTCATCGCAGCGTCCTCGGCGCCCTCGACGACGAGCACCAGGTCGTACGACCCCATCGTCCAATAGACGGCCTTCACCGATAGGCCGAGCTTCTCGGCCATCGCCCTGAATGCCTTGAAGCGCTCGGGCGAGTCCTTGACGTTGCGGATGCCCTGGTCGGTGTAGCTCACGAGGTTGATGAACGTCGCCATGGTGTCCTCCGGTGCGGTGGCGTTGTGGCGGGCGGCCGGTGAGCCGGTCGATCGGGCCAGAGCGTGGCCGAAGCCACTCCGGTCCCGGCGCTGCGGGTCCGGAGGTGATGCTCGCGCGCTGCAGCGCCGGCTCGGCGAGCCCGGGGCGAGAAGGCGCAGCGCGCAGCGCGTGGCGGCGGGGCGCGCCTTCGCCGGACACGGTGTAACACGCGGCCGGCGCGCGCGCCATCGTCCATTGGTCGCAGCGAGCGCGCTCGCCCCGCTGCGGGCCGCTACGGCACCGGCTTGTCGTGCCTCTGGCCGAGGAAGCGGGCGAGCAGGAACTCTTCGTCGAGCGGCGAGAGGTCGAAGCGCCGTGCGGCCTCGTCCAGGGTGGCCGCGTCCCACTCGGGCTGCGTGGCGAGCCATTCCACGGCGCGGCGCAGGCCTTCGTGCTCGGGCAACAGGGCGCCGGGTTTCTTCATCGCGGGGTGCCTCGCGGGCGCCGCCTCGTGCGGCGCGCCGGGGGCGGCACCGCCGGCGCGGCGGGCAGCCGGGCGAGCACCACCGCCCCGAGCGTCGGCTCGCCGCGATCGGCGTACTCGTAAGTAACCCGGCACACGGGTCGGTCGATCGCGACGAGGCGCGCGAGGTTCACCGGTGTCGCGACGACCACCGTGTCGCAGGCCGCGCGACCGATGGTCTCGGCGAGCTCGGCGACCTGGGCCTCATCGTAGCCCATCGCGGGCAGCACCGGCCCGATGTGCGGGTTCGCGGCGAGCGTCGCGGCGATGCTCCCGACCGCGAACGGCCGCGGATCGACGAGCGCGGCCGCGGCGAGCGACTTCGCGACGAGCGTGCCCGCGCCGTAGGCCATGCCGCCGTGGGTGAGCGTCGGGCCGTCCTCGACGACGAGCACGCGCTGGCCGCGCACGAGATCCGGGCGATCGGCGACGGGCGGCAGCGCCGATTCCACCAGCGTCGCAGCGGGATTGGCCGCGCGCACGCTCGCGCGCACCGCCGCCACGTCACGCGGGTCCGCGGTGTCGCACTTCGCGATCACGACGACGTGCGCGCGCAGCAGGTTCGTCTCGCCGGGGTGATAGAGCCGCTCGTGCCCGGGGCGGTGGGGATCGGCCAGCACGATCTCGAGGTCGGGCGCGAAGAACGGCGTGTCGTTGTTGCCGCCCTCCCAGAGGATCACGTCGGCTTCGCGCTCGGCGAGGTGCAGGACGGCCGCGTAGTCCACCCCGGCATAGACGACGCGCCCCGCGGCGAGATGCGGCTCGTATTCCTCGCGTTCCTCGATCGTGCAGCGCGCGCGGTCGAGGTCGGCGAGGGCGGCGAACCGCTGGACCGCCTGCTCCGCGAGGTCGCCGTAGGGCATCGGGTGGCGCACGACGGCGACCCGCAGCCCGCGCCGCGTCAGCACGTTCGCGACGTGGCGCGCGGCGGGGCTCTTGCCGGCGCCGGTGCGGACCGCGCAGATGGACACCACCGGCCGTGCCGCGCGCAGCATCGTGGCCCGCGGGGCGAGGAGGCGAAAGTCCGCCCCGGCCGCGAGCGCCACCGAGCCGCGGTGCATGACGTCCTCGTGGGCGAGGTCGCTGTAAGCGAGCACCACTTCCTCGACCCGCCGGCGCCGCACGAGCGCCGCGAGATCGGACTCCGGCACGATCGGGATGCCCTCGGGATAGAGCGGTCCGGCGAGGGCCGCCGGGTACACGCGGCCCGCGATCCCGGGGATCTGGGCAGCCGTGAACGCCACGACCTCGCAATGCGGATCGTCGCGGAAGACGACGTTGAAGTCGTGGAAGTCGCGCCCCGCGGCGCCCAGGATCACGACGCGCCGGCGCTTCACGTCCCCGCCCCGAGGGAAACGCCCATGCGGCAAGGCTACCAGCCGGCGCGCGCGCGCGTGTGACGCACGTCAAGCCCGCGTCCCCGCGGCGGTGGCTCAGCCCGTGAGCGAGCGGGGAGGCGATAATGCACGCGCCACCCGCTTCCTCCCCGCCGCGCCTGCCGTGCTCCGCGTCCACCCATCCAACCGCGCCGAGGTTCTGGCGCGCGAGCTCGCGGCCCTCATGCGCGGTTCGCCCCTGCCGCCCCTCGCGCCGGAGGTGATCCTGGTCGGCGCCTCCGGCACGGCGCGCTGGCTCGCGCTCGCGCTCGCCGACGCGCTCGGCGTCGCGGCGAACGTGCGCTTCGCCTTCGTCGCGAGCTACGTCTGGGAGCTCGTCGCGCGCGTGGTGCCCGGCGTGCCGCGCGAATCGCCCCTCGAGCCCGAGGTGCTCAAGTGGCGCATCGCCGCCCTGTTGCCGCGCTTCGCCGCCGCGCACCCGCCGCTCGCGCGCTATCTCGCCGACGGCGACGCCCTCAAGGCCTACCAGCTCTGCGAGCGCGTCGCCGCCGCGTTCGACCGCTATCTCGCCTACCGCCCCGAATGGATCGCGAAGTGGGCCCGCGGCGAATCGGCCACGTCCTCGCCGGACGAGACGTGGCAGGCGGCGCTCTGGCGCGAGATCGCCGCGCGGCTACCCGAGCCCGCGCGCGCGCACCCGCGCGAGCGTTTCCTCGCGCGGCTCGAAGCGGACGAGGACGCGCGCGCCGCGCTCCCCCCGCGCCTGCACCTCTTCGCGATCGAGGCGCTGCCGCCGCCTTACCTCGAGACCTTGCGCTGCGTCGGCGCGCACCGCGACGTCCACGTCTGGCTCGTGAATCCCTGCCGCGAGTACTGGCCGCTCATCGAGGATCCGCGGCGCGTCGCCCGCGCGCGCGTGCGGGACGCGGGCGTGGGCGCGCACCGCGAAACCGGGAACCGCCTGCTCGCGTCGCTCGGGCGCCACGGCCGCGCGCTCATCGACGCGCTGGTCGAGGAGGAGGGCGGCGCCGAGGGCGACTTCCGCGATCCGGCCGCCGGCCGCACGACGCTGCTCGCCGCCCTGCAGTCCGACGTCCTGAACCTCCGCGAGCGGGGCGACGAGGGCGCGCCGCTCCTCGCGCCGGATCCCGCCGACCGCTCGCTGGCGATCCACGTCTGCCACTCGCCGATGCGCGAGGTCGAGGTGCTGCACGACCAGCTCCTCGACCGCTTCGAGCGCGACCCGACGCTGCGTCCGGCCGACGTGCTGGTGCTGCTGCCCGACGTGGCGCTCTATGCGCCCTTCGTCGACGCGGTGTTCGGCACCGCGCCCGACGCGCGGCGCATCCCGTATGCGATCGCCGACCGGCCGGCCGGATCCGCGAGCGCGGTAATGCGCGCGTTCCGGGCGCTCCTCGCCCTGCCCGATGGCCGGCTCGAGGCCGAGGCCGTGCTCGCCCTCGCCGAGTCGCCGATCGTCGCGCGCCGGTTCGGGATCGCGGCGGAGGATCTCGCGACGCTCCGCGGCTGGGTCCGGGAAGCCGGCATCCGCTGGGGCCGCGACGAAACCACACGCACGCGGCTCGGCCTGCCGCCGGAGCGCGCGCACAGCTGGCGGGCGGGGCTCGAGCGCCTCTTCCTGGGCTATGCGACGGCCGGGGACGGGGCCGATCTCTTCGCCGGCGTCGCGCCGGTCGCCGCGATCGAGGGTGGCGATGCGCTGCTCGCCGCGCGCCTCGCGCGTTTCGCCGAGACGACGTTCGAGATCGACGAGCGGCTGCGCACGCCGCGGACGCTCGCCGCCTGGCGGGAAACGCTCTGCGACGCGCTCGAAGCGCTGTTCGCGCCCGAGGAGGACGAGGCCGCCGACGTGCTCGCGATCCGCGACGCCCTCGCCGAGCTCGCGGGCAGGGCGGCGGAAGCGGGCTACCGCGAGCGCGTGCCCCTCGCGGTCGTACGCGCCCATCTCGAGTCGGCGCTCGCGCCGTCGCCGGCGAGCCAGGCGTTCTTCGCGGGCGGCGTGACGTTCGCCGCGATCACGCCGGCGCGCCCGGTGCCGGCGCGCCTGGTGTGCCTCGTGGGCCTGAACGACGGAAGCTTTCCGCGCGAGGACCGCCCGCCCGGCTTCGACCTCGTGGCGAAGGGCCCGCGCCCCGGCGACCGCGTGAAACGCGACGAGGACCGGTATGCGTTCCTCGCCGCGCTGCTCGCCTCGCGCGAGTCGCTCTACGTGAGCTACGTCGGCCGCAGCATCCGCGACAACAAGCCGCTGCCGCCGTCGCCGCTCGTCGCCGAGCTCGCCGACGCGGCGCTGCGCGCCTATCCGCCCGAGGCGCGCGCCGCGATGCGCGAGAGCATCATCGTCGAGCACCCGCTGCAGCCTTTCAGCCGGCGCTACGGGGGCGACGGCGCGCTCTTCACCTACGCGGCCGAGTACGCGCGGCGCGACGCGCCGCCGCAGCCGCCGCGCTTCGCCGGGCGACGCATCGCGCCGCCCGCGGGGCCGGCCGCGGTGGTCACGATCGGCGAGCTCGCGCGCTTCATGGCCAACCCCGCGCGCCACTTCTTCGAGCAGCGCCTCGCGCTGCGTCTGGCCGCTGCCGACGGGCCGATCGACGACGCCGAGCCGTTCGCGCTCGACGAGCTGGCGGGCTGGCAGGCCGACCAGAGGGCCTTCGCGTTGCTCGCCGCGGGGCGCAGCCGCGCCGAAGTGCGCGCGGTGCTCCGGGCATCGGGCCTGCTGCCCGAAGGCGCCGCGGGGGATGCGGCGCTGGAGGCGCGCCTGCGCGACATCGAGCCGATCGTTGCCGCGCTCGCGCAGGCCCGCTTCCGCGATCCGCTCGACGCCGAGCTCGACCTCGGCGGCGTGCGGCTCGCCGTGCGCCTCGACAACCTTACGCCCGAGGGGCGCCTCGCGTGGCGGGCCGGGCGCCTGCGGGCGCAGGACCGCATCGCGGCGTGGGTGGCGCATCTCGCGCTCTGCGCGCTCGCTCCGGCGGGCGTCGCCTGCCGAACGCGCCTCGTCACGCGCACCGCATCGACGGGCTTCGCGGCGGCCGAATCGCCGCGCGAGCGGCTGGCGGACCTCGCGTCGCTCTACCGGGACGGGGAGCGCGAGCCCCTGCCGTTCTTCCCGGAGACCGCGCACGCCTACGTCGCGGCGCTCGCTGGCGGCGGCCGCGAGGCGATCGCGAAGGCTGCCAAGGCCTGGGAGAGAGAGCGCGAGGATCCCTACTTCGCGCTCGGGTTCGGCGACTTGGAGGCGCTCGACGAGCGGTTCGCGGCGCTCGCGGAGCGCGTGCTCGGCCCGATGCTGGCGGCGGAGGAGGGGCATGGCTGAGCCCGATTTCGCGCCGCTCGATTTCGCCACCGCGCCGCTCGCCGGTACCGTGCTCGTCGAGGCGAGCGCGGGCACCGGCAAGACGTGGACGATCGCGGCGCTGGTGGTGCGGCTCGTCCTCGAGAAGCGCTACGGCGAGGCGCCCTGCCGGATCGAGGAGATCCTGGTGCTCACCTACACGAAGGCGGCCACCGCGGAGCTGCGCGAGCGCATCCTTGCGCGGCTCGTGGAGGTTCGCGAAGGGTTCGCCGCCGGGGCCGCGGCGGACCCGGTGATCCGCCACGCGCTCGCGGTGGCCGGCGACCGGCGCGACGAGGCGATCGTCCGGCTGGACGCGGCCATCACGAGCTTCGACCTCGCGCCGATCCACACCATACACGGCTTCTGCCAGCGCGCGCTCGCCGACCACGCCTTCGAGAGCGCGATGCCCTTCGCCACGGAGATCGTCGAGGACGAGCTCACGTTCCGCGAAGCGGCGGCGCGCGATTTCTGGCGCAGGGCGGTCGCCGGCGCGGACCCGCAGCGCGCCGCGGAGCTCGTCGCGCGGTTCAAGGGCCCGGGCGGCCTGCTCGCGGCGGCCAAGCCCGCGCTCGACCGGCCCTATGCCGAGCTGCTCGGCGTCGCCGGCGAACCGGACCTCGACGTGGCACGCGCCCGCGTCGCCGGCGCCTTCGCCGCTGCCGCGGCGGCGTGGCCGCGGGCGAAGGCGGCCGTCGCCAAAGCCGTGGCCGGCGCGAAGCTCAACGCGACGAGCTATCCGCCGCGCAAACTCGACGAGTGGTGGCCCATGCTCGACGCCTACTTCGCGGCGGGCGACCCGTCGGGCGAGCGCGGCAAGCTCGCCAAGCTCGTGCCGGCGGAACTGGCGAAAGGCAAGACCAAGGCCGGCACCGTCCCGGAGCATCCGTTCTTCGCGCTCGCGGCCGCCGTCGTGGAGGCGCTCGCGGCGCTCGACGAGGCACGCGCGGCCGCCGACACCTTTTTCGTGCAGCGCTTCTGCGAGTGGTGCCGCGCCGAGACCGCCCGCGCGAAGCGCAGCCGCGGCGTGCAGGGCTACGACGACCTGCTCGCGGGCCTGCGCGGCGCGCTGGCGGGCGAGGGCGGCGAAGCGCTCGCCGCGGCGCTGCGCTCGCGTTACCGCGCGGCGCTGATCGACGAGTTCCAGGACACCGATCCGGTGCAGGCCGAGATCGTCCGGCGCATCTGGCACGGCCAGGAAGGCCCGCTCTACTTCGTCGGCGATCCGAAGCAGGCGATCTACGGCTTTCGCGGCGCGGACGTCTTCGCCTATCTCGACGCACGGCGCCTCGCGCGCCGGCCGGCGCTCACGCTCGACGTGAACCAGCGCGCCGATGCGCCGCTCCTCCACGCGGTGGAGGCCCTGTTCGCCGACCCCGCGAGCTTCCTCATCCCGGACATCCGGCTGGTGCCGGTGCGGCCGGCCGATCGGCCGCGGCCCCGTTTCGTCGCCACAGACGGCGTGCAGCCCTTCACGGTGTGGCACTTCGCCGGCGCGGACGGCCTCGACAAGAAAGCGGTGCGCGCGCGCATCGCCGCCGCGGTGGCTGGCGACATCGCGCGGCTGCTCGCGCAGGCGCGGGCGGGCGGCGCCCGGATCGAGCCACCCGGCGGAAATGCGAAGCCGCTCGCCGGCGGCGACATCGCGGTGCTGGTGGGGACGCACGACGAGGGCGACCTCATTCGCGCCGCGCTCGCCAGACGGGGCATCGCCAGCGTCACTTACGGCGCCGACAGCGTCTTCGCCTCGCGCGAGGCGATCGACATGGAGCGCGTGCTTCTCGCCGTGGCGGAGCCGGGCCGGGAGGCCTTCCTGCGCGCCGCCCTCGTCACCGATTTCTTCGGCCTCGACGCGGCGGCGCTCGCGGCGCTCGGCGCCGACGGCGATGCGTGGGAGGAACGGGTCGCGCGGTTCCGCGGCTACCACGACCTCGCCGTGGCCGGCGGCTTCGTGCGCATGTGGCGTGAGCTCGCCGCGCGCGAGGGCGTCCCGGCGCGGCTGCTCGCGCACCCCGACGGCGAGCGGCGCATGACCAACGTGGCGCACCTCGTCGAGCTCCTGCACCGGCGCGCGGACGAAGAGGGGCTCGATCTCGCCGAGCTCGCCCGCTTCCTCGCGCACGCGCGCGCGGCGCCGATGCGCGATCCCGACGCGGAGCAGCTCAGGCTCGAGTCGGACGAGCACCTGGTGAACATCGTGACCGTCCACCGCGCGAAGGGGCTCGAGTTCCCGGTCGTGTATTGCCCGTTCCTGTGGGACGGCCTCCAGCGAAGCGACCGGGGCGGGAGCGTCGTCTTCCACGCCGCCGCCGACGGCCACCGGACGTTCGTCGATGTCGGCAGCCCCGACCGCGACCGGCACCAGCGCATCGCCGCCGAAGAGGCGCTCGCCGCGGAGCTGCGGCTCGCCTACGTGGCGCTCACGCGCGCGCGCCACCGCACGACCGTCGTCTGGGGCAAGCTCCCCGATGCCGGCACCTCGGCGCTCGGCTGGCTCCTCCACCCGCCCGCCGACCGGGCCGAGCCGGTGGCGGCGGCGAAGGAAGCGTTCAAGTCGGTGGACGACGCCGCGATCGCGGCACGGCTCGCCGCGCTCGGCCGCGCGGCGCGCGGCGCGATCGGCGTCGTGCCGCTGCCGGCGGAAGCCGGCGGGGCGAGCGCCGAGAGCGGCGACGTCGTTGGACCGCCGCCCCTGGCGGCGCGACCCGCGCCGCGCCGCATTGCGCACGCGTGGCGCCTGTCGAGCTTCAGCGGTCTCGTGTCGCGCGGGCAGGCGGACGGCCCCGACCACGACCCCCTCGGGGCGGTGGTCGCGCCGCGGCGCGAGACGCAGAGCCGGGACGCCTTCGGCCTGCCGCGTGGCGTGCGCTTCGGGACGCTGTTGCACCGCGTGCTCGAGACACTCGACTTCCGCGGCGCCGACGCGGCGCGGATCGGCGCGGCGGTGGATCGCGAGCTGCCGCGGTCCGGCATCGATGCCGCCTGGGCGCCGGCGATCGTCGCGCTCGTCGCCGATACCCTCGCGACCCCGCTCGACGCAGGCGGCTTCGCACTCGCGGCGCTCGCGCGCGAGCGCCGGCTCGACGAGCTCGAGTTCACCTACCCGGTCGGTGGTGCGGCGGCGGCCGACCTCGCGCGCATCCTCACGCCGCTGCGCGCGCGCGGCTCGCGGCTACCGGAAGCGATCGGCCCGCTGGTGCTCGCGCCCGAGCGCGGCTTCATGCGCGGCTACATCGACCTCGTGTTCGAGCGGGACGGCCGCTATTGTCTCGCCGATTACAAGTCGAACTGGCTCGGCGACGCGCTCGCCGACTACGCGCCGGCAAGGCTCGACGCGGCGATGGCCGCGGCGTTCTACGACCTGCAGTACCTCCTCTACACGGTGGCGCTGCACCGCTTCCTCGCTTCGCGCCTCGCCGGCTACGACTACGACGAGCACTTCGGCGGCGTCTACTACCTCTTCGTGCGCGGCATGCGCCCCGAGCGCGGGCCGGCGAGCGGGGTGTGGTTCGCGCGGCCGGAGCGCGCGCTCGTCGAGGCGCTGGACGCCGCGCTGGCGCCCGCGGGGCCGCTCGTCGACCGGGGGGAGGCATGACCCGAGCCGCGTTGCCGCTGCTTCCCGCGGAGTTCGCGGCCGTGCTCGGCCGCCTCGCGCCCGCCGCGGGTGAGGTGGAGATCCTGTGCGCGGCGCTCGCCGCGGACGCGACCGCTGCCGGGCACGTGTGCGTGGACCTCGCGCGTGTCGCTGGCAAGCGGCCCTTCGAGGGCGCGCGGGACTTGCCGCCGCTCGGCGAGCTCGTCGCGACGCTCGCCGCGAGTCCGCTCGTTGCGATGCCCGGCGCCTTCGCGCCGCTCGTCCTCGACGGCAGCCGGCTCTACCTGCACCGTTACTGGCGCTACGAGTCGAGCCTCGCCGCTGACCTCCTGGCGCGCGCGGCGGCGCCCGTGGAAGGCGTCGCGCCCGAGCGGCTCGCCGCGGTGCTCGACCGGCTGTTCCCGTCTTCCGGCGAAGGCATCGACATGCAGAAAGTCGCCGCGGCGGTCGCGGTGCTGCGGCGCGTCGCGGTCATCTCCGGCGGACCCGGCACCGGCAAGACCGCGACCGCGGCGCGCATCCTCGCGGCCCTCGTCGCCCTCTCCGGCGACCGACCGCTCGCCGTCGGCCTCGCGGCGCCCACCGGCAAGGCGGCGGCGCGGCTGGAAGCGGCGCTCGCGGCGGCGGACGAAACGCGCGCGCTCGCGTTGCGCGGCACGACGGTGCACCGGCTCCTGGGGCTCGCGGGTGGGGCGGCGCCGCGCTTCGACGCCGCGAACCCGCTCCCGCTCGACGTGCTGGTCGTGGACGAGGCGTCGATGCTGGATCTCGCGCTCGCGGCGAAGCTCGTGCGTGCGCTACCTGCCGCGGCGCGGCTGGTGCTGCTCGGCGACAAGGACCAGCTCGCCTCGGTCGAGGCGGGCGCGGTGCTCGCGAGCGTCGCGACCGGCGCGGGCGCCTTCTCCGCGCAGACGCACGACCTCGTCGCCCGGGCGACCGGCGAGGACGTCCGGCTCGGCGCGCCGCCGAGCCCGCTTGCGGACGCGACCGTGCTCCTCGAGCGAAGCTACCGCTTCGCGGCGGCGAGCGGCGTCGGCCGGCTCGCGCGCGCGGTGCGCGCCGGCGACGCCCGGACCGCCGCTGCGATCCTGGACGAGGGCGACGACGCGGGCTGGCAGCCGCTCGACGGCGAGCGCCTCGGCGACGCGGTCTTCGCCGGCTACGAGCCGTATTTCGCGGCGGTCGCCGCCGGCGCCGACGCGCGCGCGTGCTTCGCGGCGCTCGAGCGCTTTCGCGTGCTGTGCGCCCTGCGCGGCGGTCCGTTCGGGGTGGAGGCGGTGAACCGTGCGGTCGAGCGACGCCTCGCCGCGCGCGACCCGGCGGTGCTGCACCGGCGCTGGTACCCGGGCCGGCCGGTGATGGTGACGCGCAACGACTACGCGCTGCGTCTCGCGAACGGAGACGTCGGCATCGCCCTTCCCGACGCCTCGGCGAGCGGCGGCATCGCCGTGGTGTTCGAGACCCCCGAGGGCGGCCTGCGCAGGCTCTCACCCGCCCGCATGCCCGAGTGCGAGACCGTGTACGCGACGACGGTCCACAAGAGCCAGGGCTCGGAGTTCGACGACGTCCTGCTCGTGCTCCCGCCCGAGCCCTCGCCGGTGCTCTCGCGCGAGCTCGTCTACACGGGCCTCACCCGCGCGCGCCGGCGCGTCGCCGTGGCTGCGACGCCGGAGCTCCTCGCCGCCGCGCTCGCGACACGCGTCGAGCGCGACTCGGGGCTCGCGGAGCGGCTGCAGCGCCGTTAGACGGGCATCGGAAAACGCTTCCCGGCACTCGCCGGCGGCGACCACGACCGGCGCCCTCGAGTAGGAGGCTGTTTTCAGCCGCGCCCGGATCAGCGAGTCAAGGCGGATGCGTCCCCGCTTTTCAACACCCTGTGGGCGCGGAGACGGAGCGCCGCGCGGCAGGAGGTCACGCGGGCGGCGCGCGCCGATTGAGGCGTCGGTGGGATCCGGCTAAGCTCGACGGGGGTCGCCTCGCGACGGCGCGCGGCGCGGCGGCGGGGACGAACGGGGAGGAAGATGCGCAGGCGATCGACGCGGCCCGCGCGCCAAGGCGCGCTCGGCGTTCTCGCGCTCCTCCTCGCGCTCGCGGGCTGCGCGCCCGCGATCCAGCGCCAGACCCCGGCGCTCGAGCGCACGGAGCGAGCACCGCGCATCGTCGTGATGCCGATCGACGTCGAGCTCGCGCAGCTCACCGCGGGTGGTGTCGAGGAGCCCCATGCCGAGTGGACCGCCGCGGCGTTCAAGCACATGCGCGCCGCGCTCGACGCCGAAGCGAAGGCGCGCGACGTGGTGCTCGTCGAGTTCGACAACGAGCGCGGCAGCGCGGAGGACCGCGAGACGAGCCGCGAGCTCGTGAAGCTCCACCGGGCGGTCGGGAGCTCCGTGCTCCTCTACCACTACAACGCGCAGCTCGCGCTGCCGAGCAAGCAGGGCCGGTTCGACTGGTCGCTCGGGCCGGCGGTGCAGTCGATCGCGAGAACGCACGATGCCGACTACGCGCTTTTCCTCTTCGTGCGCGACAGCTACGCGACGGCGGGCCGGGTGGCGGTGATCGTGGTCGGCGCGCTGCTCGGTGTGGGCATCCCCGGCGGGTCCCAGGTCGGCTTCGCTTCGGTCGTCGATCTGCGCAGCGGCGACATCGTGTGGTTCAACTGGCTCGCGCGGCCGACCGGCGACCTGCGCACGCCCGAGGCCGCCGGCGAGACCGTGCGGGCGCTCCTCGCGGATGCGCTGAAATGACGTTCTCGCGCCGGCGTTTCGGCTGTGCGCTGTGCGCGATGGGGTGGCTCGCGCTCGCCGGGGAGACGTCCGCGCAGAACCTCCAGGGCGCGGAGCCCGGGCGCTATCTCGCTCCCGGCTATCAGCCGGCGGAGGGCGACGAGAAGGGGCTGTGGGCGCTGATGGACCGGCACGAGCGCGAGCTCAAGGGCTCGCGCTTCGTCGTGCGCGACCCGGCCGCCAACGCCTACTTGCGCGAGGTCCTGTGCCGGCTCGCCGAGCGCTACTGCGCGGACGTGCGCGTCTACGTCGTGCGCACGCCGCTCTTCAACGCGAGCATGGCGCCGAACGGCATGATGGAAGTCTGGACCGGCCTCCTCCTGCGCTGCCGCGACGAGGCGCAGCTCGCCACGATCATCGGCCACGAGCTCGGCCACTACCTGCGCCGCCACACGCTCGAGCGCTGGCGCGACGTGCGCGCGAAGGCGGACTTCGGCATCTTCCTCGGGATGGGGCTCGCGCTCGCGGGCGCCGGCTGGGCGGGGTCGCTCGCGCAATTCGCGCTACTCGCATCCGCGTTCGCGTTCAGCCGCGATCAGGAGCGCGAGGCCGACGAGATCGGCCTCAACCTGATGGCCGATGCGGGCTACGCGCCCGCGGCCACCGCCGAAGTGTGGGAGCAGCTCCTCGCCGAGTACCAGGGCTCGTCCGCGGCGCGCGACCAGTCGTTCCTCTTCGCGACGCACCCGCTGCCCGAGGAGCGCCTCGACACCCTGCGCAAGTCCGCCGTGGCGCGCGGGGGCGACGGCGAGCGCGGCCGCGCGCGCTACCGTGAGCGGCTCGCCGCGCTCCGGCCGACCCTCGTCGCCGACGAGATCGGCCTCAGGCAGTACGGCCGCAGCCTGATCGTGTTCGAGAAACTCCTGGCGGACGCACCCGACGACGGCGGCCTGTGGTTCGCGAAGGGCGAGGTCCTGCGGCTGCGCGGCGACGCGGGCGACGTGGAACTCGCGCTCGCCGCGTACGCGCAGGCGGTCGCGACCGGCGGGGCGCCGCCGGAGACCTGGCGCTCGATCGGCCTCGTGGAGCTGAAGGCCGGGGCGCGGGACCGGGCCGAGAAGGCCTTCGACGCCTACCTCGAAGCGAAGCCCGGGGCCGCGGACCGCGAAATGCTGAAAGCGCTCCTCTCGCAATGACGCCCCCCATCCGCGGCACCGGCACCGCCGTCATCCTCCTCCTGCTGGCCGCGCTCGCCGGTTGCGCGCCCTTTTCGCTCGTCACCCCCGAGCGGCGGACGGTGGGCGGCGCGATCTCCGTCGAGCCGGGCATGCGCTGGAACCGCATGGAGATGGCGCCCTACCAGGGGCGGGTCGAGGTGTGGACGCTCGACGGGCCGCTCCTCAACTCGCTCGTCTTCTTCACCGGCGTCCCCGACGGCGAGCCGCTCTTTGTCTCGCGCGCGCTCGCGTCGGACCCGAAGCAGGAGAAGCCGCCGGTCTTCCGCTCGGCCATGAACCCGCTCGAGATCGAGGAGCTCTTCACCGCCACCATTGCGCGCAACTTCCGCACCGCGATCGTCAGCGCGACGAACCTCCGGCCGGCCGAGGTCGCGGGCACGCCCGGCTTCCGGTTCGAGACGCGCTTCGTCGGGCGCGACGAGGTCGAGCGCGCCGGCGTCTTCGTCGGCACGGTGCGCGGCGGCAAGCTCTACGGGGCCTGGTTCCAGGGCGCGCGGCTGCATTATTACGAGCGTTACGTCCCGGAGGTCGAGAAGATGGCCGCGTCCGCGCGGCTCGTCGGCGAGGCCGCGAGCGCCAGGTAGGCCGCGCCGCACGGGAGCGTGGCGGCGCCTCCGCGGCGCCAGGGCTAGAATGGCGGCGCGTTCCACAACCACCCCGGAGTCACCATGAATCCACGCATTGCCCGCCTGGCCGCCGTGGCCGCCGTCGCGAGCGTGGCCCTGCTCGCCGGCGCTGCCGGCGCGCAGCAGGCCTCGCCCGACGCCGTGCGCAAGGCCTTCGCCGCCGCCGACGCGAACGGCGACGGCTACCTCAACATCGACGAATACGTCGCCAACGTGATCTACGTCTTCCGCGACGCGGACAAGAACCGCGACGGGTTCATCACCGAGCAGGAGTCGATCGCCTACAGCGCGATGCACTCGCCCGAACGCTTCCGCAGCGCCGACCGCAACGGCGACGGCAGGCTCTCGGTGGGCGAGGCGGTCGCGATCAAGGTGATCGACTTCTTCGAGATCGACACGAACCGCGACGGCGTCCTCTCCGTCGAGGAAGTCCTCGCATACGAGCGCAGCCTGCCCGCGGCGGGCGCGCGCAGATAGGAGCCAGGCCATGAAACGCAGGCAACTCTTCGCAGGTCTCGCCGCTGCTGCCGTGCTCGCCGCGTCCGGCTGCGCCAACATGACGCCCGAGCAAAAACAGCTCACCGGGCAGATCGCCGGCGGCGTCACCGGCGCGGCGGTGGGCTCGCTCTTCGGCGGCGGCACCGGACGCGTCGTCGCGACCGGCGCCGGCGCCGTCCTGGGCACGGTCGTCGGCGGGAAGATCGCCAGCCCGTAGCGCCATTCCCCCGCCGGGGTGCGAGAGCGGCGAGCCCGGCTTCGGGCGGGCCCTCACGCGGTTCCGGCGCCCGAGCCACCGCACCGTGCCCGAACGGGCGAATCGCGGCAAGGTTCGCGAAAGCCCGGCCTCGGGGCCGGCGGTGCACGCCGCGGCGGGAGCGTCGCGGCGCGCCCGCCTTTTTTCCCGTCCCCGCGCATCTCGTGGTGGCGCGGCCGCGGGGGCGAGGCGCATCATGCGCGCATCGACGCACGGCGCAGAGAGGCGAGCGATGGACGTGAAGGCGGTGCAGGCCGAGCTCGCGCGGTTCGCGGCCGAGCGCGGCTGGGACGCGACGCAGACGCCGCGCAACCTGGCGGTCGCCCTCGCGATCGAGGCGAGCGTGGTGCTCGAGCTCTTCAAGTGGCAAACGGACGCCGAGGCGAACGCGCCCGCGAGCGCCCGGCTCAAGGAGGGCGCAGCCGGCGCGCTCGCCGACGTGCTGCTGCAGGCGCTGCGCCTCGCCGACCGGCTCGGGGTGGATCTCGACGCCGCGGTGGCCGAGCGGCTCGCCCGGAACGCGGCCAAGTATCCGCTCGCGCGGGCCGCAGCCGGCGCTGCACCGGCGCCGGCCGAGCTGGAGGCGGACGAGGTGATGATCCTCGAGCTCGGCGACGGACCGGCGGAAGAGGATCCCGCCGCAGCCGCGGTTGCCGAGGCCGAGACGGCTCCGCCGCCCGCCGCGCCCCCGAGCGAACCGGCGGCGTCGGAACCGGCGCCGCCAGCACCCACGCCGACGGTCGAGGCGCCTCGCCCCCGCGCGGCGCCCGTGCCGAGCGCGGTGGCGGAAGAAGCCGAGCCCGCGAAGGCGGCCGCGCGCAGCGAGAAGCCGCTCCGCAAGGCTCCGCGCGAGAGTGCGGAACGTCCGCTCGACGCGCCACTGCCGCCGGCCGCGCCGGCTCCGGCGCCCGCGACACCCGCGGCACCGCCAGCCGAGCTGGCGATCGAGATGCCGCCGCCTCCGCCGCCGCCTCCGCCGGAGCCGCACGCCGACCTCGACCCCGACGGGGCGCTCGCGCTCGCCAAGAGCCTCGCGAAGAAGCTCGATCAGGCCCGCAGCCGTGATCCGCTGCTGCGCGAGATCCACGACGAGCTGGAGACGCTGAAGCGGGCGCTCTATGCGCCGAAGCTCAAGAAGGCGTGGGTCGCCGGGAGCCTCAAGACACTGCGCGGCTTGCTGGAGAGCGCCGCGGGCGAGCGCTGCGGCGAGGAGATCGACGCCGCGCGGCAGCTTGTCGAGGTGGACCGGCTGCTCGCGCAGTGAAGCGGCGGGCGCGCCGCCCCGGCGCGCTCACATCGAGATCGACCCTTCGCGGAAGTCGGTCTTGTCGAGCCAGACGTTGACGAGCACCGGCTTGCCGGCGCGCGCGATCTCGCGCGCCTTCGCGAGCGCCGCGGGCACTTCGTCGTCCTTCTTCACCACGATCCCCGCCGCGCCGAAGCCCTCGGCGACGCGGTGGTAGTCGGTGCGGGCGAGGACGACCCCGACGTCGTCACCGAGCATCTTCACCTGCTCGCGCGCGATCTGCGTCCAGCAGGCGTCGTTGCCGACCACGGCGATCGCGGGGATGCCGTGGCGCACGAAGGTGTCGAACTCGACGAGGCCGTAGCCGCACGCGCCGTCGCCGAAGATGATCCAGACCTCGCGCCCCGGGCGCGCGAGCGCCGCGCCGATCGCGAAGCCCGCGCCCACGCCGAGCGTGCCGAAGACGCCCGGATCGAGCCAGGCGAGCGGTCCGCGTGGCCGCAGGACGTAGGACGCGGTCGACACGAAGTCGCCCCCGTCGGCGACCATCAGCGCGTCGTCGCCCGCCGCCCGGTCGAGCGCGCGGAAGAACGCGAGCGGGTTCACGAGCTCGCCTCGGCGCGCGGCCTGCGCGTCGATTTCCGCCTCGCGCGCGAGGTCGCGGCTGCGCAGCGCCTCGATCCAATCCTTGCGCGCACCCGCGCCCGCCGCCGCCGCGAGCCGCTGCAGGAAGCGCCCGGCGTCGCCGATCGCGGCGATCGTCGGCCGCCGGTTCAGGCGCGCCTCCCTCGCGCTGCGGTTCGCCGCGACGAGCGTCGCGCCGCGGCGCACGTGCCGGCCGTAGTCGAGACGGAAGTCGCACGGCACCCCCGCGAGCACGACGCAGTCGGACTCGCGCAGCGCGTTGCGGCGGGCATGGCGCATCTGCAGCGGATGGTCGCGGCCGAGCAGCCCGCGCGCCATGCCCGAGAGGTAAACGGGAACGCCGAGCCGCGCGACCGCCTCCGCCGTGCGCGCGGCCTCGCCGGCGAGCGTCACCGCCTGGCTGCCGATCACCATCAGGGGGCGCTCGGCCCGGGCGAGCGCGGCGGCCGCGGCCGCGACGGCAGAGTCGGACGCGAGCGGCGGCGCCACTTCCTGGCGGCGCGGCGTCGCGGGCTGGCTGCTGCCGGCGAACATCCGTTCGACGTGGCGGTTCAGGTACCAGCGCAACGCGCGGTCGGCGAGCGACGTGCCCCTGCCAGCGGCGTCCGCATACCACTGGCGGATCGTCGCCTCGGGGTAGAGGAGGTCGACCGGGCACTCGATGCAGACGGGGCCCGGGACGCCGTCGCGCGCCAGGGCGAAGGCCTCCTCGACCGCGGGGGCGAGGTCGGCGACGCGGCGCACCTTGAAGAACCGCTTCACGTGCGGTGCGACCAGGGGCCGCTGGTCGATGTCCTGCAGGGCGCCGCGGCCCTGCAGCGCGGTGGGCGCGGCGCCGCCGATCAGCACCAGAGGCGACTGCGCGAGCTCGGCGTTCTTGAGCGCGGTGATCGTATTGGTGAGCCCCGGCCCCGCCGTCACCGCCGCGACGCCCGGAATGCCGGTGAGCCGGGCATGGGCGTCCGCGGCGAACACCGCGGTCGCTTCGTCGCGGCAGTCGAGCACGCGGATGCCGCGCGCCTTCGACGCGGTGAGGATCGGCGAGATGTGCCCGCCGCAGAGCGTGAACACCACGGTCACGCCCTGGGCCTCGAGCGCCGCCGCGACGCGGTCGCCGCCATGGGGGTGGGTCCGTTCCATCTGCATCACGCGGCCTCCTTCTGCGCCTCGCGGGCGACGTGCTCGGCGACGAGCACCTTGTAATCGACCTTGCCGACGCGCGTCTTCGGCAGCTCGGTGCGGAACTCGACCTCGCGCGGGCACGACCACTTGATCAAGCTCGCCCGGCAGTGCCCGATGAGCGCCTGCTCCGTCTCCGGACCCGCGCGCGACGGGTCCTTCAGTACGACGAACGCCTTCACGCGCTCCACCTGCGCCGGATCGGGCACGCCGACCACGCACGCTTCGGCCACCAGCGGATGCCGGTAGAGCACCGCCTCCACCTGCGCGGGATAGACGTTGAAGCCCGAGGACTTGATCATGCGCTTCGCGCGGACGGTGAAGTAGAAGAACCCGTCGGCGTCCATGCGGCCGAGGTCGCCGGTGTGGAGCCAGGTGCGCCCGTCGGCGTGCGGCTTGAGCGCCTGCGCCGTCGCCTCGGGATCGTCGAGGTAGCCGAGCATCACCGCCGGGCCGGCGACGCAGATCTCGCCCTCCTCGCCGACCGGCGCCTCCTCGGTGGTGTCCGGCCGGCAGATCTTCGCGAGCATGTCCGGGAAGGGGATGCCGATCGAGCCCTCGCGGTACTCGTCGAGCGGCGTCGCCATGATCGCGGTCACCGCCTCGGTGAGGCCGTAGCCCTCGAGCAGCTTCACCCGGCCGCCGCGCTCGGCGACGAGCTTCTCGAAGCGCTCCTTCACCGGCCGCGGCAGCGTGTCGGCGCCGGAGAAGGTGGCGCGCAGGCAGGAGAGATCGGCCTTCGCGAGCGAAGGATCGCGGGTGAGCGCGTCGTAGAGGGTGGGCACCCCGACGAGGAGATTCGGCCGCTTGGTCCGCAGGAGCTTCGCGACGACTTTCGCGTCGAACATGGGCACCAGGATCGACTTGCCCCCGGCCATGAAGGCCGCGTTCACGCACACCCCCAGGCCGAAGCCGTGGAAGATCGGCAGGATCGCGAGGATCGCATCGCCTTCGCGCATGCCGCCCCACGCGGCCGCCTGCATGCCCTCGGCGATGAAGTTCCGGCTCGAGAGCAGGATCCCCTTCGGCACGCCGGTCGTGCCGCCCGAGAACAGGATCGCGGCGGGGTCGTGCGTGCCCGTCGCGGCCCGCGCCGCGGCCGGATAGGACCCCGCCGTCAGGTCGGCCCACCAGCGCACGCGCGCGTCGGCCGGCACGGGCGGGATCTTGCGGCCCTTCGTGAGCCAGAAGCCGAGCTTCTTGAGGGGCGGGAGGTAGTCCGGGATGCGCGCGAGCACGATGGTCTCGAGCGGCACCTTCGGCCCGAGCGGCGCGAGCACGCCGTAGAACGCGTCGAGCGTGAGCGCGATGCGCGCGCCGCTCGCATTGAGATAGTGCTCGATCTCGGGGCCGGTGGAGAGCGGATGGATCATCGCCGGCACCGCGCCGAGCTTGTTCGCGGCGTAGAAGGCGATGATGCCCTGCGGCGAGGTCGGCATCGAGACGAGGATGCGCTCGCCGCGCGCGAGGCCGAGCGAGGCGAGCGCGTCGGCGCAGCGATCGATCGCCGCGAGGAAGTCGCGGTAGGTGCAGGTGGTGTCGAGGAAGTCCCAGGCGATCGCGTCGGGCACCCGCGCCGCGGTGCGCGCGAGGGCCTCGTAGAGGGTCACTTCCGGATAGTCGAGGCTCGCGGGCACCCGGCCGTAGAATCGCAGCCAGGGCCGTGCTTCGGATGGGCTCATCGATCTTTCCTGGCGCGCGGCGCGCCTCCGTGCGCCAATCTATCAGCCGCGCGACGCGTGCGGCAAGCGCGTCGCGGCCGGCGGAGGCGCCCGGCAGCCGGCTTTGACGTGGGTCAAGGCCCGCGCGGGCGGCGACAGTAGCGTGGAGACGAGGCCGGCGATCCAGGACATGGCATGAATCCGCTCGCGAGCCCGCTCCTCACCGACCTCTATCAGCTCACCATGCTCCAGGCGTATTTCGCCGCGGGCATGCGCGACACGGCGGTGTTCGAGCTGTTCGTGCGCAAGCTGCCGGCCGGCCGCAACTTCCTCATGGCAGCGGGGCTCGAGCCCGCGCTCGAGTTCATCGCGGGCGTGCGCTTCGCCGAGGAGGAGCTCGATTGGGTCGAGCGCTCCGGCCTGTTCCGGCCGGGGTTCGCGGCGGAGCTCGCGGGCCTCCGCTTCACCGGCGACGTCCACGCGATGCCCGAAGGCACGGTGTTCTTCGCGAACGAGCCGATCCTGCGCGTCACCGCGCCGCTTCCCGAGGCGCAGCTCCTCGAGACGCGGCTCCTCAACATCGTCCACTACCAGACGCTGGTGGCGTCGAAGGCGGCGCGCACGGTGCTCGCCGCGCGCGGCAAGCGACTCGTCGATTTCGGTCTGCGGCGGGCGCACGGGGCAGAAGCCGGCCTGGGCGCCGCGCGCGCGAGCTACATCGCCGGGTTCGCGGGGACGGCGACGGCCATCGCCGGGCCGATGCTCGGCATCCCGGTCTTCGGCACGATGGCGCACTCCTTCGTGCAGGCGCACGACGAGGAGACCGACGCCTTCGCGCATTTCGCGAGCGTGTTCCCGAGGAACGCGGTGCTGCTCATCGACACCTACGACACGGTGGCGGCGGCGAAGAAGGTCGCCGCGCTCGCACCCCGGCTCGCCGCGCGTGGCATCGCGGTCCGCGGCGTGCGGCTCGACTCCGGCGACCTCGCGACGCTCGCGCGCGAGGTGCGCGGGGTGCTCGACGCGGCCGGCCTGCGCGACGCCATCGTCTTCGCGAGCGGCAACCTCGACGAGTACCGTGTCGCCGAGCTCGTCGACGGCGGCGCGCCGATCGATTCCTTCGGCATCGGGACGAGTCTCGCCACGTCCTCCGACGCGCCCTTCCTCGACATGGTGTACAAGCTCCAGGAATACGGCGGG
>JAOAEA010000022.1:27496-54912 GCA_026417035.1 Burkholderiales bacterium
CCCGCCGCAAGCGCTCCGCGGGCAAGGCGACCTGGCCCGGACGCAAACAGGTGTTTCGCAGCCTCGCCGCGGACGGCACGCTCGCGAGCGACGTGGTGAGCCTCGAGGCCGATCCGCAGCCCGGCAAGCCGCTGCTCGCGCCGGTGATGGCTGGCGGGCGCCGCAGCGGCGGGCCGGTTGCGCTCGAAGCCGTGCGGCGCTACGCTGCCGAGGAGCTCGCCCGGTTGCCCGCGGCGCTGCGGTCCCTCGACGCCGTGGCGCCGTATCCAGTCGAGATCGCTCCGGCGCTCGCCGCGCTCGCCGCGGTGGTGGACGGCGCAACAGCCTGAAGATCCCCATGCCCGACGCTCCGCCTCTCCCGCTCGCGCAGCGCCGCCTGCCGCCCGAGAAGCTCTACCACCGCTGCGACGCCGCGGCGCTCGGGTTCGAGACCACCGAGTCGCTCGCCGACCTCGGCCACATCGTTGGCCAGCGGCGCGCCACGGAAGCGGTCGAGCTCGGCATCGGCATCGCGCACGAGGGCTACAACCTCTTCGTGATGGGGCCGCCGGGCACCGGCAAGCACACCCTGGTGCGCCAGTTCCTGGACGCGCGCGCGCGCGCGGCGCCGCGGCCGAACGACTGGGTGTACGTCAACAACTTCGCGGCGCCGGGCAAGCCGCTCGCGATCGAGCTGCCCCCGGGCCGCGGCGAGGAGCTCAAGCGCGACATGCGCCAGCTCGTCGAGGAGCTGCGCTCGACGATCCCGGCGGTGTTCGAAAGCGAGGAGTACACCGCGAAGGTGGGCGAGATCGACGCCGAGTTCTCCGAGCGGCACGAACGGGCGCTCACCGCGCTGGGCGAGGAAGCGACCCGGGAGTCGATCGCGCTGCTGCGCACACCGGCGGGCTTTTCGTTCGCGCCGGTGAAGGACGGCGAGATCGTCACGCCCGACGAGTTCGCGAAGCTCCCCGAGGAAGAGCAGCGGCGGATCGAAACCGTCATCGGCGAGCTGCAGTCGAAGCTCGAGCGCCTGATCCGCGACGCGCTGCGCTGGCGCAAGGAGCGCCACGAGCGCGTGCGCAAGCTGAACCACGAGATGGTGCTCCTCGCCGTCGGGCACGCAGTCGCGGAGCTCGAGGCCCGCTACCGCGAGCACCCGCGGGTGGTGGCCTATCTCGACGCCGTGCAGCAGGACGTCTTGGAGAACGCCGACGACTTCCGCAAGCGCGAGGAGGGCCCGGCGGCGCTGCTGCGGCCGGGACGCGACGAATCCGGCCTGCGCCGCTACGACGTCAACGTGGTCGTGAGCCACGCCGGCGACGGCGGCGCGCCGGTGGTGTTCGCCGACCACCCGACGTTCCAGAACCTCGTCGGGCGGATCGACCACATCGCCCAGCTCGGCACCCTGGTCACGGACTTCAACCTGATCAAGCCCGGCGCGCTGCACCGCGCGAACGGCGGCTTCCTGCTCATCGACGTCGCGAAGCTGCTCGTGCAGCCGTTCGCCTACGACGCGCTCAAGCGGGCCCTGGTGCGCGGCGACGTCCGCATCGAGTCGCTCGGCGAGATGTACAGCCTCGTCTCGACGGTCTCGCTCGAGCCCGAGCCGGTGCCGCTCAAGGTGAAGGTGATCCTCTTCGGCGAGCGGCTCCTCTACTACCTCCTGTGCGCCTACGATCCCGACTTCGGCAAGCTCTTCCGCATCGCCGCCGACTTCGAGGAGTCCTTCGAGCGCAACGCGGAGACGACCCGCCTCTACGCGGGGCTGATCGGCACGGTCGCGCGGCGCGAGGGCCTGCTCCCGCTCGACGCGGAGGCCGTCGCCCGGCTGGTGGAGCAGGGCTCGCGCGCGGCAGGCGATGCCGCCAAGATCGACGCGAACGTGGACGCGCTGATCGCCCTCCTCGGCGAGGCCGACCACGTCGCGCGGCAGCGCGGTGCGCGGGTGACCGGCCGCGAGGACGTGGCCGCGGCGATCGCGGCGCGGCGCCGGCGCGCCGCACGGGTGAAGGAGCGGCTCGACGAGGCGATCCTGCGCGGCACGCTGCTCATCGACACCGATGGCGCGAAGGCCGGGCAGGTGAACGGACTCTCGGTGTTCGAGGCCGGCGGCGAGGCGTTCGGCAGCCCGATGCGCATCACCGCCACCACGCGCGTCGGCGACGGCCACGTGATCGACGTGCAGCGCGAGGTGCAGCTCGGCGGCGCGATCCACTCGAAGGGCGTGCTGATCCTCGCGTCCTTCCTCGCGGCGCGCTACTCCGGCGCCCACCCGCACTCGCTCGCGGCGAGCCTCGTGTTCGAGCAGACCTACGGCGAGGTCGAGGGCGACAGCGCGTCGCTCGCCGAGCTCTGCGCGCTGCTTTCCTCGCTCGCGGACGTGCCGCTGCGCCAGTCGTTCGCGGTGACCGGTTCGGTGAACCAGCTCGGCGAGGTGCAGGCGATCGGCGGCGTCAACGAGAAGATCGAGGGTTTCTTCGACGTCTGCCGCGCCCGCGGGCTCACCGGTGAGCAGGGCGTGCTGATCCCGCAGGCGAACGTCGCGCACCTGATGCTGCGCGAGGACGTCGTCGAGGCGGTGCGCGCGGGGCGCTTCCACGTGATCCCGGTCGCGTCCGTGGACGAGGCGATCGAGATCCTGACCGGGGTGCCTGCGGGGACGCCGCATCATCTCGGGGAGTATCCGGAGCAGACGGTGAACGCGCGGGTCGCGGCGCGGCTGCGCGAGTTCGCCGCTGCGAAACGCGGGCCCGCGGCGGCGGGGGTGCGCCGCGGGCGGGGCGCGAAGCGGGGCGGGCGCAATGGCGGCGAGTGAGCTCACGGTGCGACGCGTCGTGGTCGCCACCGACAGTGCCGCGCGCGTGGAGCCGCTGATCGAGGCGGCCGCTGCGCTCGCGCTGGGGCTGCAGGCGGAGCTGCGCGCGGTGGTCGTTCAGAGCGCGCGGCTCGCGCGCGCGGCGGCGCTGCCGTTCACGCGCGAGCTCGGCGTCGCCTCGGCGGCGACGCGTGCGTTCGAGCCCTCCGGCGTGGAGCGGATGCTCCGCGCGCAGGCGGATCTCGTGCGCCAGGCGCTGGACGCGACCGCGCGGGCGCTGCAGGTGCGCTGGGCCCTCGACGTGGTGCAGGGCGAGATGGTGCCCACGCTGCTCACGCATTTCGGCGCCGGCGATACGCTGGTGATCGGCCGCGGCGCGAGCTTCGCAGCCGGCCTTGCGCGCACGGCGGTCGCGCCGGCGCCGCTCGCCCGACTGAAGGCGGGCCCGGTCGCGGTCGTGCTGGACGGCACGGCGCCGGCGGAGCGCGCGCTCGACGCCGCGCAGGCCTACGCGCAGGTGGCGGCGACCGAGATCGTCGTGCTCGTCCCCGCAGCGAGCCCCGAGGCGTTCCGCCGCGCCCGCAAGACGGTGGGCGACTGGCTCGCGCGCCGGGGCCTCGCGGCGGTCGACTATGTCATCGTCCCCGGGCGCGATGCGCTGCAGGTCGCGCGCGCCGCGCGGGCGGTGCGCGCCTCGGTGCTGCTCTGGCCCGGTCAGGCGAGCCTGCGCACCGCGAGCGGCGTCGCGAACCTGCTCGAGGGCGCGGGGTGCCCGGTGGTCGTGATCCCGTGACCGGCGCGCCATCGTACGGATACTTCGAGCATGAGGCGGACATCGGCGTCATCGGGCGCGGCGCCACGCTCGCCGACGCGTTCGTCGCCGCGGCGCGCGCGGCGTTCGCCATCATGTGCCCGCCGGAAGGCGTCGCCCGCGCCGCGCGCATCGCGTTCGATTTCGAGGAAGACGACGACGAGCTCGCGCTGGTCACCTGGCTCAATCTGTTGCTCGCGCACGCGCGCGAGCGCGGGCTCGTGCTCGGCGAGTTCGCGCTCGCGCGGGACGGCCGCCGCTGGCACGGCGAGGCCTGGGGCGAGCCGTGGTCCGCGCACCACGAGCGGGGCACCGAGGTGAAGGGCGCGACGCTCACGATGCTCTCGGTGCGCCGCGTGCCGGAAGGTTGGGAGGCGCGCTGTGTCGTGGACGTGTGAGGTGGGGCACGACCCGCGCCGTCCGGCGCGCGCCCCGGTGAGCTGCAGAGAACGGCGTCAGGCGGCCCGATGAACATCGAGAGGCTCAGGCCCATCGACGAGTGGAGCTGGTCGCTCCCGAAGGCGCCGGAGGAGACGCGCGGCGAGGTCCGCCTCTACGCCGGCCGGGAGCTCATCGAGCACATGGACGACAAGGTGCTCGAGCAGATCACCAACGTCGCGAAGCTCCCCGGGCTCGTCGGCGCGGCGATGACCATGCCCGACGCGCACTGGGGCTACGGCTTCCCGATCGGCGGCGTGGCGGCGTTCGATCCCGAGGCGGGCGGCATCATCTCCGCCGGCGGCGTCGGCTTCGACATATCGTGCGGCATCCGCTGCCTGCGGACGACCCTCGCGGCCGCCGACATCGCGCCGGTCGCGCGGGCACTCGCCGACAGCCTCTTCGCGAACATTCCCGCGGGCGTGGGCGAGGAGGGCAGCCTGCGCCTCGCGCCGCGGGAGCTCGACGACGTCCTGACCGGCGGCGCGCGCTGGGCGGTGGGCGAGGGCTACGGCACGGAAGCCGACCTCGAGTTCGTCGAGGAGCACGGCTGCATGGCCGGCGCGAAGCCCGAGCATGTGTCCGACCTCGCGAAGAAACGCCAGCGCGGCGAGATGGGCACGCTCGGATCGGGCAACCACTATCTCGAGGTGCAGGTCGTGGACCGCATCCACGACGCCGAAGCCGCGCGCGCGTTCGGGCTCGCCGAGGGGCAGGTGGTGGTGTCGATCCACTGCGGCTCGCGCGGGCTCGGCCACCAGATCGGGACCGACTACCTGGTGAGCCTCGCCAAGGGCGCGGCGCGGCTGGGGATCTCGCTGCCGGACCGGGAGCTCGCGTGCGCGCCGATCCGCTCGCCGGAGGGCCAGCAGTACATCGGGGCGATGAACGCGGCGATGAACTGCGCGCTGGCGAACCGCCAGATCCTCGCCGAGCTCACCCGGAGAGTATTCCGCCACTTTTTCCCGGGCGCAAGTCTGGAAACGCTCTTCGATGTCTCGCACAATACCTGCAAGCCCGAGACGCACACCGTGAACGGACGCCCCCGTCTCCTCTACGTGCACCGCAAGGGCGCCACGCGGGCCTTCGGTCCCGGCCATCCCTCGCTTCCCGCGCGCTACCGGCCCGTGGGCCAGCCGGTCATCATCGGCGGGAGCATGGGCACCGGGTCGTACGTCCTCGCGGGCACCGCCGAGAGCGAGAACCGGGCGTTCTCGTCGGCGAGCCACGGCGCCGGGCGCGCGATGAGCCGCAACCAGGCGCTCCGGCACTGGCGCGGCCGCGAGCTGATCGACGAGCTCGCCGGGAGGGGGATCCTGATCCGCACCAAGTCCATGCGCGGCGCCGCGGAGGAGGCGCCCGGGGCGTACAAGGACGTCGACCTCGTCGCCGAGGCGACGGAGAAGGCGGGCCTCGCGCGGCGGGTGGCGTTCCTGCGCCCGAGGCTGTGCGTGAAGGGCTAGCGGGCGCCGCCGCCGGCCGCGCCCACCGGAAGCGTTTCACCAAGGAGCAACGATGCAGACCGAACTCCAGATCACCGTCCGCGACATGGACCATTCTCCGGCGCTCGACCAGCGCATCCGCGAGAAGGTGCAGAAGCTCGAGCGGGTGTATTCGCCGCTGATGGGCTGCCGGGTCGTGGCCGAGGCCCCGCACCGGCACAAGCATCAGGGCAAGCACTTCTCGGTGCGCCTCGACATCACCGTGCCGGGGCGGGAGATCGTCGTGAACAACGACCACCACGAGGACATCTACGTCGCGCTGCGCGACGCGTTCGACGCCGCCAAGCGCCAGCTCGAGGACTACGCCGCGAAGCGCCGCGGCGACGTCAAGAACCACGTGCGCGTGCCGCGCGCGAACGGCGGCGCGGGCGAAGCGGAGGCCTGAAGCGCGCCGGCGCGGCGCGCGCCGACGGCCGGCGACGCCGGCCGTTTTCGTCTCGGGGACGGCCGCGCGATGCGCCGGCGGCGCTTGACATGGATCAAGCCCGCCGGGCGGCGCCGGACTATCGTGGGTCGCAGCGCTCCAGCGGAGGGCCGAGGCCATGCCCGCGAAGTCGATCATCTTCGGCGAGGAAGTGCAGGCGAAGATCCTCGCCGGCATCGACACGCTCGCGGCGGCGGTGCGGGTGACGCTCGGCCCGAAGGCGCGCACGGTCGTCCTGGAGCGCTCGTTCGGCTCGCCCACGATCATCAACTCCGGCGTCGTGGTCGCCAAGGAGGTCGAGCTCCCCGACCCCTTCGAGAACATGGGCGCGCAGATGGTGCGCGAGGTCGCCGCGAAGACCTCCGACGTCGCCGGCGACGGCACCAGCACCGCGACGGTGCTCGCGCACGGGATCGTCGCCGAGGGCATGAAATACGTCGCCGCGGGGATGAACCCGATGGACCTCAAGCGCGGCATCGACCAGGCCGTGGCGGCGATCGTCGCCGCGCTCGCGGCGCTCGCCCGGCCGTGCAGCGGCCGCACCGAGATCGCGCAGGTCGCGGCGATCTCCGCGAACAACGACCCGGTGATCGGCGAGATCGTCGCGAACGCGATGGAGAAGGTCGGCAGCGAGGGCGTCATCACCGTCGAGGACGGCTCGGGTCTCGCGAGCGAGCTCGAGATCGTCGAGGGCATGCAGTTCGACCGCGGCTACCTGTCGCCCTACTTCGTCAACAACGCCGAGAAGCAGGCGTGCGTCCTCGAAGACGCGCTCATCCTGCTCCACGACCGGAAGGTATCGGGCGTGCGCGAGCTGATCCCGATCCTCGAGGCGGTCGCCAAGCTCGGCAAGCCGCTGCTCCTGGTTGCCGAGGACGTCGAGGGCGAGGCGCTCGCGACGCTCGTGGTCAACACCCTGCGCGGCGTGATCCGCGCGTGCGCGGTCAAGTCGCCGGGCTTCGGCGACCGCCGCAAGGCGATGCTGGAGGACATGGCCGTCCTCACCGGCGGGCGGGTGGTGAGCGAGGAGGTCGGGCTCGCGCTCGAGAAGGCCACGCCGGAGATGCTCGGGCGCGCCAAGCGTGTCGAGATCGACAAGGACAACACGACGATCATCGACGGGGCCGGCGACCCGCAGGCGATCGCGGGGCGCATCGCGCAGATCCGCGGCCAGGCGAAGGAAGCGAAGAGCGACTACGACCGCGAAAAGCTCGAGGAGCGCGCCGCCAAGCTCGCCGGCGGCGTCGCGGTGGTGAAGGTCGGCGCCGCGACCGAGACCGAGATGAAGGAGCGCAAGGCGCGCGTGGAGGATGCGCTGCACGCGACCCACGCGGCGGTCGAGGAAGGCGTGCTGCCGGGCGGCGGAGTGGCGCTCATCCGGGCGCGCGCGCGGGTCGGAGCGCTGCACGGCGCGAATCCGGACCAGGACGCCGGGATCAAGATCGTGCTGCGCGCGCTCGAGGAGCCGCTGCGCCAGATCGTCGCGAACGCGGGCGAGGAGCCTTCGGTCGTCGTCGCGCGGGTCGCCGAGGGCGAGGGCGGCTTCGGTTTCAATGCGGCGACGGGCGCGTACGGCGATCTCGTCGCGATGGGCGTCCTCGACCCGTGCAAGGTCACGCGCACCGCGCTGCAGAACGCCGCGTCGATCGCGGGGCTCATCCTCACGACCGACTGCATGATCGCGCAGATCCCGGAGAAGGGCGCCCGCGGGATGCCGGGTGCCGGGGACATGGGGATGTGAAGCCGCGCGCGCGGCGCGGCGGCAAAGGAGTATGCTTGGAACGAAACCGGCGCGTCGCCAGATCGCGCCACCGAGGAGCCCGAAGATGAGAAAGGCGAAAGCGCACCCGTCGCCCGAGCTGCCCGAGTTCGAGGACGCCCTCATCCTGGAACGTCCCGACGGCTTCTACTGGAAGTCGAAGGTCACCGGCGAGGAGGCGGGCCCCTTCAAGACCCTCGCCGACGCGATCGCCGACATGGAGTACACGCCCGAGTCGGACTACGAGCCCGGCGAGTCGCTCGAGGAAGCCGAGGCCGAGATCGGCATCTCGGAGTGGATCGACCCGGACACCGGTGTCCCCGCCGAAGAGGGCATCCCGCGCATCGAGGACCACTGAGCCCCGCGCGGGGGCAGCGCTCACGGCGCCGTGGGCTGTCCGCGCAAACGCGCGAGGATGCGGCGCACGCCGCGCCATAGCCGCGGCGCGAGCCAGACCGTCAGGCCGACGAACACGAGGAGCGCCGCGAGGAACGCGAGCGGTGCCTTGACCGCGGCGACGAGCCCCGCGGGGACGACGAGATCCTCCGCGAGCGACGCCGCCCAGTTGCTGAACGGCTCGGGCGAGAGGTTGATCGCCGCACGCCCGCCGGCCTTCGCCGCGTGGCTGCCGGAAGCGAGCGCCCCGCCGAGGATCGCCGCGACCGCCACCCAGACCGGATCGGCATGGCCGAGCGCGGCGGCCGCGAGGAAAGCGCCCGCGGGGATGCGGATGAACGTGTGGACCGCGTCCCAGGCCGAGTCGAAGCCGGGCACCTTGTCGGCGAAGAACTCCACGAAGAACATGAAGCCCGAGGCGGCGAGCACCCAGGGGTGCGACAGGACCGCGAGCGTGTCCGGCAGCTCCAGCACGCCGAAGCGCGCGAGCGCGCCGGCGAGGAAGACGACCGCATAGACGCGGATGCCGCTTCCCCAGGCGAGGCCGGCGGCGAGCGCGATGTGCTCGAGGGTGTCCACGGCGCGAGTATAGGCGGCGCGGGGGCAGCGCACGCCGCGGCCCGGCGCGCCCGGCCGACCCGGACGCCCGCGGGCCGCGCGGCGATTGCGCGCGGGCGGGGCCGATGGGAGAATCCGCCACACAAAACGAACGCGCGCCCGACCGCGGCGCGCGGGCCCGAGATCCCGACCCGAGGAGGCAACCGATGACCGACACCCGCCGCGCGAGCGCGCCCTCGCGCCGCCGCATGCTCAAGGCCGCCGCCAGCGCGACGGCGCTCGCCGCCCTGCCGTTCCCCGCGATCGTCCGCGCGCAGTCCGGCCCGCTCAACATCGGCGTGCTGCTGCCGGTCTCGGGCGTGCAGGCCCTCATCGGCCAGTCGTGCAAGCTCGGCGTCGACATCGCCCCGGCGGTGCTCCCGGAGCTCGGCTACTCGGCGCCGATCAAGGTGCTCTTCGCCGACACCGAGACGAACGTGGACGTGGCGCGCTCGCGCGCCGAGAAGCTGATCGCCGACGGCGCCAACGTGCTGGTCGGGCCGTTCGATTCCGGCGCGGCCGGCGCGATCGCGCAGGTGGCCGAGCAGAAGGGCGTGCCCTTCGTCATCAACATCGCCGCGGCGCCGCAGATCACCGAGCAGGGCTACAAGTTCGTGTTCCGGAACTTCCCGACGAGCGTGGATCTGGTGCGCAACGGCCTCGCGCTGATGCGCGACCTCTTCCAGGCGACCAACACCGCGCTGCGCACCTGCGTCTTCATGCACGTGAACGACACGTTCGGCCAGGCGAACCGCAAGGCGATCGACGCCATCCTGCCGACGCTCAACTACCTGCCGTTCCGCGTCGTCGAGACGATCTCGTACGACCCGGCCGCGAAGGACCTCTCCGTCGAGGTCGCGAAGGCCAAGGCGACCAACGCCGACTTCCTGATGCTCGTCTGCCGCCTGAACGACGCCATCCTGCTGCGCCGCGAGATGGTGAAGCAGCGCTGGAACCCGATGGGCATCATCGGCCCGGGCAACCCGGGCATGTACGAAGCGCAGTTCTACAAGGCGCTCGGCAAGCTCTCCGACTACTGCATCTCGAACGTGCCCTGGTACAACCCGAAGTCGCCGGTGACCGCGAAGGTCGAGGCGGCCTTCACGAAGGCATTCCCGCAGGACAAGCTCATGTACCACGCGCTCAACGTCGGCTTCACGTTCGAGGCGATCATGGTCGCGGCCGACGCCTACAAGCGCGCCGGCTCCACCGCGGGCAAGGCGCTCGCCGACGCGATCCGCGCGACCGACATCGCGCAGCGCATGATGATCGGCGGGCCGATCAAGTTCAACGCCAAGGGTCAGGTCGAGGGCATCGCATCGGCGGCGATCCAGAATTTCGACCAGCAGCCGAAGGTGGTGCTGCCGGCAGCGGCCGCGCAGGCGAAACCCGTCTTCCCGCAGCCCGAATACAAGCGCTGAAGGGCGCCGCGCCCGATGCGTGACGCGCGGACGCACGCGCGCCCGACCGTGCCGCCGCGGCCCTGATGCCGGCGAAGACCCTCGCGACGCTCGCGGGCATCGCCGCCGCGCTCGTCGCGCTCTACGTCTGGCGGCTCGCCGCGCTCCCGGGGGCGCTGCTCGGCAACGTCGTCGTCGCCGGCGTCCTCACCGGGCTCATCTACGGGCTGATGGCGCTCGGGCTGTCGGTGATCTTCGGCGTCGTGCGGGTGGTGAACTTCGCCCACGGCGAGATGATGACCATCGCGATGTACGCCGCGGTGCTGCTCTTCGGCGCGTTCCGGCTCGACCCCTTCCTCGCCCTCGCGCCTGTGGCGGTGGCCTTCTTCGCGTTCGGCTACGCGCTCCAGGCCGGCCTCATCAACCCGTTCGTCGAGCGCCCCGAGCACTCCCAGTTCATGCTGCTCGTCGCGGTGGCGATCATCATGGTGAACGGGCTCCTCATGGGCTTCGGGCCGGACGCCCGCAGCGCGCAGGTGGACTACGCGCTCGACTCCTTCGAGGTCGGGCCGCTGGTCGTCGACAAGGTGCGCGTGTACGCCGCGAGCGTCGCGGTCCTGCTCGCCGCCGGGCTCTTCGCCTTCTTCCGCCTGACGGCGACCGGGCGGGCGATCCGCGCGTGCGCCGACAACCTGCTCGGCGCGAAAGTCGTGGGCCTCGACGTGAAGCGCTACTACGCGCTCACCTTCGGCATCGGCGCGGCGCTGGTCGGCGCGGCCGGCGTGCTCCAGGCGATGCTGGTCGACGTGACGCCGGCCCTCGGCCCGGTGTACACGCTGCTCGCCTTCGTGATCGTGATCGTCGGCGGGCTCGGGTCGATGGGCGGCGCGCTCGCCGGCGGCGTGCTGATCGGGCTCTCGGAGGCGCTCGCCGGCGTCGCGTTCACCCCATCCGCGAAGAGCATGTTCAGCTTCGCGCTCCTCATCCTGGTGCTGCTCCTGCGCCCGCAGGGGCTCCTCGGCAAGAAGGCCGGCTAGCATGGCGACCGGCGCTGGACGGCAGACCGCGCGCGCCGCGCTCGCCCTCGGCGGGCTCTTCGTGGTGCTGCTGGTCCTGCCCGCGTTCGCGAACCCCTACGTGCTCTCGGCCGCGATCCTGGTCCTCTACTTCGCGTACGTCGGTCAGGCGTGGAACCTGATGATGGGCTTCGCCGGCCAGCTCTCGCTCGGACACTCGCTCTACGTCGGCCTGGGCGCGTACGCCTCGGCTGCCCTCTTCGTGCACTACGGCATTTCGCCGTGGATCGGCCTCGTTGCCGCGGTGGCGGTCTCGCTCGCGGCGGGGGCGGTGATCGGCTTCCTCGCCTTCCGGTTCGGCATCGGCGGGGTGTACTTCGCGCTGCTCACGATCGCGTTCGCGGAGTTCACCCGGATCGGCTTCGACCATTTCGATTGGGTGGGAGGGTCGGGCGGGTTCTTCCTGCCGGTCAAGGAGCACGGCGTCACCGACCTCGCGAACCTGCGCGGGCCGCCGGTCATGTTCTATTACATCGCGCTCGCGATGGCCGCGGGGGCCTTCCTCGCGGCGTGGCGCCTGCGCGCGAGCCGGATCGGCTACTACTGGCTCGCCATCCGCGAGAACGAGGACGCCGCCCAGGCGCTCGGCATCAACACGTTCCGCTACAAGATGCTGGCGATCCTCTTCTCGTCGGCGATGACCGCGCTGGCGGGGGTCTTCTTCGCCTTCTATTACAACAACCTCTTCCCCGAGCAGATCTTCTCGATGGCGCGGTCGATCGAGATCATCCTCGGGCCGATCATCGGCGGCCTGGGCACGCTGTTCGGGCCGGTGCTCGGCGCGTTCGTCCTCACGTTCCTCGGCGACGGCCTCACCGAGGTCACCGACGCCTTCGGCATCCAGATCCCGGGGCTCAAGCAGGTGTTCTACGGCGTCGCGCTGCTCGTCGTCGTGGTGTTCGTGCCGAACGGCATCTGGCCGGCGCTCGCGCGACGGCTCGGCTTCGGCCCGGCGAAGAAGGGCGAGTGACGTGGCGCTCCTCGAAGTCCGCGACCTCGGCAAGTCCTTCCGCGGCCTGCGTGCCGTGCACGCGGTCAGCTTCGACGTGGACGAGGGCGCGATCGTCGCGATGATCGGGCCGAACGGCGCCGGCAAGACCACCTGCTTCAACCTGATCGCGGGCGTCTTCCCGGCCGACAGCGGGGAGGTGCGGCTCGGTGCCCGCCGCATCGACGGCCTGCGCCCCGACCAGGTGTGCCGCGCCGGCATCGCGCGCACGTTCCAGGTCGTGAAGCCGTTTCCCCAGCTCACCGTCGAGGAGAACGTGATCGTCGGCGCGCTCAAGGCCACCCCCGGCGTCGCGCAGGCCCGGCGCGAGGCGATGCGCGTCCTCGCCCTCCTGCACCTCGACGGCAAGGCGGCGGAGCCGGCTGCGAGCCTGACGCTGCCGGAGCGCAAGCGGCTCGAGGTCGCGCGCGCCATGGCGACGCGGCCGCGGCTGCTCTTGCTGGACGAGGTGATGGCGGGCCTGCGGCCGACCGAGGTGGACGAGATGGTCGGCGTCTTCCGGCGAATCAACGCGGAGACCGGCCTCACCATCCTGCTCATCGAGCACGTGATGCGCGCCGTGATGGCGCTCGCCGCGCGCATCGTCGTGCTGCACCACGGGGAGAAGATCTGCGAGGGCGCGCCCGAGGACGTGGTGAAGGACCCGCAGGTGCTCGAGTGCTACCTGGGTGCCGAGGCGGAGCTGTGAGGCTGACAGGGCTGCAAAGCGGGGACGCAGAGGGCCGCGGCCTCTCGCGGCTCCTTGGGCGGCGGCAACGGTCCGTGCGCGGCACGCAGGCCGTGCGTCTCGCGTGCGATCGCCCGGCTCCCTCTGCGGTCGGCTGCGTTCCCTGCGCCCTCTGCGTTGCGGGCGCTGCCTGACATGCTCGAGATCCGCGACCTCGACCTCTATTACGGCGACGCGCAGGCGCTCGACGGCGTCTCGCTCTCGGTGGACGAGGGGACGATCGTCGCGATCGTCGGGTCGAACGGCGCGGGCAAGTCGAGCCTCATCCGCACCATCGCCGGCATCGAGACCCCGCGGGCAGGCTCGATCCGCTACCGCGGCGCCGACATCACGGGGGCGCCGAGCCACGCCGTGGTGAACCTCGGCATCGGCCAGGTCGCCGAGGGGCGGCAGGTGTTCCCGACGCTGTCGGTGCGCGAGAACCTCGAGGTTGGCGCTCTGGTGCCGCGCGCCCGCGCCAGGGCGAAGGCGACGCTCGAAGAGGTGTTCGCGCTGTTCCCCCGCTTGCGGGAGCGCGAGCACCAGGCCGCGGGCACCCTCTCGGGCGGCGAACAGCAGATGCTCGCGATCGGGCGGTGCCTGATGGGACAGCCCGAGCTCATCATGTTCGACGAGCCGTCGCTCGGGCTCGCACCGACCGTGGTGCAGGAGGTCTTCCGCACGATCCTCGCGCTCAACCGGCGCGGGCTCACCATCGTGCTCGTCGAGCAGAACGTGGCGGTGTCGCTGCGAATCGCGAGCCGCGCCTACGTCCTGGAGAACGGGCGGGTCGCCATGGAAGGCACCGGCGCCGAGCTGCTCGCCGACGACCGCGTGCGCCAGGCCTACCTCGGGCTCTGAGCGAGGAGCACCCATCCGGGGCGCGCGAGCCCGCGCCTGCACCGCGAAGCGGCACCCGACGCGACGCACCGGTGCGGCGGACGGCGGCGGGCCCCTGATCCGTGAAGGATTTCGCACTGCGCGCGAGTCTGTGCCCGCTGCGCCCGGAGCTGGCACGCTAGCTGCTGGGCATGGGGTGCTTTCGCCTGTTTTTCCTCCTCCTTTGGGGTGAAAGTCTTTGGCGGCGGCCGAGCAATCGGCCGCCTTTTTTCTTTCCCTCGCGCGAACGACGCCGGGCGCGGCGCGGCGACTACGCGCCGCTGCGGGCCGGCGCGAACCGGTGTTCCGATTCCGTCAGGACCGTCGCGGATCCCCCGATGCGACCGGGGACGCGACGCCCGGCCCTAGAGCGAAGCCCCTCCGCCGCTCCCGTGCTCCCGCTCCCAGCGCGACTGGTCGCGGATGCACCGGGTCGCGGTCGGCTCGGCCTCGAGCCGGGCGAAGCCGATCGGCTCGCCGCACTGGGTGCACTCGCCGTAGGTGCCGGCCTCGATCCGCCCGATGGCGGCGTCGATCTCGCGGATCTCCTCGACGTCGCGGCGGACCATCGCCATGTCGGTCGAGGCGATGAGGTCCGCGAGCGCCGAGTCCCCGCCCTCGAGCCGCTGCTCCACGGTCGCGAGGCTGGAGTGCTCGCGGCTCTCGGCGAGCTTCTCGCGGATCTCGACGACGAGCTCCCCGCGGCGCGTCAGCATGCGTTCCTTGAGGCTCTCGACCTGGGTCGGGGTGAGCGCGTTCATGGTCGTCTCCGAGGTTGCACCGACCAGCCTAGGCCGGGGGCGCGACGTCGCCTTGATCGGCGTCAACTGCGTCGCCTCTTGAAAAAGCTCGGGTCGGCCGCCATAGGAAGAGCGACCGAGCCTTCGCGAGAGAGCAATGATCACCCTTTCGATCGACACCACGGCGGATGCCTTCGAGCGCGACGTCATCGAGGCTTCGAAAGACCGCCCTGTCCTCGTGGACTTCTGGGCGCCCTGGTGCGGCCCGTGCCGGGTCCTCAAGCCGATCCTCGAGAAGCTCGCCGAGGAATACGCAGGCAAGTTCGTGCTCGTCAAGCTCAACACCGACGAGCATCCGGAGCCCGCGGCGCGCTTCGGCGTGCGCGGGATTCCGAACGTGAAGGCGTTCGTCGACGGCAAGGTGGTGAACGAATTCGTCGGCGCGCTCCCCGAGTCGGGTGTGCGCGCGTTCATCGAGTCGGTGGTCCCGTCGCCCGAGGAAGTGCTGCGCCGCGCGGCCGCTCGGGCGATCGCCGAGGGCGACTTCGAGACGGCCGAGGCGAGGCTCCGCGAGGCGCTCGCGCTGGCGCCCGCGAAGGTGGCGGCGCGCGTCGATCTCGCGGAGCTCCTCGCCGCGCGCGGCGAGCTGCAGGAAGCGGAGGCCGTCCTCGCCGAGGTGCCGGCGTTCGAATCGGGCGAGCGGCTCGACGTGCTGCGCGCGCGGGTTGCCGCGTGGCGCAGCGCCCAGGGGCTGCCCTCGGCGGACGCGCTGCGCGAACGGCTCGCGACGAACCCGGCGGACCTCGGCGCGCGGCTCGCGCTCGGCGAGCGGCACGCCGCGGAGGGCCGATACGAGTCCGCGCTCAAGGAGCTCATCGAGGTCGTGCGCGCCGACCGCGGCGAGTGGCGCGAGAAGGCGCGCGCGGCGTGCGTGCGCGTGTTCAGCCTCGCTTCCGGCGAGCCGGACCTCGTCCGCGAATACCGCCGAGCGCTCGCGGCGCTCCTCAACTGACCGACGCCCCGTCCCGGGGCGAGTGGCCAGCACCCTGTTTTTGCGGCACAATCGTCGCGCCGGCGAAGGGTTTCGCCGATGGATCCGACGCGCACGATGGCAGAACCGCCGCTCATCCTGACCCTCGACGCCCACGGCGTTCCGCACCGCTGGGTGACGTGGCAGCAGGCCTGCTTCTACTACGCCAAGAACCTGGTGGCGTGGGCCCTGGGCGACATCGCGTTCACGGTCTACGGCGGCGTGTCGCGCGCGACCGGCGAGCGCTCCTCGATCAGCGGGCACTCGATCATCGCGATCCGCGGGCGCGCGATGGCGATGAAGGGCTTCAACCAGGTGCCGCCGCTCTCGAACCGCGAGCTCTTCCGGCGCGACCGCCAGATCTGCGCCTATTGCGGAGGCGAGTTCTCGTATTTCCGCCTGACCCGCGACCACATCCTGCCGCTCTCCCGCGGCGGGCGCGACACGTGGATGAACGTCGTCACCGCCTGCCGGCACTGCAACGGGATCAAGCGCAACCGCACGCCCGAGGAGGCGGGCTGCGAGCTCCTGTACGCGCCCTACGTCCCGAACAAGGCCGAGTACCTCATCCTCACGAACCGCAAGATCCTCGCGGACCAGA
This sequence comes from Burkholderiales bacterium, assembly GCA_026417035.1. Taxonomy (GTDB): domain Bacteria; phylum Pseudomonadota; class Gammaproteobacteria; order Burkholderiales; family SG8-39; genus JAOAEA01. The sequence continues at coordinate 43,662 of JAOAEA010000022.1, forward strand.
TGGAGTTCCTGGTGCCGCACGTGGCCTCCGGCAGCCGCGTGCTGGCGGCGCACTCGCCCGCAGCGGGCTGACGCTCGCGGGCGATGCCGGATTTCTGGCGCAACTCGGGATTCCACCTGCTCGCGCGCGACGCCGAAGGCCGGCTCGTCGCGACCGACGACTTCTTCCGCGCCTACCTCCTGCGGCCCGAGATCCGCCCCGTGCCGGAGTCCGGGCCGCGCGAGCTCGCGCTGCACGAAGCGCTCATGGCCGAGCCGCGCCGCGAGGTGAGCACCGCCGACCTCGACGCGATCGAGGACGAGGACACGCGCTTCAACTACCGCGTCCTGCTCGACTTCCGCCGGCGCCTCATGGCGACCCCGACCCTCGAGGCGTGCTACGCGTCGATTTTCTCCGGCGGCGACGTCACCGTGCCGCCGCTCTTCATCGACCAGCTCGCGCAGGTCATCGTGCGCAACGTCCTGGACGGGACCGACGACGCGCTCGAGGCGCGCGCGGGCGAGCTCTTCTATCGCGAGCAGAAGGCGAGCGTCGCCGACGGCGCCGCGCTGCTCGCCGATCGCGAGACCGTGGAGATGCACGCGGCGGGCGGCGCCTACGGCAGCCTCGGGCGGCTGATCGTGGAAGCGCAGACGCCGATGAAGGCGGTGAACCTCGAGGTGCTCGACGCCGGCAATGCGGCCCTCTACTGGCCGCGCGACCAGCGCCACGACTTCGTGATCGCCATCAACCCCGGTCAGGCGGCGACCCGCGCCTTCTGCCGCGTGGTGGAGAAGTGGATCGCGCACTTCGCGCGCGTCGCCGTGCGCGTCGAGCCGGTGCCGGCGATCGCCGACGAGCACTGGGCCTGGCACATCGGCCTCGACGCCCAGGCGACGGCGCTGCTGAACGACCTCTGGCAGGGCGAGGACGTGGAGCCCGGGCGGCTCGCGCGGCTGCTCGCGCTCTTTCGCATGGATTTCGCCGACCCCCAGGTGATGCGCGCCGACATCGCCGGGCGGCCGGTGTACCTCGCCCTCGCGATGGACGAGGCCGGCATCGTGCGCATGAAGCCGCAGAACCTGCTCCTCAACCTTCCGCTCGCGGCGGCGTCGTGATGGGTGAGCGCCCGGCGGCACCGCACTACTGGGCGAGCGCGAAGCGGACCCTCGCGCGGCGCGACTCGACGCTCCGCCGCATCATCCGCGCCCATCCGCGGGTGCGCCTCACGAGCCGCGGGGACGCCTTCCAGACGCTCGCGCGCTCGATCGTCGGGCAGCAGATCTCGGTGAAGGCCGCCGACAGCGTGTGGCGGCGGCTGGTCGCGGTCGCCCCGGCCATGACCCCCGACGCGATCCTGCGGGCACGGCGCGCACGGCTCGCGGCCGCCGGGCTCTCGCAGCGCAAGGTCGAATACATCCGCGACCTCGCTGCGCACATCGCCAAGGGCACGATCCATCCGCAGCGCTGGCCGACGATGGACGACGAGGCCGTCATCGGCGAGCTCACCGCCGTGCGCGGCATCGGCCGCTGGACGGCCGAGATGTTCCTGATCTTCAACCTCCTGCGTCCCGACGTCCTGCCGGTGGACGACCTGGGGCTGCGCCGCGCCGTGAGCCTGCACTACCGCGACGGCGAGCCGATCGGCGCGGCGGAGCTGCGCGCGTTCGGCGCGGCCTGGGCGCCATGGCGCTCGGTCGCGACCTGGTATCTCTGGCGCAGCCTCGACCCGGTGCCCGTCGAGTACTGAGGGCCGCCGCCGCGGCCCGCAACCGCGGCGACGTGATACAGAATCGCTGGCTTGCGCTCGGGATTCTGTATCAATAAACTGTCCGACCGGCCCAGGCGCCCCCGCGGAGGTTCCCATGTACGCCCAACTCGTCGACACCGGCGCGAAGCGCGTCGCCGCGCGCGAGGAGCTCGCGCCCGAGGACCGCGCGTTCCAGGACCGCATCGACGCGGGCGTGAAGATCGAGCCCAAGGACCCGATGCCGGAGGCTTACCGGCGCACGCTGATCCGGCAGATCTCGCAGCACGCGCATTCCGAGATCGTCGGCATGCTGCCCGAGGGCAACTGGATCACCCGCGCGCCGACCCTCAAGCGCAAGGCGATCCTGCTCGCCAAGGTGCAGGACGAGGGCGGGCACGGGCTCTACCTGTACAGCGCCGCCGAGACGCTCGGCGTGTCGCGCGACCAGATGATCGCCGACCTGCACGCGGGCAAGGCGAAGTATTCGAGCATCTTCAACTACCCGACGCTCACCTGGGCCGACGTGGGCTGCATCGGCTGGCTCGTGGACGGCGCGGCGATCATCAACCAGATCCCGCTGTGCCGCTGCTCCTACGGCCCGTACGCGCGCGCCATGGTGCGCATCTGCAAGGAGGAGTCGTTCCACCAGCGGCAGGGCTACGACATCATGCTCGCGCTCTGCCGCGGGGCGCCCGAGCAGAAGGCCATGGCGCAGGAAGCGTTCAACCGCTGGTGGTGGCCGGCGCTCGCCATGCAGGGGCCGCCGGACAAGGACTCGGTCCACAGCGCGCAATCGATGGCCTGGCGCATCAAGCTCTTCTCGAACGACGAGCTGCGCCAGAAGTGGCTCGACCAGACGGTGCCGCAGGCGCAGTTCCTCGGGCTCGAGGTGCCCGATCCCGCGCTCCGGTGGAACGCCGAGACCGGGCACTGGGAGCACGGTCCGATCGACTGGGAAGAGTTCTACCGCGTGATCAAGGGCGACGGGCCGTGCAACCGCGACCGGCTGCGCACGCGCGTCAAGGCTTGGGAAGACGGGGCCTGGGTGCGCGAGGCCGCGGTCGCCCACGCGGAAAAGCGCGCGGCGCGGGCGAAGGCGGCATGATCCTCAAGCACGAAACGCAGAGGCCGCGGAGGGCGTCGAAGCGCCCCTGGAGTTGAGCGATGAAAGAATGGCCGTTGTGGGAAGTGTTCATCCGCAGCCAGCACGGGCTGGCGCACAAGCACGTCGGCTCGCTGCACGCCCCCGATGCGGAGATGGCGATCAAGAACGCGCGCGACGTTTACACGCGCCGCAACGAGGGCGTCTCCATCTGGGTCGTGCGCTCGGCCGACATCACCGCTTCGAGCCCCGGCGACAAGGAGGCGCTCTTCGAGCCGGCGGCGAGCAAGGTCTACCGGCACCCAACCTTCTTCCCGATGCCGGACGAAGTGAAGGGCATCTGACCGTGCGCCGCGAGGAAGCGCTCTTCCAGTACCTGCTGCGCCTCGGCGACAGCGCGCTCGTGCTCGCGCAGCGCCTGGGCGAGTGGACCGGCAAGGCGCCGGTGATCGAGGAAGATCTCGCCATGGCGAACACCGCGCTCGACCTCCTCGGGCAGGCCCGGATGTGGCTCACCTACGCCGGCGAGGTCGAGGGCAAGGGGCGCGACGAGGACTCGCTCGCGTTCCTGCGCGACGCCTCCGGCTTCCGCAACGTGCTGCTCGTGGAGCAGCCGAACGGCAGCTTCGCCGACACCCTGGCGCGGCAGTTCTACTTCGACGCCTGGAACCTCCGCGCGCTGCGCGCCCTCTCCGGCTCGGCCGACGAGCGGGTCGCGGCGATCGCGCAGAAGTCCGCCAAGGAGGCGGCCTACCACCTCGAGCGCTCGACGGACTGGGTGGTGCGCCTCGGCGACGGCACCGACGAGAGCCACGCGCGCATGCAGGCCGCGATCGACGATCTCTGGATGTACACCGGCGAGCTCTTCGAGGGCGACGCGGTCGACCAGGCGATGGTCGAAGCCGGCGTGGGCTTCGACCCGGCGGCGCTGCGCGAGCCCTGGCTCGCCGAGGTGAAGAGCGTGCTCACCGAGGCGACACTCGCCCTCCCGGCGCCGGGTTACATGCAGCGCGGCGGCAAGCAGGGCGTGCACACCGAGAAGCTCGGCTACCTCCTCGCGGAGATGCAGTTCCTCCAGCGCGCCTATCCGGGCGCGCAGTGGTAGCCGGGAGCGCGGCGGTGCGAGGCGGGGCGCAGGGGCGTCCGAGCGTCGAAGACGTCTGGGGCTGGCTCGCCGAGGTTCCCGACCCCGAGATCCCGGTGGTCTCCGTCGTCGACCTCGGCATCGTCCGCGAGGTGCGCTGGGACGAGCCCGGCGAGCTCGTCGTCACCGTGACGCCGACCTACTCGGGCTGCCCGGCGACCGAGCTGATCGCGGCGGAGATCCGCGAATCGCTCGCGCGCCGCGGCCTGGCGCGCGTGCGCCTGGAGACGCGGCTCGCGCCGGCGTGGACGACCGACTGGATCACCGAGCGGGGCCGCGCGCAGCTGCGCGGCTACGGCATCGCGCCGCCGGGCTGGAAGGTCGTGGACGCGAGCGCGCTCCTGCGCGGCCGCGCGGCCGATCCGGTCGCCTGCCCGCGCTGCGGCTCGGCGCGCACGCGGCTCACGAGCCGCTTCGGCTCGACGCCGTGCAAGGCGCTCTACCGCTGCGACGACTGCCTCGAGCCGTTCGACTACTTCAAGCCGCATTGAGGCGCCCGCGCGCATGAGCCGCTTCTACCCGCTCACCATCGACGCCGTTCGCCGCGAGACCCGCGACGCCATCGCCGTCACCTTCCGCGTGCCGCCCGAGCTCGCCGCGACGTTCCGCTACCGCGAGGGGCAGCACATCACGCTGCGCACGCGCATCGACGGCGAGGACGTGCGCCGCTCGTACTCCGTCTGCTCCGCGGTGCAGGACGCGCGCCTGCGGATCGCCATCAAGCGCGTGCCCGGCGGGCGCTTCTCGAACTGGGCGAACGACCACCTCGCGGCGGGGCAGACGCTCGAGGTGATGCCCCCGGTCGGCCACTTCAACGTGCCGCTCGCGCCGGGGAACCGCAAGCACTACGTCGCCTTCGCCGCCGGCAGCGGCATCACGCCGGTGCTGTCGGTGGTGAAGACCGTCCTCGCCGCGGAGCCCGCGAGCGAGTTCACGCTCTTCTACGGCAACCGCGCGTCGGGCTCGGTGATGTTCAAGGAGGAGCTCGAGGACCTCAAGGACGCCTGCCTCGCGCGGTTCAACCTCGTCTTCGTGCTGTCGCGGGAGCAGCAGGACATCGAGCTCTTCAACGGCCGCTTCACTCGTGAGAAGTGCGGCGAGCTCCTGCGGCGCTGGGTCGACCTCGCCGAGGTGGACACGGTGTTCGTGTGCGGCCCCGCGGGGATGATGGAAGAGGTGCAGGCGGCGCTCGCGGCCGCCGGCTTCGACAAGTCGCGCGTCAAGGTCGAGATCTTCGCCACCAGCCTGCCGCGCAAGGGCGCCGCGCCGCACGCGCACCCGGTGGTGGGCGCGAACCAGTGCGAGGTGACGGTGGTGCAGGACGGGCGGCGCCGGACCTTCGCGATGGAGAAGAACGCCGCCGCGATCCTCGATGCGGCGCTCGCCCAGGGGATCGAGCTGCCCTACGCCTGCAAGGGCGGCATCTGCGCGACCTGCCGCGCGAAGCTGCTCGAGGGCGAAGTGGACATGGACGCGAATTTCGCCCTGGAGGACTACGAGGTCGCCCGCGGCTTCGTCCTCACCTGCCAGAGCTACCCGGTGACCGACCGGGTCACGGTCGACTTCGACCAGGACGCCTGAGCCGGGCGCGCGGCGGCGCGCGCGCCGTTGTGTAGAATCCCTCCGGACGATGAGCGCGCCCGGCAAAGCCACGTTTCTCGACTTCGAGCAGCCGATCGCCGAGCTCGAGGCGAAGATCGACGAGCTCCGCTACGTGCAGGACGACTCGGCGGTCGACATCTCGCAGGAGATCGCCCAGCTCCAGAAGAAGGGCCAGGCGCTCACCAAGGAGATCTACGCCAAGCTCACGCCCTGGCAGATCGCGCAGGTCGCGCGCCACCCGCAGCGGCCCTACACCCTCGACTACGTACGGCTCCTGTTCACCGACTTCCAGGAGCTGCACGGGGACCGCGCGTTCGCCGACGACCCTTCCATCGTGGGCGGGCTGGCGCGCTTCGGCGGGCAGCCGGTGGTGGTGATCGGCCACCAGAAAGGCCGCGACACGAAGGAGAAGATCTACCGCAACTTCGGCATGCCGCGCCCGGAGGGCTACCGCAAGGCGCTGCGGCTGATGCGGCTCGCGGAGAAGTTCGGTATCCCGGTCCTGACGTTCGTGGACACGCCCGGGGCCTACCCGGGTATCGGCGCCGAGGAGCGCGGTCAGTCGGAGGCGATCGGGCGCAACCTCTACGCGATGGCCGAGCTCAAGGTGCCGGTGGTGGTGACGGTGATCGGCGAGGGCGGCTCGGGCGGCGCGCTCGCGATCGCGGTGGGCGACGTGGTGATGATGCTCCAGTACGCGACCTATTCGGTGATCTCGCCCGAGGGGTGCGCCTCGATCCTGTGGCGCTCCGCGGACAAGGCCCCGGACGCTGCCGAGGCGCTCGGCATCACCGCGACGCGTCTGAAGACGCTCGGGCTCGTCGACAGGATCGTGACCGAGCCGCCCGGCGGCGCGCACCGCGACCACGCGGCCGCCGCGCACAACCTCAAGAAAGCCCTGCAGGACGCGCTGCGGCAGGTCTCCGGCATGGGGATCGCGGAGCTCGTCGCGGCGCGCTTCGAGCGCCTGATGGGCTATGGCAAGTTCAAGGAAGAGCCCGTCGAGTGACCTCGTCGGGGCGGTGCGCGCCGCGCTCGCGCCGCGCGTGGCTCGCGGCGCTTCGGTCGCGCTGGGGCTCTCCGGCGGGGTCGACTCGGTCGCGCTGCTCGACGCGCTCGCGACCCTCGCTCCCGAGCTCGGATTCGCGCTCTCCTGCGTCCACGTCCATCACGGGCTGAGCCCCAACGCCGATGCGTGGGCGGCCGCGTGCGAACGGCTCGCGTGCGCCTACGCCGTGCCGCTCGCGGTCGAGCGTGTGGACATCGCGCCGTACCGGTCGCTCGGCGTCGAGGGCGCGGCGCGGGCGGCCCGCTACGCGGCCTTCGCCCGGCAGCGCGCCGACTTCCTCGCGCTCGCGCACCATCGCGACGACCAGGCCGAGACCGTCCTGGTGCAGCTCGTCCGCGGCACCGGCGTCGCAGGGCTCGCGGGGATGCCGGCCGCGGGCCCGCTCCCCGGCCACCCCCAGGGTCCGAAGGTCATCCGGCCGCTCCTTTCGGTGGCGCGCGCCGCGATCGAGGCGCACGCACGCGCGCGCGGCCTCGCGTGGGTCGAGGACGAGTCGAACGCGGACCTGGCGCGCGCGCGCAGCTTCGTCCGCCGGCGCGTGATGCCAGCGCTCGCCGAGCTCCGCCCCGACGTGGCGGCCGCGCTCGCGCGAAGCGCCGCACACGCGGCGGAAGCGGCGGACCTCCTCGACGCGCTCGCGCGCAGCGACGAGGCGGCGAGCCTCGTGGAAGGCCGGCTCGCGGCGGGCGCCCTCGCCGCGCTCCCCGAGCCGCGGGCGCGCAACCTGCTGCGCTTCCATCTCGCGGCGCGCGGCGTGCCGGTCCCGGACGCGCGTGCTCTCGCCGAGATGCTGCGCCAGGTCGTTACGGCGAAGCCCGGCGCGGGCGTCGAGTTCCGCCTCGGTGGTTTTCGCGTGCGCCGGCACCGCGGCACGCTCTGGGTCGAGGCGGAAGCGCCGCACGGCGAGGCTGCGGAGCGCCTCTGGCGCGGCGAGCCGACGCTCGCGCTCGCGTCGCCCCGGGGCATCCTGCGCTTCGAGGCCTGCGAGGGCGCGGGGCTCGCGGCGCACCTCGCGGGCGAGGGCATCCGGGTCGGCCTGCGGCGCGGCGGCGAGCGGCTGCGCCTGCGGCAAGACGGCCCGCGCCGTGCGCTCAAGGACCTCCTGCGGGAAGCCGGCATCCCGCCGTGGGAGCGCTCGCGCCTGCCTCTCCTATTCCGCGGGGAGGCGCTCGCGTGGGTTCCGGGCTTGGGCGGCGACTGGTCGGTGCGCGCACGGCCGGGCGAGCCGGGGTTGCTGCCCGTCTGGCAAAGCGCGTGATCGCGGCGCGCGCGGGCGCCCGGCGCCGCGACATTCGGCGAAAATCACGATAGAATAATGGGTTATATTTTCTTTCGCATGTCCAGGAGAACGCAAGAATGGCGGTCGAGCGCACGCTTTCGATCATCAAGCCCGACGCAGTGGCGAAGAACGTCATCGGGAAGATCTATTCCCGGTTCGAAACGAACGGGCTGAAGATCGTCGCCGCGAAGATGATCCACCTCTCGCAGGCCGAAGCCGAGGGGTTCTACGCCGTCCACCGCGCGCGGCCGTTCTTCGCCGATCTCGTCAGGTTCATGATCTCCGGTCCGGTGATGGTGCAGGTGCTCGAGGGCGAGGGCGCCATCGCGAAGAACCGCGAGCTGATGGGCGCCACCGACCCGAAGAAGGCGGAGAAGGGGACCATCCGCGCCGACTTCGCCGAGTCGATCGACGCCAACGCGGTGCACGGCTCGGACGGGCCCGAGACGGCGAAGACGGAGATCGCCTACTTCTTCCCCGAGTTCGAGATCTACTCGCGCTGAGGGAGCGCGCGGCACGTGCCGGACAAGGCCAACCTTCTCGGATTCGACGCCGCCGGCCTGGAGCGGTTCTTCGCCGCGCTCGGCGAGAAGCCGTTCCGGGCGCGCCAGGTGCTGCGCTGGATCCATCGCGCGGGCGAGGATGACTTCGCCGCGATGAGCGATCTCGCGAAGGGGCTGCGCGAGAAGCTCGCCGCGGCGGCCGTCGTCGCGGCGCCGCGCGTGGTGGCCGACTCGGTCGCCGCCGACGGCACGCGCAAGTTCCTGGTCGACGTCGGCAACGCGAACGCCGTCGAGGCGGTGTTCATCCCGGAGGACGACCGCGGCACGCTCTGCGTGTCGACGCAGGCCGGATGCGCGATGGAGTGCCGCTTCTGCTCGACCGGCCGGCAGGGGTTCAACCGCAACCTCACGACGGCCGAGATCATCGGGCAGCTGTGGCTCGCGACGCGCGCGCTGCGTGGCGGCGCGGCGCGGCTCGGTGGCGCGGCGCAAGGCGCGGCGCGCGAACGGCCGGTGAGCAACGTGGTCCTGATGGGCATGGGCGAGCCGCTGCTCAACCTAGACAACGTCGTGCCCGCCCTGCGCCTGATGCTCGACGACAACGCCTACGGCCTCTCCCGGCGCCGGGTGACGGTCTCGACCTCGGGGATCGTGCCGCTCATCGACCGGCTCCGCGAGGAATGCCCGGTCGCGCTCGCGGTCTCGCTGCACGCGCCCGACGACGCGCTGCGCGACCGCCTGATGCCGATCAACCGCAAGTATCCCCTTGCCGAGCTGCTCGCCGCCTGCCGCCGCTACCTCGAGCGGGCGCCGCGCGACTTCATCACGTTCGAATACGTGATGCTCGCCGGCGTGAACGACGCGCCGGAGCACGCCGACGCGCTCGTGCGGCTGCTCGCGGACGTGCCCGCCAAGGTGAACCTGATCCCCTTCAACCCGTTCCCGGGCTCCGGATTCGAGCGCTCGCCGCGCGAGGCGATCCGCGCGTTCAACGAGCGGCTCAACGCCGCGGGCCTCGTGACGACGACGCGCAAGACGCGCGGTGACGACATCGACGCGGCGTGCGGGCAGCTCGCCGGGCGCATCCAGGACAGAACCCGCCGTGCGGCGCGGCTTGCGAGGGTGGCGACATGATGCAAACGACCAGGCGGCGGATGGCCGTCGTGCTGGCGGCGGCGCTCGCCGCCTGCGCGCAGCCGGAGACCAAGACGCCGCAGGTGGATCCTTCCGATCCGGACGCGCCGTTCATCATCGGCGAGCGCGCCGACGCGCGCTCGCGGGCGAAGGCGCACACCGACCTCGCCGCGGCCTACTACGAGGCCGGCAACATGGGCGTCGCGCTCGAGGAGATCCGCTATGCGCTCGCCGCGGACGCGAACTACTCGCCGGCCTACAACGTCCAGGGGCTCGTCTACATGGACCTCAAGGACAACGCGGCCGCGCAGCGGAGCTTCGACCGGGCGCTGCAGCTCACGCCGAACGACCCCGACCTCCTGCACAACTACGGATGGTTCCTCTGCCAGACGGGCCGCGACGCCGAGTCGGTCCAGTACTTCCTGAAGGCGATCGGCGCGCCGCTCTACCGCGCGCCGGCGAAGTCCTACGCGGCGGCGGGCCAGTGCACGCTGCGGCGCGCTTCCGACCCGAAGGCGCTCGACCAGGCCGCGGAATACTTCGAGCGCGCGCTGCGCCTCGATCCCAACAACGTCGTGGCGCTGCTCGCCTACGCCGAGCTCCAGTACCGGCGCGACCGGCTGCGCGAGGCGCAGGCGCTCGTGGCGCGCTTCAATAAGCTGGTGGAGCCCACGGCCGCCTCGCTCTGGCTCGCGCTGCGCATCGAGCGCCGGCTGGGCGACCGGCCGGCGGAGACGGCCCTCGCCACGCAGCTCCGGCGGCGCTATCCCAACTCGGCCGAGTACCGCGACTTCCTGCAGGGCAAGTTCGAGTGACCGACCTGCCACCTCCGGGAGAAGAGCGCCCCGCGTCGCCGGGGCGCGCGCTCGCGGCGGCCCGCGAGGCGCGGGGCCTCACGGTCGCCGACGTCGCGATGCGCATCAAGTTCTCGCCGCGGCAGATCGAGGCGCTCGAGGGCGACGACTTCGGCGCGCTGCCCGGAGGCACGTTCGCGCGCGGGATGGTCCGCGCCTACGCGCGGTTCCTGGACCTCGACCCCGAACCGCTCGTGCGCGATGCCGCTGCCGCACTCGACGGCCGTGCCCCGGCGATCGCGGCGGTTCCGGACCTGAAGGTGCCGTTCCAGCAGGGCCCGCGCCGGTCCGGGAGGATCTACGCGCTGCTGTCGCTCGCCGTGATCGTGGCGGCCGGTCTCGTCGTCGGCGACTGGGTCCTGCGCGCCCGCGAGGAGGCGCGCCTCGCGGCGGTGGCGCCGCCTGCGCCGGCGCCGCAGCCCGCGGCCGCCGAGCCGCAGCCTGCCGCCGCGCCGACCGCGGACGAGGCCCCGGCGCCGCAGGCGAGCCCCCGCGAGGAGCCCGCATCGCCGCCCCTCGTCGAGGGGGTGAAGCGCGTTCAGCTCGAGTTCGCGCAGGACAGTTGGGTCGAGATCCGCGATGCCGAGGGCAAGACGCTCCTGTCCCAGGTCAACGCGGCCGGCAGCCGGCGGGTCGTCGAAGGGGTGCCGCCCCTCACGGTCGTGATCGGCAACGCGAGCGGCGTGCGGATGAGCGTCAACGACGAAGCGCTCGACCTCAAGCCCTTCACGCGCGTCGACGTGGCGCGCCTCACGCTGGACTGACCCATGCCGCTTCCCGGGATCGCGCGCCGCGCGTCGCGACAGGTCCGCGTCGGCGAGGTGCGGATCGGCGG
>JAOAEA010000222.1 GCA_026417035.1 Burkholderiales bacterium
GTTCTGGTGGTCGGCCGACACGACCACGATCTTCAGGCCCGCTGTCGAGGTCTTCTGAAAGTCCTCCACCGCCAGGCGAGCCGCCAGCACGGAGCCTGGACCGCCGATGTCGGCGTACAGGCTGGACATGTCGCTTAAAACACCGATCTTGACCACGCCATCCGAGATCTGGGCCTGCGCAATTCCCCCCCAAATCCACGTGGCCGCCACCGCCACCGCCATCAGCTTGCGTTTCATCGCCATCGCCCTCCAGTGAACAAACGCGGTCATACGCCCAAGTACTCGTGCAGCAGCTCCCGCTTCGCGGGCAACTCGCCCGCGGTGAAGCGCTCGGCGATGCGCCCGTGTTCCATCACGTAAAAGCGGTCCGCCAAGGGCGCCGCGAAACGGAAGTTCTGCTCCACCATCACGATCGTGTAGCCTTTGTCGCGCAGCAAGCGGATCGTACGCGCCAGCGTCTGCACGATCACCGGCGCCAGGCCCTCGGAGATTTCGTCCAGCAGCAGCAGCTTGGCGCCCGTGCGCAGGATACGCG
>JAOAEA010000223.1 GCA_026417035.1 Burkholderiales bacterium
GGGTGACCCAGCCGGCCTCGGTGGAGCCGTACAACTCGTACAGCTTGCCGTTGGGGAACAGTTGCAGGATACCGCGCTTCGTGTCCTGACGCGCCGGCGCCGACGACACCAGCAGCTTGCCCACGGCACTCAGGTCGTAGCGCGCCTTGGTCGCCTCGGGCAGCGCCAACATCATGATGTAGTGCGTCGGCACCAGCGAGGTGAAGGTGACCCGCTCGCGCGCCAGGGTGTCCAGCAGCGCCTCGGCGTCGAAGCTGCGACGATCGTCGACGATCAGGCTCGCCCCCAGATGGATGAAGGTGGTGGCGAAGTACAGCGAATTGGCGTGGCACAGCGGCATGACCAACAAGCCGGTATCGTCGCGCGACAGGCCGAATTCCAGCGCCGTGGCCAGCGCGATCAGGCTGCTGCCGCCATGGCTGCGTATGGCGCCCTTCGGCCGCCCGGTGGTGCCCGAGGTGTAACACATCGCCACCGGGTCATCCTCCGCGTGCGGCACATAGCGGAAGGACTCGCCGTCGGCGCCGGCCAGAAA
>JAOAEA010000224.1 GCA_026417035.1 Burkholderiales bacterium
GAGCAGGGCAGCCATGTCGGCCGACTCGGCGCGCTCGCCGCCGGCTGGCCCGACCGCGTGCCGGCGCTGACCGTCAACCGCTACTGTGCCTCGGGACTGTCGGCCGTGGGTTACGCGGCACTGCAGGCGCTGGCCAGCGACGGCGTCGCGGTCGGCGGCGGCGTCGAGTCGATGTCGCGCGTGCCGATGGGCAGCGACGCCGGAGCGCTGACGCACGACGCCGAGCTCGCGCGCTCGCTGCGCCTGGTGCCGATCGGCCTCGCGGCCGACGCGCTGGCGACGCTGGAGGGCTTCTCGCGCGCCGACTGCGACGCGATCGCGCTCGCCTCGCAGCAGCGTGCCGTCCACGCGCGCGACGCCGGCTGGTCCCGCTCCGTCGTGCCGGTCGAGGTCGACGGCCGCACGCTGCTGGCCGCCGACGAGACGCCGCGCGCATCGACCACCGCACAGACGCTGGCCGACCTGCAGCCCGCGTTCGCCGGCCTGGGAGCCAAGACGGGCCTCGACGGCTGGCTCGCGCAGCGCCTGGGG
>JAOAEA010000225.1 GCA_026417035.1 Burkholderiales bacterium
ACCAAGGCCTGGGCGCTGGCGCATCTGCTGGCCACGGGCATGCTGGCGCACCTGGTGCTCTTTGGCAGCTTTCTGCTGTGGGCGGTGGCGCTGTACCGCGTCTCGCGCCAGCGCGACCGCGCCGAAGGCGTGGTCTATGCGCCGGGCAAGGCGCCGGCTACGGTCATCACGGTGGCGCTGGGGGTGGCCGCCTGGGCGGTGTTTGCCTTCGGCCTGCACGGCCTGCTGATCGGCATCAAGCCGTTTGGCTGAAGCGCGGCGGGCTGCCGCAGCGCCTTACTTTTCCAGAAACCACTGGATGATGTACTTGGCCACGAAGCCCACCATGCCAAAAGCCAGCCCCAGAAAGAGCACGAAGGTGCCGAACCGGCCGGCCTTGGATTCCCAGGCCAGGTGGCCGATGATGAACAGCATGTAGAGCATGAACGCCGTCACGCCGACGGACAGGCCAAAGGCCGCGATCTGCTCTTCCGAGTAGCCGAACATTCAGGCCTCCTCCGTCGGGGCGGTGCGCTCGGGCCAGGCC
>JAOAEA010000226.1 GCA_026417035.1 Burkholderiales bacterium
CTCCAGGGGGGTGGCGCGCATGGCGCCTTCACCTGGGGCGTGCTGGACCGGATCCTGGAGGACGGGCGGATCGAGGTCGCCGCCCTCTCCGGCACCAGCGCCGGCGCGATGAACGCGGTCGCGCTAGCCGACGGCTTGACGCGCGGCGGCCGTGACGGCGCACGCGAGGCGCTGGCGCGGTTCTGGCGCGCGGTGAGCGACGCGGCGCGTTTCAGCCCCGTCCGCCGCGGGCTGCTCGATGTGCTGCTCGGGTGCTGGAGCCTCGATGCCTCGCCAGGATATGTCGCGCTCGACCTGCTCTCCCGCCTCGCCTCGCCCTACGATCTCAACCCGCTCGACGTGAACCCGCTGCGCGACGTGGTGGCCGCGCAGATCGACTTCGGCCGCGTGAACGCCTGCGACGCGGCGAGGGTGTTCGTCACCGCGACCAATGTCCGCACCGGGCTGCCGAAGGTGTTCCGCCAGGGCGAGATCACGCTCGATGCCGTGATGGCCTCCGCCTGCCTTCCCAACCTGTTCAAGGC
>JAOAEA010000227.1 GCA_026417035.1 Burkholderiales bacterium
AGACAGACCCTTATCAGATCGACCATTTTGCCCACAATGCGATGGCCGCCCATTTCACGCCGCGCACCTTCACCGAGATCCACGCCCGCTTCGCCGCGCAAGGGCTGGCCTTTGTCGCCCGCGCCGAGGTGGAACTCAACGACCTGGAGCTGGCCGTGCCGCCGGCCCAGGTACCCACCTTCCGCGAGCTTCAGGATCCGGTGCGCCGCGAGCTGCTGAAGGATTTCATCCGCAACGAACACGATCGCCGCGATCTGTGGGGTAAGGCGGTCCCACGCGCTGACGCCGAGGCCGAGGTGCAACTGGCGGCTGGATTTGGCCTGCTGCTGCGCTCGCCGGCCGAACGCTTGGCGCGCCAGATCGCCGCCCCGGGGGGGCACCGCATCGCCTTGATCGGTCCGGCCTATGAAATGCTCATCGAACGCGCCTATGACACGGCGGTTTGGCTCGATGACCTCCCCACCGCTGAGCGATCGCGTCTGGCGCGGGCGATGCTGCGGCTGATCATGAGCGGTCAGGCC
>JAOAEA010000228.1 GCA_026417035.1 Burkholderiales bacterium
CACCGTCGTCGAAGCGCACGGTGCCGGTGTCCTTGCCGGCAGCGGCGCGGGCGCCGATCGCGTGCTGCTCGTAGCGGAGCGCGATGGCGGCCTCGATCCAGTCCTGCATGCGCTTGGCGGCCTCGACCGCCTCGCGCGCTTCGGCCTGGAGGAGGGCGAGGTGCGCGGCCGGCAGCGCGATGATGTCGCCCACCGGCAGGTGGCGCAGGCTGTCGAGGGTGGGGCGGTTTAGGGCGGGGGCGTGCATCAGGCCGCCTCCACCAGGATGCGCGGGAGGAGCAGGGGCGAGATCCGCCGCGGCCGTCGCCGCGCGATGGCGACGTACTCGTAGTCCTCGAAGCCGCGGCGTCGCTGCACGAGATGGACATGGCCCGCCTCGGCGAGCTTCAGCGCACGGCTCGACAGCCGGGCGACGCGGACGCGCTCGTCCGCCGACAGCAGGTTCAGGCTCGGGCACGTCTCACGCGCGAGCGCGCCGCGGCCGGCGAGCACGAGCCGGGCTGGCAGCTGTCTCTTATACA
>JAOAEA010000229.1 GCA_026417035.1 Burkholderiales bacterium
TTTTGTAACCCAGTACCAGGCGGCATTTTCATCCTGAGCAGGTTGCCAGCCCAGGCGGTCCAGCGCCTTGGCGGCGGCAAGGCGCACATCCTCATCGCCGTCCTTGAGCGCGGCGATGAGCGGCTCCACGGCGCGGGGATCGCCGATCTTGCCCAACGCCCCGGCGGCGGCGTGACGCACATCCTCAAAGATATCCTTGAGCGCGGCGATGAGCGGCTCCACGGCGCGGGGATCGCCGATCTTGCCCAGCGCCTCGGCGGCGGCGCAGCGCACATCATTACGCTTGTCCTTGAGCGCGGCGATGAGCGGCTCCACGGCGCGGGGATCGCCTAGTTTACCCAGCGCCTCGCTGGCGGCGCGGCGCACATACTCATGGCCGTCCTCGAGCGCGGCGATGAGCGGCTCCACGGCGCGGGGATCGCCGGTCTTGCCCAACGCCCCGGCAGCGGCGTAGCGCGCACTCCACTCGTCATCCTTGAGCGCGGCGATAAGCGGCTCCACGGCGCGGGGGTCGCCGATC
>JAOAEA010000230.1 GCA_026417035.1 Burkholderiales bacterium
GTGACCTGCACGATGCCGTCGACGTGCGCGAGGATGATGTCGAGCGCCTGCGCATCGGGCACGCGGCAAGCCAGACCGTCGGCAAGCTGCGTCGTCACCGGTGCCTCGATCGGACGGCGTGCCGCGAACGACCGCGCATAGCACGGCGCGTGCGCGGAGACCACGCCGACGATGCGCGTACGCAAAGACAGCGCCGCGCGCGCGGCGCTGCAGGCGCTGATGCCCGAGCCTTGGCCGACCGGCACGCAAACGACATCGAGTTCCGGCGCCGCACCGAAGAACTCCATCCAGTAGGTCGCCACGCCGCGCACCAGATCGGCGTGAAAAGAGGGGACAAAATGCAGCCCGTGCGCCTGCGCGTAGCGGTCCGCTTCCTCGCGCGCGGCCTGGAAGTCCTCGCCGTGCTCGATCAACGTCGCGCCGAGCGCGCGCATCGCGGCGTTCTTCTCGCGGCTGTTGCCGTGGGGGACGAAGATCGTCGCGGCCATGCCGTAGCGGCGCGCCGCGAACGCCACCGATT
>JAOAEA010000231.1 GCA_026417035.1 Burkholderiales bacterium
ATACAGCACGATGCCAAGCGCGAAGATGTCGGCGCGCCCATCCACCGGCCGCCCGGCAATCTGCTCGGGGGCCATGTATTTGGGCGTGCCGAAGGTCTGGCCGGTTTGCGTGCCGCTGCCGCTGGCCAGGCGCGCGATGCCGAAGTCGGCCAGCTTCACCGCGCCGTTGTGCAGCACGATGATGTTGCCGGGCTTGACGTCGCGGTGCACCACGCCTTCAATGTGCGCATAGTGCAAGGCGCGCGCCACGTCGGCAACGATTTCGGCGGTGCGCTCGTAGCCGGGGCGCTCGTCTTTGCGGATGTAGTGCCGCAGGTCCTTGCCGTCCAGCAGTTCCATCGCGATGTACGCGATCTCGCCGCTTTCGCCGGCATCGTAGACGGTGACGATGTTCGGGTGATTCAGCCGCGCAGCAGACTTGGCTTCACGAAAGAAGCGCTTCTTGAACTCTTCGCGCTCGGCCGCCGTGACATCGATGCGGATGGTCTTGATCGCAACATTGCGTTCCAGCAGCGGGTC
>JAOAEA010000023.1 GCA_026417035.1 Burkholderiales bacterium
CGACAAGGTGCTGCGCTTCGACGGCATCGCGAAGAACCCCGGCGTCGCGCCGGTGGACATGACCGCGGCGTTCCAGCTGCCGAAGGAGCAGCACCACAACTGGAAGTACATCCGCTTCGGCCCGGACGGGAAGCTCTACGTGCCCTTCGGCGCGCCGTGCAACATCTGCGAGCTGCCGACGAAGGAGTACGCGCAGATCCGCCGCTACAACCCCGACGGCTCGGGCATGGAGGTGCGCAACACCGTCGGCTTCGACTGGCATCCGGTCACGAAGGAGCTCTGGTTCACCAACCACGGCCGCGACTGGATGGGCGACGACACGCCCGACGACACGCTGAACCGCCTCTCCGCCAAGGGCGAGGACTTCGGCTTCCCGTGGTGCCACGCCGGGAGCATCCCCGACAAGGACCTGAAGAAGCCCAATCCCTGCGCGGGCGTCGCGAAGCCCGTGGCCATGATGGGGCCGCACACCGCGACCATGGGCGTGATCTTCTACACCGGCAACATGTTCCCGCCCGAGTACCGGAACGTCGCGCTGGTCGCGCGCAAGGGCTCGTGGAACCGCACGCAGAAGAGCGGCTACGACGTCGTCGCGGTGCGCGCCAACCCGGACGGCAGCGGCGCGCAGGTGACGCCGTTCATCACCGGCTTCATGGATCCGGCGACGCAGAGCTTCTGGGGACGGCCGGCGTATCTCCTGCAGCTCCCCGACGGCTCGGTGCTCCTGTCCGACGAGCAGCTCGGCGCGATCTACCGCATCACCTATGCGCGGTGACGCGGCGCGCCGCTGCGGCCGACGTCTGGCCGCGGCGGCGGCCGCGGCGCTTTGCGTGGCGGCAAGCCTTGCCGCAGGGCAGGCGCCGCCCGCTCGGCTGCAGGCGTGCGCCGCCTGCCACGGCAGCGACGGCAACTCGGTGCGTCCCGGAAGCCCGTCGCTCGCGGCGCAGCCCGCCCTCTTTCTCGAGAACCAGCTCGTGATGATCCGCGAGGGCCTGCGCGACGTGCCCGAGATGAGAGAGGCGCTCCAGGGCATCACCGACGAGGAGATCGTGATGCTCGCTCGCCACTACGCGTCACTCCCGGCGAAGCCGCCCGAGGCGGGCGCCGACGGCGCGCGCGTGCGGCGCGGCGCGGCGCTCTCGCAGCGCGGCCTGTGCGGGACCTGCCACCTTCCGGATTACCGCGGGCGCGACCAGATCCCGCGGCTCGCCGGGCAGCGCGAGGACTACCTGCTCGCGAGCCTGCGGCTCTTCCGCTCCGGCGTGGCGCCGGGCCGCGACACGATCATGAGCGCATCGCTCGTCGGGCTCTCGGACGCCGACCTCGCGGACCTCGCCCACTATTTCGCGTCGTACGGGCGATAGGCCGGGGCGTGGCGATCGCCGCGAGGCATCCGGCGGCGATCTCCGCCATGCCCCCTGTCCTCTGTCCTCTGGTATCCCGAGCCCCGGCGGGGACGTGGCAATCTGCGCGAAGCCTTCGGCGGCGATCTCCGCCGAGGCTACTGCCCTCTGTCTTCTGTCCTCTGGTAGCGTCGCGGGCTCGAGCGCCACGCCGCTCGCGCGCCTCGCGGCGACGCCCCCACGCCGCGAGAGGGGCGCCGCTACGCCGCGTCGAGGTCGTCGGCTTCGTCTTCCACTGCCGCGACCGGCTCCGGCGCGGCCACGACGGGTTCGGTGCGCGCCGCCGAGAGCGCCGTGAGCTGCTCGTACAGCGAAGGAAAGCGGGGGATGGACTCGCCCGCTTCGAGAGACCGCTTGTGATGCCGGAAGCTGTCCGCCGCCGAAACCCGCTCGCTCCTCATGCCGACCTCCCTCCGTGGTGACCCGCCGCTCAGGTTAGCGCGGCTTTCGAGAATTTCGGTGAAAAGTTACCGATAATCTCCTAAGCCAACAAGAAATTTATCTGAAGAAGCCGAGGGGCGTGACGTTTTTGCAACAGGTCCGGGCGCCTAGGCGGAGCGCGAGGGACGCGGGAGCCGCTACCCGAAGGGGCGCGCGGCGTTGCCGGGCGCAAGGGGCTGCCGGGAGGACGACGGTGGCGGCCGCCCGCGCCGCACGTCGGGCAGGGCGTCGCGCGGGCGCCGGGCGCTCACAGGCCGCACGCGGCGGCCCGCTCCTTGGACCAGTCGCGACTACCCCTTCGGCGCGGCGTAGTTGACGCGCGACGCGACGCGCTCGAAACCGCAGCGGTACATGTTCGCGAGCGAGGGATTCGGCTCGCCGGCGAGCGGCTCGCCGGTTTCGGTGGCGATGCGCGTGCAGCCCGCGGCGATCGCCTCGGCGATGCGCAGCGCCATGAGCGCCCCCTGGCCGCCGCGGTTGCGGAACGCCGGGGCCACCGCGCCCAAGCCGAGCCACGCGTCGGCGCCGTCGATGAAGAGCGCCCCGCCGCCCGCCGTCGCGCCGTCCGCGAGCACCGCGTAGCTGCGCCACTTCGGCCGCCCGAAGATCGCCTCGATCCACGGCACGAGCGCAGGCGGCATGCCGAAGGCAGCCGCGATCGTGCCGGCGACCGCGTTCTCCTCGCCGCGACGCAGCGCACGGACTTCGAGTGGCGTGGGAATCTCGGGCGGAGGCGCGGTGCCGCGCAGCATCTTGGCCCACGTCCGGCGCTCGGGCAGGGAGAAGCCGCGCGCCTCGAGCCAACGCGGAATCGCGGCCGGCGACGCGAGCGGATTCGCGTGCACCCAGTAGCCAAGCGTGCCCTCCCCGGCCTCGAGGCAGAAGGCGATGATCGCGTCGAGGTCGGACTCGGTCGCGGGCCGCTCCATGCCGAGGCCGATCGCGCGGTTGAAGATCGTCGCGGGGAGCTTCGGCGCGAGGATCACGGTCGCGCCGCCGATGCGTGCAGTGCGCAGCCCCAGCTCGGCGGCGAGCGCGGGTGGCGCGGCGGCGAAGATATCGACGAACGCCGCAGCCTCGATGGCGTCCGATGCGGCAGCGGCGGCCTGCGGGCTCACGGGAGCGCACCCTCGCGGCGCGGCGCGCGCTTGCGGAAGGCTGCGGCGCGCGGGTCGGGTGCACACCGTGGCCGCCGCGCACCGCATCGCATGGCTTCGTTCTCCCCGCGGGTGACTCCCGCGCATCATCCGCCGGAGAACGCGTTTCGTCCACGCTCGGCGCGCCGCTCCCGCGTTCAGACGCCCCGAGCGCGGAGACGCTGCGGGCCGGCGCCCGGCGGTCGGGCTACGCGGCGGCGGCGAGAGGCGCGCGCGGCGTGCCGGAGGCGAGCTCGCGGCGGATCGCGACGAGGTGCGCGTCGTCCGCGACCGCGTGCACGGCGAAGCCGAGCTTCCTCGCAAGGCCGCGCATCGCGAGGTTCGTCGCGAGGACGAAACCGGTCGCGCACTCGTGGCCGTCTCGCGCCGCCTGCGCGACGACCGCCGACAGGAGCGCTTCGCCCAGGCCCTTGCCCTGCCAGGCATCCGCCACGACCACGCCGAGCTCCACCACGCCCGGCGCTTGGGTGGCCGCATAGCGCGCGACGCCGACGATCGTCTCGCGCCCGGGGGCACCCACCGTCGCGGCGATCGCGAATTCGCGCCCCGCGCGCGGGCTCGCGAGCCGCGCGACCTCGCCCGGGCGCAACCGCCGCGGCGCGAGGAAACGGTTGTAGCGCGCCTCGGGCGAGAGGGCGTCGAGGAACGCCTGCTTGCGCGCGACGTCGGTCGCCACGAGGCGCCGCACCAGCACCTCGGTGCCGTCGCGCAGGCGCGCCGCGCGGGGCGCGAACGCGGGCGACGCCGCCGGGGCGCTCCGCTCGCGGCGGAGGAACTCTGCGATCGCGCCGGCGAAACCGGCGTCGTCGGCGCGCACCGCCGCCGGCAGCCCGAAGGTCATGAAGAGCTCCGCGCCGTCCCAGGCGCGCACGAGCGCCGCCGCCTCGTGCTCCGCCGCGTCGGCGTCGACGAGGTCGTGAACGAGCAGGATCCACGGGTGCAGGCGCGCTTCGGGAACGCGCGCGTCGCCGCCGCACTTCGATGTCGCGGCGCCGGGGTCGAGCATCACGATCCGCGGGAGCGCCTCGCCGAGGGCCGACGCCGTGACCGCGAGCGCGCGCGGGGTCGCGACGACCGCGCCAGCGAGCTCGCGCCCGGCGCTCGCGGCGCGCAAGGCGCGCGCGATGGCGGCGTCGAGGGCCTCCGCGCCGAGGGCGTCGGCGCACGCGACGCCGATCGTCTCCACAGCGAAGCCCAGGCGCGCGAGCGGCCCCGCGAGCGCGGCGACGCGCGCGCCGGCGGGTTCGTGCGCGGCAACGAGCAGCACCGTCGGCCCGCGACGGCCCGCGGCGCGGGCGACCGCTGCCGCGGCTTGGGCCGCGGGCCCGGTGCGCGCAGCCGCGGGAGCGAGGAATCCGAGGCCCCTCGCGATGCGCGCGAGCCGGGCCGGGAGCGAGACGACGGGAAGCGTGGCGTCCATGGCGACCTCCGCGGGTGACGACGGTGCCAATGTAGGCACTGCGCGCCTGCGGATAAACTGGCGCACGCCGGATTCACTCTCCGGCGCCACCGGACAATCGCCATGGACCGACTGCTGGGAATGCGCGTGTTCGCGCGGGTCGCCGAGCGCGGCAGCTTCGCGCACGCGGCGCGCGACCTCGACCTCTCGCCGACGCAGGCTTCCGCGCACGTCGCAGAGCTCGAACGGCGTCTGGGCACCAAGCTCCTCAACCGCACCACGCGGAAGGTGAGCCTCACCGCCGACGGGCGCGCCTATTTCGAGCGCTGCACGCGCATCCTGCGCGACATCGACGACGCCGAGGCCGAGGTGTCGGGCGCGCAGGGCGCGCTGCGCGGGACGCTGCGCGTGGACGCGCCGCCGCTCTTCGCGCGCGCGGTGCTCATCCCGGCGCTGCCGCGGTTTCTCGCCGCGCACCCCGGCCTCGCGCTCGACCTGCGGCTGCGCGACCAGCTCTCCGACCTCGTCGGCGAGGGCATCGACTGCGCGATCCGCGTCGCGAAGCTCGCCGACTCGTCGCTCGTGGCACGGCGCCTCGGCCCGACGCGGCTCGTGACCGTGGCTTCGCCGGCTTACCTCGCGCGCAACCCAGCGCCTCGCTCACCCGACGACCTGGTACGGCACAACTGCGTCGGCTTCCGCCTCGCGCACCTCGGCAACGCGGCGCCGTGGCTCTTCCGGCGCGCGGGCGAGCGGATCCTCGTCCAGCCGAAGGGGAACCTCACGTGTGACACGGGCGAGGCGCATCTCGCCGCCGCGCTCGCCGGCATCGGCGTGATCCAGACTCTCTCGGTGGTGACGGTGGAGCACCTCGCGCGCGGCGAGGTGGTGCCGGTGCTCGAAGACTGGTCGTCGGCGGGGCCGCCGATGAGCATCGTGTACGCGCCCGGGAAGCCGGTGCCGGCGAAGATCCGCGCCTTCGCCGACTTCGTGGCGTCGGTCTGCACGGTTCCAGAGGACAGATGACAGAGGACAGAGGACGGAAACCCCCTGGCAAGACTCGCGGCGGGCAGAGCGAGCGCAGCGTGAGGGATCGAGGTTCCTGTCTTCTGTCCTCTGTCCTCTTTCCCCCCGCCACTACGCCGGCGCGATCGCCGCCATGAGCTTCACCCAGTCGCGCTCCGGGAGGTGCCGGCGAGCGAGCGCGAGCATCGCGTCCACCGCCTCGGGCGGCGCCTTGCGCCGCATCGCCGAGAACATCGCGGCGCGCTCGGCCGCGTTCACCGACGGGATGATCCAGCGCATGAACGCCGCCTTCTTCTCCGGTGCGAGGCTGGCGAGGATAGCGTCGTGGACGGCGTCGATCTCGGCGTCGCTGTACTCGGCCCACAGCACGGCGTTGTTCTCGGTCTCCTCGACCTGCATGTGCACGAGGTTCTCCGCGACGAAGAGCGCGAGGCGGCGGTAGAGCGCGAGGAGCGCGTCGGCGCGCAGCGCGCCGTGGCTCGCCTCGACTTCGCGCGCGGCGTCCTCGAGGCGCGCGATCGCGTGCTCGTGGTCGAGGTGGTCGTCGGCGGTGTGCGCCGCCGAGTCGGGCCGGCGCGCCTCCATCGCCGCGTGGATGTGGCTGTTCTCGGCGGCGAGGTGGCTCGAGCAGAGCGCGAGCAGCCCGCGCAGGTCGGCGAGCGCCGCGGCGAGCTCGATGGGGTCGGCGGGGTCGGTGCGCCCGATCGTCGCGAGCACGTGGCCCATCGCGGCGCGCAGACCCTTATGCACGGCCACGTAGATCTCGGGGCGGGGATGCGCTGCGGTTGCAACCTCCCCCGCCACGGCTCTGGCGGTGGCCTGCTCGTGGGCAGTGCGGAAAGCGGTTTGCATCGTTTTCACTCCTCCAGGTCTTTTCGGCAGGGACGATGGTGGCGGGTCACTTCGCCGAAGTCTTGAGCGGCGCCGGAAGGTTCTGCGGAACGAAGACGAAGTAGGGCGTCGTCACGGCCTGGCCCGGCGGGACGTAAGCGGGCATCGGGTCGCCCTTCGCGCCGAGGCTGCGGACGAAGGCGTAGAGCGCGCGGACGTCGGCGTCGCTCATCGCCTTCAGGTTGAACCACGGCATGGGCGGGCGCATCTCGGTCCGGAACCGCGCGACCCACTGGCCCTCGCTCATCGATTGCGCGAGGAGGCGCAGGTTGGCGGGGTAGGTGGTCCCCCACGGCCCCTGGAAGCCGACGGCGCTCCCGGCGAGCCAGTCCGACTCCGGC
Organism: Burkholderiales bacterium; assembly: GCA_026417035.1. Classification (GTDB taxonomy): domain Bacteria; phylum Pseudomonadota; class Gammaproteobacteria; order Burkholderiales; family SG8-39; genus JAOAEA01. The sequence goes on from JAOAEA010000023.1 coordinate 6,659, forward strand.
ACCTGCCCCGCGCGCTCCATGTAGCCAGCCGTGTGACAGTCGTTGCAGCCGCCGATCCGGGCGAGGTACTTGCCGCGCTCGAGCGCGCGCTTGTCGGCGGGCGCGTCGGCGGCGTGCGCCCCCGCCGCCGCGGCGGCGAAGGCGGCGGAGACTGCGAGGGCGATGCTCATCTTCATGTTGCTCTCCTTTCTTCCGTTCTCTGCAGTGGGGCGACGGGGTTCTCCGGGCGCCGCCGGGCCGGCTTCGGCTCCCGTGCCTGACGGCGGCGCTCGACACGGGTTGCAGCGTATGGCGCGCCCGCCGGGCGCGTTCCTAAATCTCCGCTAACGGAACGCTAAGAATTCCTTAAGCGGCGGACGCCGGGCTTATTCAGTGAACACTGAAATTTGCCGCACGCGGGTTTCGGCGCGGGCGTGCCGCGGCCGTTACACTGCACGCCGGGAACGCCATGCGGCCGCGCGACGCCTTTTCGCCCTGGAAGCTCCATGCACTCGCCACCGGCGCCGTCGCCCTCGCCGCCACGGCCGCCGGCGGCGCGTACCTCGCGTTGCGCACCGACGGACCGCCGGCGGGCGTCGTCTTCGTCGCCACGGGCGTCGGGTTCGCGATCTACGCCCTCCTCGCAAGCGTGTTCGTCGCCCTCCTCGGGCCGGCCGCCACCCGGCGCAAGGTGGTGCTCGCGCACGCGGCGGCGCTCGTCCTCGCGCCGCTCGCGACGGCGAGCGTGCTCACGATGCGCCCCGCGAAGCCTCCCGCGCCGCCCCGGGCCGCGGCGCATCGCCCCGCGCACTCCGTCTCGCCGGAGATCGCCACGCCCCGTCCGGGGCTCGCGATGACGGAGAAGGGAGCGCCGCCGCGCGGAGCGACGCAAGGTGGCGGCCTGGCAAGGCAGTCACGGCGAGCAGCGGCGACCCGCCATGGCCGTCATCGCGAGGAGCGCACGCGACGTGGCGATCCCGCGCGCAGCGCGCGCCGACGCTCGCAAGCGCCGCCGGCCACAGGGCCGGCGGCCCTCGCCGCTGCGACGCCACCGGATCAAGGACCCTCGCGCCCGATTTGATCTAGGCCAAATCCCGGGCGGGGCGTTTCCCTAAGCTGACCGGCGCGGAAATCTCCGGGGAGAGGCCATGGTTGCACTCAAAGAGCTCTTCACCACGGACGTCGGGCTGCTGAGCCTCGCCGTGATCGTCATCGTCATCGGCATCGCGGGCTACCTCCTGCGCCACCTCCTGAAGTTGATGAAGGAGAAGCCCGGCACCGAGGGCTGGAAGTAGGCGGCGTTCCCGACCCGACCGACTTCCGCGCGGCGCGCGCCGCGCGCCGCTCGCCCCCCAGCGGGGCGACGCCCCCGCCCGCTGCGGCCGGCCGGTTCGCGCGGCTGGCTGAAAACCTGTATAGTGCCGAGCCAAGGCAGGGGTGCGCTTCATCCGGTTGGCGCCCCGCCCCTCGCGAAGCTTGAGGACGAGCCCCACCCGGCTCGTTCCGTTCCCCGGTCAGCCCTCTGATCAGACCGCCAAGCGGCCCACGGCCGCGGCGCCACGGGTTTCCCGACTTTTCCAAGCCGCATCTGCCTGAACCGGTTCCGACGGCGCACGCGCCGCCTGCAGGCCGAGCAAAGGTGCGCGCCCGAACGCGCGCATCGCCACCGTTTCAGGAGTTCCCTTGAATCAGAAGTTCGCAAGCCTCGGGCTCGCGCCCGAACTCGTCCGTGCCGTCGCCGAAGAGGGCTACACCCAGCCCACGCCGGTGCAGGCGCAGGCCATCCCCGTCATCCTCGCCGGGCGCGACGTGCTCGCCGGGGCGCAGACCGGCACCGGCAAGACCGCCGCGTTCACGCTGCCGATGCTGCAGCGCCTGGCGCGCCACGCCCACCACGGCGGCCGCCACGCCGTGCGCGCGCTCGTGCTCACGCCGACGCGCGAGCTCGCGGCGCAGGTCGAGGAAAGCGTCCGGACCTACGGCCGCCACCTGAAGCTCCGCTCGGCGCTCGTCTTTGGCGGCGTCGGCATGCAGCCGCAGGTCGAGGCGCTGCGCCACGGCGTCGACGTCCTCGTCGCGACGCCCGGGCGGCTGCTCGACCACCTCGGGCAGCGGACCGTGAACCTGTCGCACGTCGAGATCCTCGTCCTCGACGAGGCCGACCGCATGCTCGACATGGGCTTCATCCGCGACATCCGGAAGGTGCTCGCGGCGCTGCCGCCGAAGCGGCAGAACCTGCTCTTCTCGGCGACGTTCTCCGACGAGATCCGCAGCCTCGCCGAGGGCCTCCTGCACGACCCGGCATCGGTCGAGGTCGCGCGGCGCAACGCCGAGGCCGAGCTCGTTTCCCAGCGCATCCACCCGGTCGCGAAGGACCGCAAGCGCGCCCTGCTCGCCCATCTCGTGAAGTCGGGCGACTGGCACCAGGTGCTCGTCTTCACCCGCACCAAGCACGGCGCCAACCGGCTCGCCGAGCAGCTCGCGAAGGACGGCATCGGGGCGGACGCGATCCACGGCAACAAGAGCCAGAACGCGCGCACGCGCGCGCTCGCCGGCTTCAAGTCGGGCGCGACCCGCGTCCTCGTCGCGACCGACATCGCCGCCCGCGGCCTCGACATCGAGGAGCTCCCGCACGTCGTCAACTTCGAGCTCCCGAACGTCCCCGAGGACTACGTGCACCGCATCGGTCGCACCGGCCGCGCCGGCGCGACGGGCGAGGCGATCTCGCTCGTCTCGCCCGACGAGGAGCCCTATCTCGCGGCGATCGAGAAGCTCCTGAAGCGCAGGCTCGAGCGCACCGTCGTCCCCGGCTTCGAGCGCGGGTCCGCGCCCCTCCCGGGCGAGCGCGCCGAGGCACGGCCGAGCGAGGCCCGCCCGCCGCGGCCGGCGCGCGGCGAGCCCCGCCGCCAGGAGCGGACGCAGGAGACCGGCCCGCGCGCGGGCCATGCGAGCAAGGAGCGGCGCGCGCGCCACGACCCGCGGCGCGGCCGTGACGCTCCGCGCCCCGCGCGGCCCGTTTCGCGCGATGCCAGCCGCCGGCCCGACCACGCTGCGCGATCCGAGGACCGCCAGCCCGCGTCGAACGCGTCGGCTCAGTTCCCCTCGTCGGGGCCGGCGTTCGACGCCGAACGGCGCGGACCGCGCCGCGGCCGGCCCGCGGTGCCGGCGCTCCTCGGCGGCACGCGCCGCGCCGGCTGACGCGTCAACGCCAATCTCGCCAGGAAAGACACCATGGAAATCTTCGTAGGCAACCTAGCGCCCCAGACGACCGAGGACGAGCTCCTCGCCCTGTTCAGGGCGTTCGGCCAGGTGAAGTCGGCGCAGATCGTACGCGAGCTCTTCACGGGCGCGTCGCGCGGCTTCGGCTTCGTCGAGATGCCCGGCCGCCAGCACTCGCTCGCCGCCATCGCGGGCCTGAACGGCAAGGACCTGAACGGCCAGGCCCTGCGCGTGAACGAGGCGCAGTCGCGCGCCGGCGGTCCGCGCCGCCGCTGAAGGCCTGCGCGCCGCCAGCACCCCACAACCACTACAGGAACCCCCTTTGGCCAAGGAAGAACTGATCGAAATGGAAGGCACCGTCAGCGAGGTGCTCCCCGACACCCGGTTCGTGGTGCGGCTCGCCAACGGCCTGGACGTCACTGCGTACGCGGCAGGCAAGATGCGCAAGCATCGCATCCGCATCCTCGCCGGCGACAAGGTGACGCTCGAGATGTCGCCCTACGACCTCACCCGCGGCCGGATCAATTTCCGGCACAAGGAAGAGCGCGCCGCGGCCGGCGCGCCCCGGCGGCCGCCGTTCCGGCGGCGCTGAGCGCCGGAGCGGCCGCGGCCGGTCGCCGATCGCGCAGCCGGCGGCGAGCCGGCCGCGCGGCGCAAAGGAAAAGGCCCCGCGACTGCGGGGCCTTTTTCGCTCGCGCCGTCGTTACGCGGCGCGCAGGCCAGGACGCGCGCGGAACACGCTCGCGAGCGACCACGCGCCGTCGCCGAGGAGCGCCTGGACGACCGCGCCCGCCGTCAGGAACGCGGGGTACTCCCAACCCCCGCCCTTCACACTGAAGAGCCAGCCGTTGCCGAGGTGCGCCCAGGTGGCGCCGAGCAGGATCGGCACCAGCGCCGCGGCGACCCAGCGCGTGCCGACGCCGGCGAGGATCAGCGCCCCGCCGACGAGCTCGGCGAAGAACGTCGCGTAGCCGAGCGCGCCCGGCAGGCCGAGCGACTGGAAGAACTGCGCCGTTCCGGGCAGCGTGAACACGTAGTACTTGAGCAGCGCGTGGGCGATGAACATCACGCCGAGCGCGACGCGCAGGACGAGCGCGGCGTAGGGGGCGGTGCGGTGGTCGATCATGGTGCGTTCCTTTCGCTGTGGGGTTGGGACCGCGGACCTCGCGCCGTGGGGCGGGCCCTGCGGGCTGCATGCGAGGCGAAGTTTGCGGCTGCCGCAGTCCGGGATAAAGTAGCGCCATCGCAATTAATTGTTGCTTGATAAGGGACAATGGACCGCTTCGCCGCCATGAACGTCTTCGTGAAGGTGGCCGAGCTCGGGAGCTTCGCGCGGGCCGCCGAGCGCCTGGGCATCTCCACCTCCGCGTGCTCACGCCAGGTCGCCGACCTCGAGGCGCACCTCGACACGCGCCTCCTCAACCGGACCACGCGCCGGCTCTCGCTCACCGAGAGCGGCCAGGCCTTCCTCGAGCGCGCGCAGCAGGTCCTCGCCGACCTCGCCGACGCCGAGCGCGTCGCGTCCTCGGGGCGCGAGCGGCCGCGCGGGACGCTGCGGCTCACCTGCGCGATCCAGTTCGGCGTGCGCCACCTCGCACCCGCGATCGGCGACTTCGTGGCGAGGCATCCGGAGGTGCGTTTCGACGTCTCCCTCTCCGACCGCATGGTCGACCTCGTCGAGGATGGCTTCGACCTCGCCATCCGCATCGGCGAGTCGCGCAGCCAGAACCTCATCGCGCGCCGGATCGGCGAGACGCGCGTCATCCCGTGCGCGGCGCCCGCGTATCTCGCGCGCCACGGCGCTCCGAAGCGGCCCGAGGACCTCGCCGGCCACGCCTGCCTCACGTACGAATACCTTCCGGCGCGCCACACCTGGCGCTTCCGCGACCGCAAGGGCGGCGACCGCCCGGTGCGCGTTTCCGGGCCGGTGCACGCGAACAACGGCGAGTTCCTCGCTGCGGTCGCGGTGGCGGGCGCCGGCATCTCGATGGAGCCGGACTTCATCAACGGGCCCGACGTGAAGGCCGGGCGCCTGGTGCCGCTGCTGCGCGAGTTCGAACCGCCCGCGACCGGCATCTATGCCGTCTATCCGAGCCGCCGGCACCTCTCGGCCAAGGTGCGCGTCTTCGTCGACTTCCTCGCCGACCGCTTCGCCCGCGAGCGGCACTGGGGCCTCTGATCCGCGAAAGCCGGGGGGAGCAGGTTTCCGCCTTTGCTGTCCCCTGTCTTCTGTCTTCTGTCTTCTGTCCTCTGGTCAGGCGTAGAATCCCGGCTCGTCCCCGCGGCGCCGCTTCCGGCGCCGCGTCTCGTTTCCGCCTCCCGCCACGCATGAGCCAGACCGACCCGGGCGCGATCGTCATCCGCGGCGCGCGCCAGAACAACTTGAAGAACCTCACCGTCGCGATCCCCACCGGCGAGCTCGTGGTGGTGACCGGCGTGTCGGGCTCCGGCAAGTCGTCCCTGGTCTTCGACACGCTCTATGCCGAAGGCCAGCGCCGCTACGTCGAGACGTTCAGCCCCTACGCGCGGCAGTTCCTCGACCGCATGGACAAGCCGCAGGTGGACGCGATCGAGGGCATCCCGCCGGCGATCGCCATCGACCAGACCAACCCGGTGCGCACCTCGCGCTCCACGGTGGGCACGATGACCGAGCTCACCGACCACCTGAAGCTCCTCTTCGCGCGCGCCGGCACCCTCCACTGCCGCGGCTGCGGCGCGCCGGTGCGGCGCGACACGCCGGAGAGCATCTTCGCCGCGCTCGCGGAGCGCGCGCGCGCCGCCGGCGACCCGCGGCTCGTCGTCGCGTTCCCGGTCGAGGTGCCGAGGAACTTCGGCGAGGACGAGATCCGGGCGCTGCTCGAGCGGCAGGGCTATACGCGCATCCACGCGCGGCGCGCCGACACGCTCGAGGTGGTGCAGGACCGCCTGCGGATGTCGGGCGCGGAGCGCGCCCGCGTCATCGAGGCCCTCGAGGCGGCGCTGCGCGTCGGGCAGGGGCGCGTGAACGTGCACGTGGCCGCCGAAGCGCCCGGCGCGCCGGTGTGGAAATTCTCCTCCGACCTCCACTGTCCCGACTGCGACATCCACTACCGCGACCCGGTGCCGAGCCTCTTCTCGTTCAACTCGCCGATCGGGGCGTGCGACACCTGCCGCGGCTTCGGGCGCGTGATCGGCATCGACTTCGGGCTGGTGGTCCCCGACGAGGCGAAGTCCTTACGCGAAGGCGCGGTGAAGCCGTGGCAGACGGCGAGCTTCCGCGAGTGCCAGCGCGACCTCGAGAAGCACGCGAAGCGCAGCGGCGTGCCGCTCGACACGCCCTGGCGCCTGCTCTCCGACGAAGCGCGCCGCTGGGTGCTGGAGGGCGACGCGGGCTGGACGAGCTGGGACGCGTCCTGGCCGAGGCTCTGGTACGGCGTGCGCCACTTCTTCGAGTGGCTGGAGAGCAAGGCGTACAAGATGCACATCCGCGTCCTGCTCTCGAAGTACCGCTCCTACACGCCCTGCACCGCCTGCGGCGGCGCGCGGCTGAAGACCGACGCGCTGCTCTGGCGCGTCGGCACGCGAGAGGAGGCCGACCGCGTCGTCGCGCCGGACGCCCGGTTCATGCCCCGGGGCGTGCGCTGGACGCGCGAAACGCTCGCCGCGCTGCCCGGGCTTTCGGTGCACGACCTCGCGCTCGCGCCGATCGACCGGGTGCGGGCGTTCTTCGCGTCGCTCGCGACCGGCGCCCGGGACGAGGCGACCGCGCTGGTCCTCACCGAGATCCGCGCGCGGCTCGACTACCTCGCCGAGGTCGGGCTCGGCTACCTCACCCTCGACCGCCAGTCGCGGACGCTCTCCGGCGGAGAGGTGCAGCGGATCAACCTCACCACCGCGCTCGGCACGTCGCTCGTCAACACGCTCTTCGTGCTCGACGAGCCCTCCATCGGGCTGCACCCGCGCGACATGGGCCGCGTCATCGACGTGATGCACCGCCTGCGCGACGCGGGCAACTCGCTCGTCGTCGTCGAGCACGACCCGCAGATCATGCTCGAGGCGGACCGTGTGCTCGACATGGGACCGGGCCCGGGCGAGCGCGGCGGCGAGATCGTCTTCTTCGGCCCGCCCGACGCGCTGAAGCGCGCCGACACCCTGACGGCGGCGTATCTGTCGGGGCGAAAGCGCGCCGACGCAGGCTGGCGGGCCGGCGCAGGCGTCCGGCCCCCGCCCTCCCCCGGGCGGGGGCAGGGAGCGGATCCGCGCTCCCCTTCATCCTCGCAGGGGGAAGCCCGGGACGGCGGGCCGCGCATCGAAATCTTCGGCGCCGCCGAACACAACCTCAAGGGCATCGACGTCGCGTTCCCGCTGCACCGCCTCGTGACCGTGACCGGCGTTTCGGGCTCCGGCAAGTCCACGCTCGTGCAGGACGTACTGCACGCGGCGCTCGCGCGCGCGAAGGGCAAGCCGACCGAGGCGCCGGGCGCGCATCGCGCGCTCACCGGCCACGAGCACGTGTCGGACGTCGTCATGGTGGACCAGTCGCCGATCGGCAAGACGACGCGCTCGAACCCGGCGAGCTACGTGGGCGCGTTCGACGCCATCCGCAAGCTCTTTGCGGCGGAGCCGCTGGCGCGTGAGCGCGGCTACACGCAGGGCACGTTCAGCTTCAACGCCGGCGATGGCCGCTGCCCGACCTGCGGCGGCAACGGCTTCGAGCACGTCGAGATGCAGTTCCTCTCCGACGTGTACCTGCGCTGCCCGGACTGCGACGGCAAGCGCTTCCGCGCCGAGGTGCTCGAGGTCACGATCGCGCCGGAGGGGCGCGCGCCGAAGAACATCGCCGAGGTGCTGGAGATGACCGTGTCGGAGGCGGTCGCGTACTTCCGTGATGCGCACGAGGTGCGCGCGCGCCTCGCGCCCCTCGCCGAGGTGGGCCTCGAGTACCTGCGCCTCGGCCAGCCGGTGCCGACGCTCTCCGGCGGCGAGGCCCAGCGGCTCAAGCTGGCAGGGCACATCGCGGAATCCGCGAGCGCCCTGCCACCCCGAGGGCTGGCGGTGCGGGGGAAACTGTTCCTGTTCGACGAGCCGACCACGGGGCTGCACTTCGACGACATCGCGACGCTGCTCGAGGCCTTCCGCAGGCTGGTCGCCGCCGGGCACTCGCTCGTGGTGATCGAGCACAACCTCGACGTCGTCCGCGCGTCCGACTGGATCATCGACCTCGGCCCGGAGGGCGGCGACGCGGGCGGCAGCCTGGTCGTCGCGGGAACGCCGGCCGAGGTGATGGCCTGCGCCGCCTCGCACACCGGGCGCGCGCTCGCCGAGTACGAGCGCGCGCTCGGCGCGCCCGCGCCGGTGCCGGCCGCGCGCGAGCCGGCGGGCCCGCCGCTGCAGGCGGCGCTGCGCGAGCAGGCGCGCCGCGCGATCCTCGTGCACAACGCGCGCGAGCACAACCTCCGCAACGTGGACGTCGCGATCCCGCGCGGCCGGTTCACGGTGGTGACCGGCGTCTCCGGCTCGGGGAAATCGACGCTCGCCTTCGACATCCTGTTCGCCGAGGGCCAGCGGCGCTACCTCGAGTCGCTCAACGCCTACGCGCGCCAGTTCGTGCAGCCGGCGTCGCGGCCGGACGTGGACGCGATCTTCGGCATCCCGCCGACCGTGGCGATCGAGCAGCGCACCAGCCGCGGCGGGCGCAAGTCCACCGTCGCCACGCTCACCGAGATCCACCACTTCCTGCGGCTCCTCTACATGAAGCTCGGCACGCAGCACTGCCCGGCGTGCGACGTGCCGATCGCGCCGCAGAGCTTCGAGGCGATCGCCGCGCGGCTCCTCTCCGACTACCGCGGCAGCCGCATCGGCCTGCTCGCGCCGCTCGTGGTCGCGCGCAAGGGCTACTACACCGACCTCGCCAAGTGGGCGCACGGCAAGGGTTACACCCACTTGCGCGTGGACGGCGCGTTCCTCCCCACCGACAGGTGGCCGCGGCTCGACCGCTTCAGCGAGCACACGATCGAGCTCCCGGTCGCGGACGTCCAGGTCGCGCCCGAGTCGGAACGCGAGCTGCGCGAGGCGCTGCGCAAGGCGCTCGTCTTCGGCAAGGGCGTCGTGCGCGTGCTCGCGGGGCTCGAGCGGCTCGAGGCGGCGGCGCGGCGCGCGAACGGCGCGAGCGTGGAACTCGCGCTGCCCGAAGCGATGTTTTCGACGAAGCGCGCCTGCCCGCGCTGCGGCACGAGCTTCCCCGAGCCCGACCCGCGGCTCTTCTCGTTCAACTCGAAGCACGGCTGGTGCCCGGCCTGCTACGGCACTGGCGTGCGGCTCGCGGGCTATCGCCCCGACGCGGCGGAAGACGCGAGCGAAGAAGACCGCCGCCTCGACGACTGGATCGCGGAGCACGACGCGCACGAGCCCTGCCCCGAATGCAAGGGCGCGCGGCTGAACCCGGTGGCGCGCGCGGTGCGCCTCGCCGGCCGTTCGATCGCCGACCTCGCCGCGCTGCCGGTGCGCGAGGTCGCGCGCGCGGTCGCCGGCCTCGCGCTCACGGGCCGCGAGGCGGAGATCGCGCGCGACATCGTCGCCGAGCTCACCGCGCGCCTGGCGTTCCTCGAGGACGTCGGCCTCGGCTACCTCGCGCTCGACCGCGCCGCGCCAACGCTCTCCGGCGGCGAGGCGCAGCGCATCCGGCTCGCGGCGCAGCTCGGCTCCAACCTGCGGGGCGTCGCCTACGTCCTGGACGAGCCCACCATCGGGCTGCACCCGCGCGACAACCGCGTGCTGCTCGACACGCTCGGCCGCCTCGAGGCGAAGGGCAACACGCTGGTCGTCGTCGAGCACGACGAGGAGACGATCCGGCGCGCCGACCACGTCATCGACCTCGGCCCGGGCGCGGGCACGCGCGGCGGCAGCGTGGTCGCGGAAGGAACCGCCGCGGAGCTGATGCGCTCGCCCGAGTCGGTCACCGGCCGCTTCCTCGCGCAGCCGCTCGCCCACCCGCTCGCGCCGCGGCGGCCGGTCGGCGCCGACACGCCCTCGCTCGAGGTCGTCGGCGCGACGCTGCACAATCTCAAGGACGTGACCGTGCGCATCCCGCTCGGGCGGCTCGTGGTCGTGACCGGGGTCTCGGGATCGGGCAAATCGACGCTCGCGCGCGACGTGCTGCACGCGAGCCTCGCGCGCATGGTCGCGGCGGGCCGCACGGGCAAAGAAGGCGCGGTCGCCGGGGCCCGCGCCATCCGCGGCGCGGAGGCCATCGGCCGGGTGCTCGAGGTCGACCAGACACCGATCGGCAAGACGCCGCGCTCCTGCCCGGCGACCTACGTCGGCTTCTGGGACGCGATCCGCAAGCTCTTCGCGGGCACCGGCGAGGCGCGCATCCGCGGCTACGAGGCCTCGCGCTTTTCCTTCAACACCCCCGGCGGGCGCTGCGACGGCTGCGACGGACAGGGCGTGAAGCGGATCGAGATGAGCTTCCTTCCCGACGTGAAGGTGCTCTGCGACGTCTGTGGCGGCCGGCGCTTCGGGCCCGAGACGCTCGCCGTCACGTACCGGGGCCGATCGATCGGCGACGTGCTCGCGATGAGCGTGGACGACGCGGTGGAGTTCTTCGCGGCGCACCCGTCGATCCTGCATCCGCTCAGGCTGCTGCAGGACGTCGGCCTGGGCTACCTCACTCTCGGCCAGCAGAGCCCGACGCTCTCCGGCGGCGAGGCGCAGCGCATCAAGCTCGTCACCGAGCTCGCGAAGGTGCGCGCGGAAGGCGACGATGCGGCCACCCGCCCCGGCCGCGCCGGCGCCCGCAAGCACACGCTCTACGTGCTCGACGAGCCGACCGTGGGGCTGCACATGGCCGACGTCGAGAAGCTCGCGCGCGTGCTGCACCGGCTCGTGGACGCGGGCAACACCGCGGTGGTGATCGAGCACAACCTCGACGTGATGGCCGAGGCGGACTGGATCGTCGACCTCGGCCCGGAGGGCGGCGACGCCGGCGGCGAGATCGTCGCCCAGGGCGCGCCGGAGGCGATCGCGCGCGAGCCCGGACGGTCGCATACCGCGCGCATCCTGGGTCCGTTCCTCGCCGAACGCAGCGCGTCCGCGACACGTACCCGAACGCCATCGGCGCCGGCCCCACCCTGATGCACGGCGCCATCCCCCGCTGCTCCTTTTCTCTGTCCTCTGTCCTCTGTCCTCTGGAAGCCGTGAAAAGCCCCACGGGCGCCCGGCCGGGGTTTTTGACACCCGGGGCGCTTTCTCCCAACATCACGGGTCGAGAGGCCATGGGCACACGACCGATCATCGACCCCGCGAAGCGCTGGCTTGCCGCCGCTGCGGCGGCGCTCGCGCTCGCGGCGGGCAGCGCGCACGCCGAGTTGCCCGACCCGGTGCGCTTCGGCATCACGGTCGAGCAGGGCAACCTGCGGGCAGTGCAGGCGTGGCTCGACGAGGGGCTGCCGCCCGACTTCCTCGCCGACCGCATCGGCACCGGCCTGATGATCGCGGCCTGGGAGGGCAACATCCCGATGATGGCGCTCTTCGTAAAGCGCGGCGCGAACGTCAACCTCGCGAACAAGGACGGCGAGCAGGCGCTGATGTTCGCCGCGTGGCGCGGCCACGTCGATGCGGTGCGCTGGCTGATCGACCACGGCGCGCAGGTGAACCGCCCCGGGCTCGCCTGGTCGGCGCTGCACTACGCGGTGTTCGCCGGCCACGAGCGGGCGACGCGCGCGCTGATCGCGCGCGGCGCCGACATCAACGCCCGCTCGACCAACGGCTCGACGCCGCTGATGATGGCCGCGCGCGAGGGGCGCGAAGAGCTCGCGCAGCTGCTCGTCGAGCTAGGCGCGGACACGAACGCGAAGAACGACCGGGGCGAGGACGCCTTCGTCTGGGCGATGCGCAACGGCAACCCGCAGATCGCCAAGCTCGTCGCCTCGCCCGAGCGGTTCGCCGCCGCCGCGCGCGTGCCCGAGAGCTACGGCGAGCCGACGCGCTCGCAGGCGGCGCCCGCGCGCCTCGACGACCTGATCCGCGAGATGCGCGCGGCGCAGGCCGAGGGGCGGCTCACGCCCGAGCTGCAGCAGGCGTACCTCGCGGCGGTGCGCCAGCTGCGCCAGCCGGCGCAGGCCGACGCCGCGCGGCGCGACGACGTGCCCAAGGCACTCGAGATCCGCGCTTGGCGCGCCGACCCGGGCAGGGAGCGCGCCACGCTCATCTATGACCCGGGCGCGACGAAGGAGGAGCCGCCCGCGGACGAGCCCCGCGGCACGATCCCGCCGGTCGTGCGTTGAACGCGCGGCGGGCCGCGCCCCTTGTTGGCGGCCTGCCGCCCCGTTACACTGCGCCCGAGGGAGATGGCATGCCTCCTTTAACCGCCCGGTCGGTCGCCGATCGGGCTGATGATGCCTACGTGACCTTCCGCCGGCCCCGGCGGGCGTAGGCACATCGCGCGTCGCGATCCCTGCCCAGCGCCCGTGCGCCCCGGCCTCGAGCTCGGAGGTGACAACGCATGGGTTCTCACGGTTTCGCCGCGGTCGCCTGCCTCGGGGCGCATCCCGGTCGGCTGCCCGAGACGCGGCTCGCGGCTGCCGCCGGCTTCCCCGGCGCGCCCGCGAGCTTCTCCGCTTTCTCCGCCGGGGCCGTGAACCTCCTCGGGCGCGCGGCGCACGCGCGGGCGCTCGCCGAGGGCGACGCGCACCTCGCGGGCTCGCTCTCGCCCGCCGCGCTCGGCATGCTCACGGTGAAGCGCTTCCTCACGGGCGGCTGAGGTGGCGAGCGACTGCCCGTTCTGCGACGCCTCGGAGGCCGTGCTGCGCGGCCCGGGCGTCTACGCGCGCTTCGACGCCCACCCGGTCAACCCCGGTCACCTGCTGGTCCTGCCGGTGCGCCACGTGCCGACCTGGTTCGACGCGAGCGCGGACGAGAAGGCCGCGCTCGTCGCGCTGGTGGACGACGCCCGGAGGCTCCTCGACGAGCGCTACGCGCCCGACGGCTACAACATCGGCGTCAACGTCGGCGCGGCGTCCGGGCAGACTGTCATGCACCTCCACGTGCACTTGATCCCGCGCTACCGCGGCGACGTGCCGGAGCCGCGCGGTGGCGTGCGCGGCGTGATCCCCGCGAAACAGAGTTACTGACAAGGTGATGCGACGCGTCGACTTGCCAGAGAGGAGGCGCCCCCATGCACGGCTCGTTCCTGCGTTTCTACCTCAGCGAGAACCAGCGCCACCACGGCCGGCTGCTGTGGGACTGGCTGCTCGAGCAGGCCAACAAGCTCGGCATCCGCGGCGGCTCCGCCTTCCGCGCCATGGCCGGCTTCGGCCGCCACCACGTGCTGCACATGGACCACTTCTTCGAGCTGGCGGGGAGCCTCGCCGTCGAGGTCGAGTTCATCGTCACCGAGGAAGAGGCCACGCGGCTGATCGACCTCGTGCAGCGCGAGGGCATCCGCGTCTTCTACGCGCACATCCCCGCGCGCTTCGGCGTCATCAACCCGGAGCCCGGCGACCCGGGCCCCGCGGAGGACAGGGCCGATGACTGAGATCTGGGCGCAGGCGGCGCTCTGGCTGGGCCTCGCCCTGATCGCGACACTCGCCTCGATCTGGTTGCGGGTCGCGACCGCGCTCTCCGAGATCGTCGTCGGCATCATCGCCCAGCTCGTCGTGGGCGCGATCGTCGGCACCGCCGCGCTCGGCGCCGACGCGTCGTGGGTGAAATTCCTCTCGGGCACCGGCGCGATCGTGCTCACCTTCCTCGCCGGCGCCGAGCTCGACCCGAAGGTGTTCCGCGTGAAGTGGCGCGAGGCCGGCGCGGTCGGGCTCGCGAGCTTCCTCGCGCCGTTCCTCGGCTGCGCGGCGGCGGCGCACTGGCTGCTCGGATGGGACGCGCAGGCGAGCTGGCTCGCGGGCGTGGCGATGTCCACGACCTCGGTCGCGGTCGTGTACGCCATCATGCTCGAGTTCGGCTTCAACGTGACCGACTACGGCAAGACGGTGCTCGCCGCCTGCTTCGTGACCGACCTCGGCACGGTCGTGGCGCTCGGCCTGATCTTCGCGCCCTTCACCTGGAAGACGCTCGTCTTCGTCGGCGTGGGCGCGGCGGCCTTCTTCGTGCTGCCGTGGCTCACGCCGAGGTTCTTCCGCCGCTACGGCAACCGGCCCTCGGAGCTCGAGGCGAAGTTCCTGCTCTTCTTCCTCTTCGCGCTCGGCGCGCTCGCCACCTGGGCCGAGAGCGAGGCGGTGCTGCCCGCCTACCTGATCGGCATGGTGCTGGCGGGCACGGTGGGCAAGGACCACGCGCTGGTGCGGCGGCTGCGCACCCTCACCTTCGGGCTGCTCACGCCGTTCTACTTCATCCGCGCCGGCTCCTTCGTCTCGGTGCCGGCGCTCGTAGCGGCGCCCGGCGCGTTCCTCCTGCTGCTCGTGACGAAGGTCGCCGCGAAGTTCGTCGGCGTCTGGCCGGTCACGCGCCGGTTCGGCGCGCCGCGCGGCGAGGCGATGTACACGACGCTCCTCATGTCCACCGGGCTCACCTTCGGCACGATCTCGGCGCTCTTCGGCCTGTCGCACGAGGTGATCGACCAGGCGCAGTACTCGGTGCTGGTCGCCGCGGTGATCGCGAGCGCGGTCGTGCCGACGCTCGTCGCCAACGCGTTCTTCTTCCCGCGCCATCAGCTGCGCAAGGCCGGGGAGCACCCCGCCGGAACCGAGCCGGCGCCGCTGCCGGGCCCGGCCCGGACGAAATGAGGAGGGCGACCATGGTCAGCAGGATCCTCGTGGCCTACGACGGCTCGCCGAGCGCCGACAAGGCGTTCGACTTCGCCGCGGACCTCGCCGGCCGCTACGGCGCGGCGCTCAGCGTGCTCACCGTGGCGCAGCCGCCGGAGTTCGGCGAGGACGTGGAGACCGAAGCGGTGATCGAGCACTCGCGCAGCTACCACCAGGCGCTGCTCGACCGGCTGCGCAGCCGCGCCGCCGAGCGCGGCGTGCGGGCGCGCTTCGCGATGGTGGTCGGCCATGCCGCGCAGCAGATCCTCGACCACGCCGAGGCCGAGGGCGCCGAGCTCGTCGTGCTCGGCCACCGGGGGCGCGGCATGTTCGACCGCTGGCGCCTCGGTTCGGTGACGCATCGCGTGATCAGCTACGCGTCGTGCCCGGTGCTCGTGGTGCGGTGAGCGCGCGGGCGCGGCGAGGGCGCGGGTGATCCGCATCGCGGTCCCGGGGTTCGGCGCGCTCGCGATCGAGCACGTCGTGCTCGACTACAACGGGACGCTCGCGGTGGACGGGACGCTCCTTCCGGGCGTCGCCGAAAGGATCGGGCGGCTCGCGCGCGACGTGGCCGTGCACGTCGTGACCGCGGATACGTTCGGCTCGGCGCGCGCCGAGCTCGCCGCCCTGCCGTGCGAAGTCGTCGTCCTCGCGCCGGCGGGGCAGGCGGAGGCGAAGCGCGCGTTCGTCGAGCGCCTGGGCGCCGCGCGGTGCGCCTGCGTCGGCAACGGCCGCAACGACCGCGCCATGCTCGCGGCGGCGGCGCTCGGCATCGCGGTGCTGCAGGCCGAAGGCGCGAGCGGCGAGACGCTGGCCAGCGCCGACGTCGTGGCCCCCGACATCCGCGCCGCGCTCGATCTCCTCCTCGTCCCGCAGCGGCTCGTCGCGACGCTGCGGGACTGACCGCGCAGCCTCAGCGCGCGAAGTTGAGCGCGAGCCCCGGCACCGGCCAGTCCACGGCGACGAGCTTCCCCGTCCCCGAGAGCGTGACGTAGGCGGTGCGCAGGTCCGGCCCGCCGAAGCAGAGGTTGGTGGTGTAGAGGTCCGGCATCGGCACGTGCGTGACGTAGCGCCCGTCGGGGCTCACCACCGTGATGCCGCCTTCGATGAGCGTCGCGACACAGACGTTGCCGAGCGCATCGACCGCGAGCGAGTCGAAGCGCCGGTAGCCGCCCGCGCCGTGCACGAGGCGCCCGCCGTGCGGCGAGGGGAACGGCCGTTTGGCGAGCTCGCCGGGCGCGGTCACGTCGAAGGCCCAGAGCCGTGCGCTCTCGGTTTCGGCGACATAGAGCGTCGCCCCGTCGGGCGAGAGGCCGACGCCGTTCGCCATCAGCACCGGATAGGCGGCCTCGCGGATCCGGCTGCCGTCGGCCCTGGCGTAATAGACCCCGCCCTGGTCGCGGTCGCGCGGCCGCACCTTGCCGAGGTCGGAGAACCACATCCCGCCCGCCGCGTCGAAGACGAGGTCGTTCGGGCCGCGCAGCGGATGGCCGTCCACCGCGTCGTAGAGGCGCTCGAACCTCCCGGTGGCGAGGTCGACGCGCTCGATGCGGCCGCCCGAGTAGTCGTCGGGCTGGCCGACCGGGCGCAGGCCGTGCACCGGGTCGCGGTGCCAGCGGAACCCGCCGTTGTTGCACACGTAACAGGCGCCGTCGGGCCCGATCGCCGCGCCGTTCGGGCCGCCGCCAAGCTCGGCGACCACCGAGACACGGCCGTCGGGCGCGACGCGCGTGAGCGTGCCGCGCGCGATCTCCACGAGGAGGATCGAGCCGTCGTCGAGCGCGACGGGACCTTCGGGGAAGGCGAGGCCGGAGGCGACTTCGCGGATCTTCATTTCGGACCTGCGGCGCAAAGGACGCGGAGGACAGGGAGGCTGCGGAGTCTACCCGCACCCGGCGCATGCGGCCCGCCGAGCACGGCAGCGAAAGCGGATGCGACCCTCCACCTCCCGCCCGCGCCGTCCCCATCCCCCGGGGTTGAGCGCTTCAGAAGAGATCGAGCTGCGGGCCGGCCTTCGGCGGCCGGAAGCGGCTCGTGTCGAGCGGCGCGCGCTCGCCGTCGAGGCCGAGCCGCCGCGCCGCCACCGCGAAGCGCCGGGCGATGAGCTCGGCGTACTGGCCCCTTCCCGTCTGACGGACGCCGAACGCCGATTCGTAGTCCCTGCCGCCGCGCATCTGGCGCACGAGGCTCATCACGTGCTCCGCCTTCAGCGGATGGTGCGCCGCGAGCCATGCCTTCATGACCGGCGCGACCTCGTGGGGCAGGCGCAGGAGGATGTAGCCCGCCGAAGCGGCGCCGGCCGCGGCGGCCCGCTCGAGGATCTCCTCGAGGAAGCGGTCGGTGAGGAACGGAATCACCGGCGCGACCAGCACCCCGACCGGGATCCCGGCGTCGGCCAGCCGGCGGATCGTTTCGAGCCGCCGCCAGGGCGCGGCCGCGCGGGGCTCGAGCGTGCGCGCGAGGTCCGCATCGAGGTTGGTGACCGAGACGTAGGCGCGCACGAGGCGCTTCGCCGCCATCGGTGCGAGCAGGTCGATGTCGCGCTCGACGAGCGCACTCTTCGTGACGATGGTCGCCGGGTGGTCGCACGCGGCGAGCACCGCGAGGATCGAGCGGGTGATGCCGAGCTCGCGCTCGGCCGGCTGATAGGGGTCGGTGTTCGAGCCGAGCGCGATCGGGCTCGCGGTGTAGCCGGGCGCGGCGAGCTCTTTCACTAGGAGCTCCGCCGCATTCACCTTCGCGAAGATCCGCGTCTCGAAGTCGAGCCCCGGCGAGAGGCCGAGGTAGGCGTGCGACGGGCGGGCGTAGCAATACGGGCATCCATGCTCGCACCCGCGATAGGGGTTGATCGACTGGTCGAACGGGATGTCGGGGGAGTCGTTGCGCGCGATGATCGTCCTGGCGGTCTCGCGGACGACCTCGGTGCGCGGGGGCGGCGGCGCGTCCGCGTCGCGCGGCCAGCCGTCGTCGAAGGGATCGCGCGCGAGCGACTCGAAGCGGCCCGCGAGGTTGGAGGTCGCGCCGCGCCCCTTCTGCGGGCCGCCGCGGGAGCCGGGGCTGTGCTGGCGGCGCCGATGATAGTCAAGGCGGCCGCGCTGGGGCGGGGCGGCGCGGTGTCGGCCAGCGAGCGCATCGTCATGGGCGGGATAG
>JAOAEA010000232.1 GCA_026417035.1 Burkholderiales bacterium
TCACCGAGTCCTCGACGCGGCGCAGCTCGATCATCACCTTGCGCATGTCCTCGGTCGCGGCGAGGAAGAACACCTCGTCGCCGTGGAGGATGATGGTGTCGCCCTCGGGCGGGATGCTGCCGCCCTCGCGGTAGATCGCGACCACGCGCGCGTCCACGTTCGGCAGGTGCTCGCGGATGCTGCGCAGCTGCTGGCCCACGAGCGGGCCGCCCTTGACGGCCTTGACGCCCACCAGCCGCACGCGGCCGTCGGCGAACTCGAGCACCTGCAGCGCGCCCGAATAGCGGATCAGGCGCTCGACGTACTGGGTGACCAGTTCCTCGGGGCTGATGTACACGTCCACCGGGAAGCCCGCGCCGTCGGGCGGCGGCCTGTCGGTGTCGAAGAACAGCCCCTCGTGGCCGGTGTAGGCCAGCGAGCGGATGCGGGCGATCTTGGTGCGCGTGCGGAACAGCGTCCAGGCCACCTGGCAGGCGACCATGTTCACTTCGTCGCTGTTGGTGAGCGCGACGATCATG
>JAOAEA010000233.1 GCA_026417035.1 Burkholderiales bacterium
GTCGATCACCCAGTTCCAGTGCAGGCCGAGCCCCTTGAGCCAGAACGTGACGATGCCGATCGACGGCGCGAACAGGAACGCATACAGCACGCCGGCCACGGCCGCGGCCACCGCGTACGGCCAAATGAGCAGCGTCTTATAGGCAACCGCGCCGCGCACGACCCGGTCGGCGAATACCGCCAGCAGCAGCGACAGTGCGATGCCGATGGCGGCCACCGCGAAACTGAAGACCGCGGTGACGCGAAACGAGGCGAGGTAATGCGGATCGCGCAACAGCGTGTAGAAATTCTGCAGGCCGACGAACTGCGTCTTCAGGCCGAAGGCATCCTGCAACTGGAACGAGTACCAGATCGCCTGCGAGGCGGGCCAGAAGAAGAAGACGATGGTGATCGCGAGCTGCGGCGCGACCAGCGCGAACGGCAGCCACGCCGAGCGGAAAACAACGCGCTTTTCCACGCGACGGGATTGCACGCGCGGCCCTCACCGCTAGGCGGGGAGGGCGAGGCAGAGGTGCAGT
>JAOAEA010000234.1 GCA_026417035.1 Burkholderiales bacterium
GCGTGCTGGCGGTGGCCGGGCTGCTGATCAAACCCGGGCAGGACGCCCTGCTCGGCCTGTTCAGCAAGAAGGCCACGGCCGTGATGACCAATGTGCCGGGGCCGGCCGAGAAGCTGAAGTTCTGCGGCTCGACGCTCGAGCAGACGATGTTCTGGGTACCGCAGTCGGGCGACATCGGCATGGGCGTCAGCATCCTGAGCTACGGCGGCGGCGTGCAGTTCGGCCTGATCACCGATGCCGCGCTGTGCCCCGACCCGCAGAAGATCATCGACCGCTTCGCCCCCGAGTTCGAACGCTTGCTGAAGCTGGTGTTGCTGATGCCCTGGGCTTGATTCAAAGCACAATCGGCCCGTCACCCCAGCGAATCATGGGAAAGGCGCTTGCTTTTTCGTAGCGTTCAGCGCATCTGATCCGTGCAAGCCCGAAGCGGGTTTTCCCGTTGTCGATGGTTTGTACATTTGTCCGTTGTTTGGACAGTCCAGCTCGCCGGGTTGTTCACGATTCAGCCATCCAGGC
>JAOAEA010000235.1 GCA_026417035.1 Burkholderiales bacterium
CGGTGCGACGGTCCTGCCAGACGATGGCGTTGGCGACCGGCGCCCCGCTGCGGCGGTCCCAGAGAATCGTGGTCTCGCGCTGGTTGGCGATGCCGATGGCGGCCACCTCGGCCGCGGTGACCTGCGCCTGCCGCAGCGCCTGCTGCGCGCACGCAAGCTGCGTGCGCCAGATTTCTTCCGGATCGTGCTCGACCCAGCCCGGCTGCGGAAAGATCTGCCGGAACTCCTGCTGCGCGACCGCCACCGGCTGCCCGGCGCGATCGAACAGGATGGCGCGTGAACTCGTGGTGCCTTGATCGAGCGCCAGAACGTAACGTGTCATGCGGCCTCCGCCGCGCCCACTATAGACGGCGTGCGCCGGCGGCGGCACACTCGCGCGCGTTTTCAGCACGCAAAGGAGAGCCGATGAAGCGCTGCCTCGCCTGGCTGTTCGCGGCCTGCGCCGCCACGCTGGCCCCCGCCGCCGCGCAGACCTATCCGACCAAGGCGGTCCGCATCGTGGTGCCGTTTCCGCC
>JAOAEA010000236.1 GCA_026417035.1 Burkholderiales bacterium
GCGTTGCTCAAGGGGATGCGGGCCTTCTCACGGGGCGGTGTGGGTGGCTTGCTGCAGCGCCTCCAACTGCTGCGCGACTTCCAGCCAGCGCGCCTCGACTTGATCCAGCTCGGCCTGCAGCGCTTTGAGCCGGCGACCAGCCTCGGCGAGGGCCGCCGGCGCGCGGGCGTCGGTCCAGGTGGCTTGCAGCGCCGCCAGTTCCTCGTGCAGCTGGGCCAGGCGCTGTTCGAGCGCCTGTTGCTCCAGCTGGTAGGGCCGCAGGCGCGCGGCCAACTGCTGTCGTCGCTGGGCTTGCTCGCGGCGACGCTGCTGTGGCGAGCGGGCAACCGCCGTCGGCATCGTGTTGGGCCGTTGCCGCATCGCCCAGGATTCTCGGCGGCGGCGCGCCCGCTCGAGCAAGTGGCGCTGATAGTCGCCCAGG
Organism: Burkholderiales bacterium; assembly: GCA_026417035.1. Classification (GTDB taxonomy): domain Bacteria; phylum Pseudomonadota; class Gammaproteobacteria; order Burkholderiales; family SG8-39; genus JAOAEA01. The sequence goes on from JAOAEA010000236.1 coordinate 422, forward strand.
TCGCCGTCGAATGGCTGCAACCGCCCCTCGTCAACCCACCAGAATTGATCGCACACCGCGCCCAGCAAAGCGCGGTCGTGGCTGACCAGCAGC
>JAOAEA010000237.1 GCA_026417035.1 Burkholderiales bacterium
TCGTTGAGCGAGGCGCCGCTGAAGTTGACGCACACAAACTGGCTGGCGGGCAGCTCGTCGCGGTGTTCGTCCAGCCAGCGCAGGGTGCTGGACAGCACCCAGCGGTCGATGGTGCTCATGCGGCCGGCGTGTTCGGCGGCGCGGATGATGCGCTCGGTCGGCACGCGGCTGCCATGCTCGTCCGCCATGCGCAGCAGCACTTCGAAGTTGAGCGATTGGTGCGGGTGGCGCAGCGACACCACCGGCTGCATTTCCAGGAACAGCCCTTCGATCTCGTGGCCATCGGCCAGGCGCTGCACGAGCTGCATCTCCGCTTCGTGTTCCTGAAACACGCGCGCGCCGTGCTCATAGACCACGAGCCCGGCTGCAGGGTTGCGCTTGGCCTCGCGGCAGGCGCGGTCGGCCGTGGCCAGCACGTCCTTGACGGTGCTGCCGGGGGTGACTTCGATCAGGCCGATGGAGCCGCGCACCTGGAACGCGCGGTCGCCAACGCTGTACGGCTCGCTGCCCAGCC
>JAOAEA010000238.1 GCA_026417035.1 Burkholderiales bacterium
TTTCGCAGGCTGCCACGTCCTTCTTCGCCTGTGATCGCCAAGGCATCCACCACATGCACTTCGTCGCTTGACCCTATAGCATCAGACATCAGCTCGCTTAAGCCTCACGCCGCGCGCACCTCTACACAGTCGCCACCGCGTGACACTCAAGCCACCAACGCCTCGCTACCAGGTCCATCGGCTACACCCGACTTCTAGTGCAGCCCGATGCAATCAAACCCTCGCGTCTGAGCTTAACGCCCAAACGCTCGCGCTTCTTCCAAATTGTTAAAGAACCAGCCTTGCCTGTCAGAGGACAGAAGACAGAGGACTGAGCACAGACCCCCGAGGACTGTCATCCTTCGCCCGCAGACTTCTCTCCGATGTCTGCCGCGCTTCGGTCTTTCACATTCTCCGGCCAAACACTCCTCTGTCTTCCGTCTTCTGCACCCCGTCTTCTGTCTTCAGTCTTCTGTCCTCAGTCTGGTGGAGGTGAACGGGATCGAACCGATGACCTCCTGCGTGCAAAGC
>JAOAEA010000239.1 GCA_026417035.1 Burkholderiales bacterium
CGACCAGGTCGAGGCCATGACCCTCGCTCATCGCATCGTGGTGTTCCATGCCGGACGCATCGAACAGGTCGGCACACCGATGGAGCTGTACCACCGGCCAGCCAACCTCTTCGTGGCCGGCTTCATCGGCTCGCCCAAGATGAACTTCATTTCCGCCACCCTGGAGTCGGCCGCGGCCACCGAAGCGCTGTTGCGGCTGGGCGATGGACGCACCATCCGCGCGGCCGTCGATGCCACCGGTGTGGCCGCCGGTACACCGGTGACCGTGGGCGTGCGTCCCGAACACCTCGCCACCGATGGCCTCGACACGAGCAACCAACTGCCCGGCATCGTGCAAGCCGCCGAGCATCTCGGCGACGTCACCTACTTGTATGTGGACCTTCCCGGCGCTTCAGCACCCGTGGTGGTGCGCGCATCGCCGGACCCCCCGTTGGGCATCGGCGACATCGCCCACCTCGGCGTACCGCCCCAACGCTGCCACGTTTTCGATCCCCACGGTCATGCCC
>JAOAEA010000240.1 GCA_026417035.1 Burkholderiales bacterium
GGCCCACTTCGAGCGCTCCGGTGCCGGCTGGGACATGCAGGAACTCAAGGACCGGCTGCTGTACCGCCAGGCGATCGAAACGCTGCGCTGTCTGGCCGAAGGCGTGCTGAAGAGCCGGCACGAGGCCAATATCGGCTCGATCTTCGGCATCGGCTTTCCGGCCTGGACGGGTGGGGCCGCGCAGTTCGTGCGCCACGTCGGCGTCGAGCGCTTCATCGCACGCGCCGGCGCATTGGCCGAGCGCCATGGCGCGCGCTTTGCGCTCGACGACGCGGCCCAGGCGCAGGCGCGAAAGCTGGCTCAGTAAAGCCGCTGCCGCGCGGCAGCGCCTGACCGCCCCGACGAGCGGGCGGGGCAAACCGAAGCAGCTTGAATACTTTGGTATATGGTTATATGATGGTTTATCATCGAATAAATCAATAACACGGTCCCGGGAGGCTCGATGGCCATATCGCCCGCCGACCGTTGGCCCGCTGCATCAGTTCCGCGTCAAGCCAACCATCAAC
>JAOAEA010000241.1 GCA_026417035.1 Burkholderiales bacterium
GACAGGCCCAGCGCGCGTGCCGCGACATATGCCAACGCCAGCGCGGCCAGAGTTTGCGCCAGTACGGTGATCCGTTGAAGCCAGGCATTCATCGAGCCGACCAGTCTAGTGCAGCCGGGCGCCGGCCGCGCGCGTGGCCCCCGGGGGAGGCCGTAACCGGGCGGCCGACCCCGGGATAATCGCGGGCGATGAGCAGCGCCGCGATGCAGATCCGCATTCACGCCCACCTCGAGCGGGTGGCCGAGGTGCGGGCGCGCGCCGCGCGCGAACCGCTGTTCGGTGCGGTGCTCGGGCGGCTCAAGCGCTATCAGGCCGAGCGCCTGTCGAACACCTACGACGACCTGCGCGCCGACCCGCGCTTTTGCGGCGCGGTCGACTTTTTTGTCACCGATTTGTACGGCGACCGCGATTTCTCGGCGCGTGACGCCGGCCTGGCGCGCATCGTGCCGGCCATCGCCCGCCTGTTTCCGCCCGATGCGCTGGCGATGGTCGATGCTGCCTTGCAC
>JAOAEA010000024.1 GCA_026417035.1 Burkholderiales bacterium
GCGCCGGGCGTAGCCGCCGGCGCGGGCCCCGGCGCCGCGGGCTCGGGCAGCGGCTCGCCCTGCCGCGCCGCGGCCTTGCGCCGCGACCAGCGCGCGAGGAACGCGTCGTCTCCCGCCTCGTCGCTCATCCTTCGCCCTCGCGTCGCGCGCCCTTGAACGACGGTGGCCGCGCGCGCTTCTTCGGCTCCGGCTTCAGGTGCGCGTCGGTGAACTCGGCGAGCCACGCGGCGGCCTCGCGCGGCATCGGCACGTTGTCCACCTGCTCGCCGCCGTCCAGCATGCGCCCCGCTTCGTGGTAGGACGCGGTGACGATCTTGGGCACGCCCTGCCCCTCCTCGAGCCGCCACATCACGAAGACCACCGGGCTGCCCGAGGAGAGGTTCAGGTAATAGCCCTCCGCCTCGTCGCGATAGAGCTCGATGGCGAACCCCGGCCAGAGCCATTGAGCGCTGGCGCCGTCGTCGCGCAGCAGGCGCGGCTCGCCCGGCGCGCCGTCCCAGGGGACGACGTCCGCGACGCGCCACGCCTCGCTCTGCCAGCGGTTGGCGAGCACGCGCCGCTCCATGACCACGGCGACCGGCAGGCGCGCGGCGCTCACCGCCGCGCTCCGATCCCGCGTTGTCCCTGCGGAAATTCTCTTGCTACCATGACCGTCCGAACCCGCGATGTTGCCCGCCGGGCGGGCGCCGATCAAGTGCCATGACCGACCGAATCATCCCGATCGTCGACGGACGCAGCGCCCGGCCGATCCCCGCCGCGCGGCCGCGGCCCGCCGGGCCGCTGCGCGACGCCCTCGGGCGGGGCTTGCGCGACCTGCGCATCTCGGTGACCGACCGGTGCAACTTCCGCTGTACCTACTGCATGCCGAAGGACGTCTTCGGGCCCGACTACCCTTTCCTGCCGCGCGGCGAGGTGCTCACGTTCGAGGAGATCGTGCGGCTCGCGCGCGTCTTCAAGGGGCACGGCATCGAGAAGGTGCGGCTCACCGGCGGCGAGCCGCTCCTGCGCCGCAACCTCGAGCGGCTCGTCGAGATGCTCGCCGGCCTCGGCGGCCTCGATCTCACGCTCACGACGAACGGCTCGCTGCTCGCGCGCAAGGCGCGCGCGCTCGCCGACGCGGGGCTCAACCGTGTGACCGTGAGCCTCGACGCGCTCGATGATCCCACGTTCAAGGCCATGAACGACGTGGACTTCCCGGTCGCGAAGGTCCTCGAGGGCATCGCCGCCGCGGCGGAGGCCGGCCTCGCGCCGGTCAAGATCAACATGGTCGTGAAGCGCGGCGTGAACGAGCACGCGGTGCTGCCGATGGCGCGCCACTTCCGCGGCACCGGGCACATCGTGCGCTTCATCGAGTTCATGGACGTCGGCTCGTCGAACGGCTGGCGCATGGATGACGTCGTGCCCTCGGCGGAGATCCTGCGCACGATCGCCGCCGAAGCGCCGCTGGTGCCTGCCGAGCCGAGCCACGTCGGCGAGGTGGCGGAGCGCTGGCGCTATGCGGATGGCTCCGGCGAGATCGGCGTGATCTCGTCGGTGACCCGGGCGTTTTGCCGCGGCTGCAACCGCGCGCGCATCTCCACGGAGGGCCGTCTCTACACCTGCCTCTTCGCCGACTCGGGCTACGACCTGCGCGCGCTCGTGCGCGGCGGCGCCGGCGACGCGGAGATCAGCGAGGCGATCGCGCGGATCTGGAGCGTGCGCGCCGACCGCTACTCCGAGATCCGCACCGCCGAGACCGCGCGGCAGCGCAAGGTCGAGATGTCGTATATCGGCGGCTGATCAGAGGACAGAAGACGGAGGACAGAGGACAGAGGACAGAAGCGCGGCGGCGCACGCCGGAGGACCGGCGGACGCGCCCTGCGGTCCAACGGCCGTCTGCGCCGATCCCCGATGCCCAGACCGCTCCTCACCCACGCCGGCCGGCCGGCGACTTTCGACGTCGAGGCCATCAACGAGCGCGGCGAGTGCGTCCCGACGCCCATCGCCGGCGAGCATCCGCTCACGCTGTACGTGGACAAGCGCGAGGTGGTGACGCTGATGACCCTCGGCCAGGCGCCCGAGGCGCTCGCCATCGGCTACCTGCGCAACCAGCGCCTGGTGCGCTCGCTCGACGAGATCGCCGCGGTGCAGGTGGACTGGGAGACCGACTCGGTCGCCGTGACCACGCGCAAGGGCATCAAGGGCCTCGGCAGGAGGATGGGGAAGCGCACCGTCACCACCGGCTGCGGCCAGGGCACGGTGTTCGGCGACCTGATGGACGAGATCGAGTCGATCCGCCTGCGCGACGACGTGCGCCTCGCCGAGGAAACGCTCTACGCCCTGCTCGACGCGATCCGCCACCACGAGACGATCTACAAGGCCGCCGGCGCGGTGCACGGTTGCGCGCTCGCCACGAACGAGCCGGGCGCGAGCCGCATCCTGACGTTCGTCGAGGACGTGGGGCGGCACAACGCGGTCGACGCGATCGCCGGCCAGATGTGGCTCGAGGACATCGACGGCTCGGACAAGATCTTCTACACGACCGGCCGGCTCACCTCGGAGATGGTGATCAAGTGCGCGCAGATGGCGATCCCGTTCCTCGTCTCGCGCTCGGGCCTCACGCAGATGGGCTGGCGCATCGCGGAGCGGATCGGTATCACGATGATCGGCCGCGCCGTCGGCAAGCACTATCTGCTCTTCACCGGCCGGCACCGCTTCGTGAAGACCGCGATGCCGACGATGCTCGCGTGAACCGGGGACCGGCCGCCGGCGACCGACCGCCCGGGGCCTCGCGGCGGCGGCGCCGTTCGTGCTTGTCCGTCATCTGTCCTCTGTCCTCTGTCCTCTGAAATGGACCTCCGCGATCCCGCCCGCATCACCGGCCTCGTCCTCGCCGGCGGCCAGGGCCGGCGCATGGGCGGCGTGGACAAGGGCCTCGCGCCGCTGCGCGGCCGGCCGATGATCGCGTGGGTGCTCGAGCGCTTCGCGCCGCAGGTGGACGAGGTGCTCGTCAACGCGAACCAGAACCGCGCCGAATACGAGGCGTTCGGCCACCGCGTCGTGGGCGACGAGATCGGCGGGTTCGCCGGGCCGCTCGCCGGGTTGCACGCCGGCCTCAGGGCCGCCGCGCATCCGTTCGTCGCGACGGTGCCGTGCGACTCCCCGTTCCTGCCGCTCGACCTCGTGCAGCGCCTGCTCGAGGCGCTGCGCGCGAACCACGCCGACGTCGCCGTGGCGAAGACCGGCGACCAGCCGCACCCGGTCTTCGCGCTGGTGCGCGCCTCGGTGCTCGGGCACCTCACGCACTTCCTCGCGGGCGGCGGACGCAAGATCGACGCGTGGTATGCGACGCTCAAGGCGGTCGAAGTGCCCTTCGACGACCAGCCGGACGCCTTCTCCAACATCAACACCCGCGACGAGCTCGCCGCCTTCGAGAGCGGCAGAGCGTGAGCGCGCGCGGGCGCGCGCCCGGCGCGCCACGACGGGAGCCGGGATGCGCGGGCGGCGCCGGCGGCCCCTGCGTATAAAATCGGCGGCGATCCGCGAACCCTGCACGATCCGCCCGGCATGAACGCCCTCGAGAGAATCGCCAGCTGCATGGACGGCTACGACCCGAACGCGCTGCCGGTCGAGCGCGCGCGCGGCGTGATCCGATCGTTCCTCGCGCCGGTCACGGCGAACGAGCGCGTCGCCGTGCGCGACGCGCTCGGCCGCGTGCTCGGCGAGGACGTCGTCTCGACCGTGAACGTCCCCGCCCACGACAACTCGGCGATGGACGGCTGGGCGGTGCGCTTCGCCGACCTCGACCCGCGGGGGACGACGCGGCTCGCCATCGCCGGCAGCGCCTTCGCCGGCCGCGGCTTCACGGGCGCGCTCGGCCCCGGGCAGTGCGTGCGCGTGATGACCGGCGCCGTGATGCCCGAAGGCGCGGACACCGTGGTCATCCAGGAGGACGCGCGCGTCGAAGGCGACGCGGTGCTCGTCCCGCCCGGCCAGAAGCAGGGTCAGAACCGGCGCCTCGCCGGCGAGGACCTCGCCCTCGGCCGTGTCGTGCTGCGCGCCGGACAGCCGGTGCGTCCCGCCGAGCTCGGGCTCCTCGCCTCGCTCGGGCTCGGCGAGGTGAGCGTGCGCCGCCGGCTGCGCGTCGCGTTCTTCTCGACCGGCGACGAGCTCGCGTCGGTCGGGCAGCCGCTCGCGCCGGGCGAGGTGTACGACTCCAACCGCTACACGCTGCACGGCATGCTCGCGCGCCTCGGCGCCGAGCTGCTCGACATGGGCGTCGTGCGCGACGAACCCGGCGCCCTCGAAGCGGCCCTCGCGACCGCGGCGGCGAACGCCGACGCCGTCATCACGAGCGGCGGCGTGTCGGTGGGCGAGGCCGACTTCACGCGCGAGATCCTCGCGCGGCTCGGCGAGGTCGTCTTCTGGAAGATCGCGATGCGCCCGGGACGGCCGATGGCCTTCGGCCGCATCGGCAACGCGACCTTCTTCGGGCTGCCGGGCAACCCGGTCGCGGTGATGGTCACCTTCTACGGCTTCGTGCGCGAGGCGCTGCTCGCGCTCTCGGGCCGCACGGACGATCTCGCCCTTCCGGCCTTCCGCGTGCCGTGCGAGGCGCCGCTGCGCAAAAGACCCGGGCGCACCGAGTTCCAGCGCGGCGTCCTCGCGCGCGACGCGAGTGGCGCATGGCGCGTGCGGCTCACCGGCAACCAGGGCTCGGGCGTGCTGCGCTCGATGTCGGAGGCGAACTGCTTCATCGTGCTCGAGCACGAGCGCGGCGACGTGGCCGCCGGCGAGCTCGTCACGGTGCAGCCGTTCGAGGGATTGGTCTAGGGCTCGCCACGAAGGCACGAAGCGATGCACGCGAATCCCCTCGCGTCCCCCTCTTCCATCGCCGCCGGCCGTGGCTGAGCGGCCGGCGGGCGAAGCGCCCGAATACCTCACGGCGAAGCAGGCCGCCGCCTATCTCCAGCTCAACGAGAAGAAGCTCTACGAGCTCGCCGCGTCCGGAGAGGTCCCGGCGACCAGGGCGACCGGCAAGTGGCTCTTCCCGCGACGCCTGCTCGACGAGTGGCTGCTCGAGGGCGCGCATGGCGGCGCGCTCGCCGACCGCCTGGTCCTCGCCGGCGCCGACGATCCGCTGCTCGCCGCCGTCGTCGCGACCCTCGCCGCCGATCTCGGCGGCCAGGCGCTCGTCGCGTACTCCCCGACCGGCACCCGGCTCGGCCTGGCCCTCCTTGCCGCGCGCCGGGCCAGCGCCGCCGCCATCCACTGGGGTCCGGTCGAGGCGAGCCGCGGCGCGCACGCACAGCTTCTGCGCGAGCATCCGGCGGGCCGCGGCTGGGCGATCGTGCGCATGGCGAACCGCGCGCAGGGCGTGATCCTCGGCCGCGCCGTCGCCGGAGCGCAGACCCTCGGCGCGCTCGCGGCGCGCGAAGTCCGCTGGGCGATGCGCCCGCCGGGATCGGGCTCGCAGCACTACCTCGAGAGCGCGCTGCGCGAGGCGGGCGTCCCGGCCGCGGCGCTCCCGGCACATGCCGTCGTGGCCTCGGCGCGCGAGGCCGCCGCGCTCGTCGCGCGCGGCGAGGCCGACTGCGCGCCGGGGCCGGCGAGCGCCGCGGCCGAGCTCGGGCTCGCGTTCCTGCCGCTCGGCTGGGAGGCGTTCGACTTCGTCGTGCCGCGCCCGGTGTTCTTCCGCAGCCTCTTCCACCGCCTGCTCGACGCGTTGCGCGCCGAGCGCGCGCGCGCGCTCGCCGGCCGCCTCGGCGGCTACGACCTCTCCGAGCTCGGCCGCGTCGTGGCCGCGCCGGAGAGCGGCGGCGCGTGGGGCGCGCCGTGAACGAAGTCAAGCCATCCCCACCGTTGCAAGCTAACATCGCGCCTGAAAGCGAGCGCGCCGGCCGGCACGGCGCCTCGAGAAGAACGACGACTCCCGAGGACGCCATGGACATCAAGCCGTTCATCCGCCTGATCCCCGACTTCCCGCGGCCGGGCGTGACCTACCACGACATCACGACGCTGCTCAAGGACCGCGCCGGTTTCCGCGCGACCATCGACGCGCTCGCCGCGCGCTTCAGGGGGCGGCCGCTGGACAAGGTGGCCGCGGTCGAGTGGCGCGGCTTCGTGTTCGGCGCCGCGCTCGCCGACCGCCTCGGCGCGGGCTTCGTGCCGGTGCGCCGGCTCGGCAAGCTCCCCGCGCAGACCGTGAGCCGCGAGTACCAGTTCGAGCACGTCGGCGAGCGCATCGAGATGCAGGTGGACGCGGTGGCGGCGGGCGAAGCGGTCGTCGTCGTGAACGACGTGCTCGCGAGCGGCGAGAGCACCGCGGCCGCCATCGCGCTGCTGCGCGAGCTGGGCGCGAACGTGGTGGAAGCGGCGTTCCTCGCCGAGATCGCCGGGACGGCGGGACGCCGCCGCGTCGAGTCGCTCGGCGTGCCGGTGTTCGCGCTCGCGGCCTTCTGAGCCGCCTGCGGCACACACGCGACCGCGCCGCCGGCGCGCCAGAGGACGTCGCGCCGGCAGGCCCGCGGCTCGGCCCTCTGTCCTCTCTACTCGGCCTTCCGCCCTCGGAAGCTCAGCCGCGCGAGCGGAAACGCGCCAGCCCGAGCAGGTTCGAATAGTCGTCGGTCCACACGCGCACGGCCGCCCCGCCATCGAGCGGCGCGCCGGCGTCGGCGAGCCCGAGCCTGGCGAGCGTCTCGGGCGAATCCACCACCAGCACCCAGGTGTTTTCGTAGGTGCCGGCGGCGTCGTCGCCGTCGGCCTCGACCTTGACCGCGTGCTTGCCGAAGTGCGCGGCGAGGCTGCGCACCTGCGGCGCGAGGTCGAGGTAGCGGTTGGAGATGTGCAGCGCGAGCACGCCGCCCGGGCGCAGGTGGCGCAGATAGGTGGCGAACGCCTCGCGCGTGAGGAGGTGCACGGGGATCGCGTCGCTCGAGAACGCATCGAGCGCGAGGACGTCGTAGCGCTGGTCGGGCTCGCCTTCCATCGCGAGCCGCGCGTCGCCGATCACCACCTCGACGGCGCCGGCCGCGTTCGCGAGGAAGCGGAACTGCTCGCGGGCGACGCGCGCCACGAGCGGGTTGATCTCGTAGGCGCGGTAGAGGTCCCCGGGACGCGAGTAGGCGGTGAGCGTGCCGGTTCCGAGGCCGACGAGCCCGACGCGGTGCGGCGCGTCGCCGCGCGTCGCGGCGATCGCGAGCGCGACGCCCGAGTCGGGGCCGTAGTAGGTCGTCGGCCAGGCGACTCGCCCGGGCGCGAGGAACTGCTTGCCGTGGTTGATCGTCCCGTGCAGCAGCGCGCGCTGCGCAGCCTCGCCCGAGCCGCTGTCGAGCACGCGCACCGTGCCGTAGAAGTTGCGCGCCATCATCACCGACTCGGACGCGACCTCGACGCGCTGCCAGGCGAGCGCGAGCACGATGCCCGCGGCCGCGAGCCCCGCGGCGGCGGCGGCCGCGAGCGCCCGGCGGCGCGGCAGCGCCGCGCGCGCCTCGCGCCGCACGACCCACGCGACGATCGCCACCAGCGCCGCCAGCCCGAGCGGGAGCTCGTAGTAGTCGGGGAAGAGGCTCGGCGCGAGGAGCGCGACGAACACGCCGCCGGCGGCGCCGCCGAGCGAGATCACGAGGTAATAGCCGGTGAGATGGCGCGGCTGCGGCCGCGCGCGGGCGAGCTCGCCGTGGCACGCCATCGCCGCGGCGAAGAGGCCGGCGCAGAAGAGCGGGATGAGGATCCAGATCGAGGTGTTCTTGTGCTCGTCGGCGAGTGTCCAGGCCATGCCCGCGGCGAGCGCGGCCGCGAGCGGGAGGAACACGGCACGCCGGTACCAGCGGTCGCCGGCGAAGGCGAGGATGAAGGAGAGGAGATAGAGCGCGAGCGGCACCACCCAGAGGAAGGGCATCGGCGAGATGTTCTGGGTGAGGTGGTGCGTGATCGCGAGGAGCAGGACCGATGGCACCGCGGCGAGCGTGAACCAGCCGAGCCGGTCGCGCGCACCCGGCCTGCGGGCGCCGGGAAGCGGCGCGACGCGCGGCGCCGCGTCGGGAAGCCGCAGGAGCCCCGCCGCCAGCGCGCCGACGAGCGCCACGACCAGCCCGTAGCCGGCCGACCACGCATGGGCCTGCGCGCGCGTCGCGAGGAACGGCTCGACCGCCAGCGGATAGGAAAGGAGCGCGAGCATCGACCCCAAGTTCGAGAGCGCATAGAGCCGGTAGGGCGAGCGGCCCGGATGCGCGCGCGCGAACCACGCCTGCACCAGCGGGCCGGTCGTCGAGAGGAGGAAGTAGGGCAGCCCGACCACCGCGGCCAGCAGCGCGAGGATGCGCCACGTCGGGTCGCCCGCGGTCGCCGGCTTCCACGAGTCGGCTGGCAGGACCGGCAGCGCCGCGAGGCTCGCGGCGAGCAGCGCGAGGTGCACGACGCCCTGCAGCCGCGGGCGCAGGCGCGACGCGACGAGGTGCGCGTAGGCGTAGCCCGCGACGAGCGCCACCTGGAAGAAGACCATGCACGCGCCCCACACCGCCGCGGAGCCGCCGAACCACGGCAGGATGATGCGCGCGATGAGCGGCTGCACCTCGAAGAGCAGGAACGCGCTCGCGAGGATCGCCGCGGCGAAGAGGGCGGGCGGCGGTGCGTAGGGTCGGGGCGTGCTCATGCGGTGCGGGGCTCGGGCGCTCGGGCCCGCGCGAAGCGCGCGAGGATACCCGAACCGCCGCGGTTCGAGAGAGGCAAAACGCCCGCGGCCGCGTTCCGGATGACCGGGCGCCGACCGCCGGACGTCAATCGTCCTCGGCCGCCCCGGCCTCGCCCGGCGGCAGGCCCACTTCGGACTCGACCACCTCTTCGAGGAGCGCGCCGGCCGCCGGCGCGGGAAGCGCCTCCACGTCCCTGAGCTTCCGCCCGAGGACGCGCGTGCGCGTCTCGGCCTCGCCGATCGAGCGCGCGGCCTCGTCGAGCTTCTTCTTCGTCTTCGCGAGCACGTCGCCGAACTTCCCGAACTCCGTCTTCACCGCGCCGAGGATCTGCCAGACCTCGCTCGAGCGCTGCTCGATCGCGAGGGTGCGGAACCCCATCTGCAGGCTGTTGAGGATCGCCGTGAGCGTGGTCGGCCCGCAGACGACCACCCGGTGCTCGCGCTGCAGACCGTCGAAGAGCCCCGCCCGGCGCAGCACTTCCGCGTAGAGCCCCTCGAACGGCAGGTAGAGGAGCGCGAAATCGGTGGTCGCCGGCGGCTCGACATACTTCTCCGCGATGGTCTTCGCCTCGAGCCGGATCCGCGACTCGAGCGCCTTCGCCGCGGCTTCCGCGGCGTCGGCATCGGCCGCCTCCTGCGCCTTGAGGAGCCGCTCGTAGTCTTCGAGGGGGAACTTCGCGTCGATCGGCAGCCAGACGACGCTGTCGGCACGGTCGCGCCCGGGCAGCCGGATCGCGAACTCGACCCGCTCGTTCGAGCCCGGCCGCGTGGCGACGTTGCGCGCGTACTGATCCGGCGTGAGCAACTGCTCGAGGAGCGCGGCGAGCTGCACCTCGCCGAGCACGCCGCGGGTCTTCACGTTCGTGAGCACCCGTTTCAGGTCGCCGACGCCGGCGGCGAGCGTCTGCATCTCGCCGAGGCCCTTGTACAGCAGCTCGAGCCGCTCGCTCACCTGCCGGAACGATTCCGCAAGGCGCGTCTCGAGCGCCGCGTGCAACTTCTCGTCCACGGTCTCGCGCATCTTCTCGAGCTTCTGCGCGTTGTCGGCGGCGAGCTCCTTCAGGCGCGCCTCCACCGTCTCGCGGATCTCGGCCATGCGCTTCGCGTTCGATTCGAGGCTCGCCTGCAGCGTGTCGCCGAAGCGCTTGAGCGTCGCCGCGATCTCCTCGCGGCCCGCGCGCGCGTCCGCCTGCGCCGCCGCGAGCTTCTCGTCCACCGTGCGGCGGAGCTCGCCGAGGCGCTGCTCGTGCTCGACGAAACGCGCCGCGAGCTCCTGCGAGAACGCCTGGATCCGTTCGCCCTGCAGCGCCGCCATGTCCTTCATCTGCGCCGACACGCCCTGCCCGAAATGCGCGAGCGCCGCGGTCTGCTCCTCGCGGCCCTGCCGCGCCGCGTCGAGCGCCTCGCGCCGCCCTGCGGTGATCGCGTCGCGCAGCTCCCGCTCCAGGCGCTCGCTGTCGCGCGCGAGGGCATCGAGCCGCCCCTCGAGGCGCGCGGAGCCACTGCGCGCGATCGCGACGCCCTGCAGGACGGCCACGGCGACGAGGAGCGCCAGGGCGAGATAGGCGAGCGTTTCGACGGGCACGGGCGGTTCGGCGCGCGGGGAGCCGCGCGGTGCAAGAAGCCACGCCGAGTATAGCGGAGGGGGTGGCTCGCCCGCCGAGCCACCCGGCTACAATCGGCGCACAGGGGATCGCCGCGATGCACTGGACCGACTACCCCGCGCCGCCGACGCGACACGAGGCCCATTTCGGCCGCGTGATGCGCTGCTTCGCCGCGCGGCCCGCGCACCTCAACGCGGCGTTCGCCGCCTCGGTCGCGCGCTTCCCCGAGCGCGACGCCCTCGTCGCGGGCGCGGCCCGGCTCACCTACCGCGAGCTCGCCGCGCGCGCCGCCACGGTCGCCGCGAACCTCGCCGCCGCGGGCATCGGGCGCGGCGACCGCGTCGCCCTGCTCCTTCCGAACGGCGTCGAATTCGTCGAGGTGATGCTCGGCGCGCTGCGTCTCGGCGCGGTCGTCGTGCCGGTCAACGTGCGCGAGCAGCGCCCGGAGCTCGCCTACCTGCTCGGCCAATGCGGAGCCAGGGCGATCGTGTTCGACGCCGCGCTCGCCGATCGCGTACCCGAAGCCGGCGAGGTGCCGGCGCTCGCGGCGCGCTTCGCCGCCGGCGGCGCAGTCGCCGGCGCCCGGGACTACGGCGAGCTCCTGCGGCCGGCACCGTCGCTGCCCGCCGCGGAGGTCGGCGAGGAAGACGTCGCAGTGATCCTCTACACCTCCGGCACCACCGGGCACCCGAAGGGGGCGATGCTCACGCACTTCAACGTCGTGCACTCGGTGCTGCACTTTCGCGTCTGCATGGGCCTTGCCGAGACCGACCGCTCGCTCCTCGCGGTGCCGGCGAGCCACGTCACCGGGCTCGTCGCGATCCTCTGGTCCATGCTCGCCGCCGGCGGCTGCACGCTCATCCTCGCCGAATTCCGCCCCGCCGACTTCCTCGCGCTCGCCGCGGCCGAGCGCATGACCCACACGCTCGTCGTGCCGGCGATCTACAACCTGCTCCTGCGCGACGCCTCGTTCGCGCGGCACGACCTCTCGGCATGGCGGATCGGCGGGTTCGGCGGCGCGCCGATGCCGGAGGGAACGATCCGCGCCCTCGCGGAGCGGCTCCCGGGGCTCGCGCTCGTCAACGCCTACGGCGCGACCGAGACGACCTCGCCCGCCACGATCATGCCGATCGGCCTGCAGGCGGGGCACCTCGCGAGCGTCGGCGTCGCCGTGCCCTGCGCCGACCTGCGGGTGATGGACGACGCGGGGCGCGAGCTCCCGCCGGGCGCGGAAGGCGAGATCTGGATCGCCGGGCCGATGGTCGTCCCCGGCTATTGGGACGATGCGCAGGCCACCGCGCGCGAGTTCGCCGGCGGCTATTGGAAGTCCGGGGACCTGGGGACGATCGACGCCGAAGGGTTCGTGCGCATCCTCGACCGCAAGAAGGACATGGTGAACCGCGGCGGCTACAAGGTGTTCGGCGCCGAGGTCGAGAGCGCGCTCTCGCTGCACCCGGCGGTGGCCGAGTCCGCCGTCGTGGCGCGCCCCGATCCGGTGCTCGGCGAGAAGGTCGAGGCGTTCGTGGTGCTGCGCGCGCCGGGCGCGGCGAGCGCCGAGGAGCTACGGGCGCACTGCGCGCGGCGGCTCGCGGACTACAAGGTGCCGGACTTCGTGACGTTCCTCGACGAACCGCTGCCGCGCAACGCGAACGGCAAGGTGCTCAAGCGCGCGCTGCGCGGTCGCGGCGACGCCCCCCCGGGGAGGATGCAGGGATGAGGTGGCGCAGAGGCATCGCGCCGAGCCGCGCCGCGGCGGGCGCGGCGCTCGTCCTCGCGCTCGGCAGCGCGGGGGCGCCCGCGCAGACGCCGCACACCCACGACCATGCCTTCCGCGGCGCCGAGGCCTGGGCACGCTACTTCGACGACCCGGCGCGCGACGCCTGGCAGAAACCGCACCAGGTGATCCAGGCGCTCGCGCTCGCCCCCGACGCCGCGGTCGCCGACATCGGCGCGGGCACCGGCTACTTCGCGGTGCGCCTCGCGCATGTGACGCCGCAGGGCCGCGTCTACGCGGTCGACGTCGAGCCCGACATGGTGCGCTACCTCGCCGAGCGCGCCGGGCGCGAGCGCCTCGCGAACCTCGTCGCGGTGCAGGGCACCCCCGACGACCCGCGGCTGCCGGCGAAGGTGGACCGCGCGCTGCTCGTGAACGTCTACCACCACATCGGCGACCGCGAGCGCTACTTCCGGCGCCTCGGCGCTCATCTCGGGCCGGGGGCCGAGGTGGCGATCATCGACTTCACCCGGGCCTCGCCGATGGGGCCGCCGGCGCGCGAGCGCATCCCGCCCGAGCAGGTGATCGCGGAGATGCAGCGCGCCGGCTACCGCCTCGCGCGCACGCACGACTTCCTGCCCAACCAGTTCTTCCTCGTGTTCCGCGCGGACTGAGCGCACGGCGGCGCCCCTCAGCCCGGCCGCGGCGTGCCGGCCTTCTTGAGGATCGCAGCGCGCACCAGCCCGATGTGCTCGCGCAGGATGTAGAGCTGGTTCGCGAACGCGAGCGGCGTGCGGAGGTGCTCGACCTCCGCCTCGATCGCGTCGAGCCGCTTGAGCCACTCCGGGGCCTCGGCGCCGGAGTGCGCCTCGTCCACGTCGCGCTCGAGCGCGCCGAGGTCGCCGTAGTGCCGGTAGATGCGCGAGCGCATGCGCCACCCGTACACCGCCGGGGCGATGCGCAGCACCGGGATCAGCACGGCGACGATGGGAACGACGAGCACCAAGGTGCGCTCGATGAGCGTCGCCAGCCAGAACGGCAGGTAACGGTGCAGGAAGCGGGTTCCCGACTTGTAATGGCGCTCGGCTTCCCGCGACAGCGGGAAGTCCACCTGCTTCGGGTTCGGGAACTCGCCCGCGCGCTGGAACACCTCCGGCCCGCCGTGCACCTCGGCGGCGGCGGAGAGCAGGAGGTCGATCACCGCCGGGTGCAGGTCCTCGCGCGCGACGATGGTGGACATCGGCGCGACGAGCGTCGTGTCCGCCGGCGGGATGGCGCGCGCGACGTCGATCGCGCCCTCGGGCAGCAGCAGCTTCGACAGGAACGGGAACTGGCGCACGTAGGCCTCGGCCTGGGCGAAGCTCATCAGCCGGAACCCGGGCGCGAAGAGCGCGCTCCAGATCGCCGCCGACTTCACCGGGCCGACGAGGAAGATGGCGTCGGCCTCGCCCTTGCCGAGCGCCGCGACCGCGGCGAGGCCGCCGTCGGGCAAGAGCGTCGCGTTCTTCGCGTCGATGCCGCTCGCGCCGAGGAGGTCGAGCGCGAGCTTGCGCGTGCCGCTGCCCTCGGCGCCGATCGCCACGCGCTTCCCGCGCAGCTGGCCGAGCCGCTCGAGCGGCTCCCGGCCGCGGTAGAAGACCCACACCGGCTCGTAGTAGAAGCTGCCGAGCGAGACGAGGCCGTCCTTCTCCGCGCCGACGCCCAGCCCGCCCTGCACGAACGCGAAGTCCACCGGCTCGTTCGGGTCGGCGAGGCGTTCGAGGTTCTGCACGGCACCGGCCGACGGGCGCTCGACGATCGTGACGCCGTGCCTCGCCAGGATCGACTTGTAGTGCGCCGCGTACATCTCGTAGGCGCCGTGCGGCGCGCCGGTGCTCATCACGACCGAGTCCGGCGGCGCCGGCCGGATGAACTGCGCCGCCACCCAGAAGGCGCCCGCGACGACGAGCACCGCGGGCACGACCACGACGAGCAACTCGCGGCGCGAGATGTCGCGGAAC
Source organism: Burkholderiales bacterium (assembly GCA_026417035.1). GTDB lineage: Bacteria > Pseudomonadota > Gammaproteobacteria > Burkholderiales > SG8-39 > JAOAEA01. The sequence continues at coordinate 13,990 of JAOAEA010000024.1, forward strand.
CGGCGCCTCGCCATCACTGCTAGCCCTCGCGGTTGCGCATGTGGTCGGCGGTGCGGAAGAACGCGCCGGCGAGGAACCGCGCGAGCTCCGCGTCCACGCCCTCCTCGGCCATCGCGCGCGCCATGCACGCGAGCCACTGGTCGCGCTCCGCGCTGCCGATCGGGAACGGGAGATGCCGCGCGCGCAGGAAGGGGTGGCCGTAGCGCTCGACGTAGAGCGGCGGCCCGCCGAGCCAGCCGGAGAGGAACAGGGTGAGCTTCTCCGCCGATCCCGAGAGGTCTTCCGGGTGCAGCTTGCGGATGCCGTGGAACTCGGGCTCGGCGTCCATCAGGCGGTAGAAGCGCTCGACGAGCGCGCGGAGCCTCGTCTCCCCGCCGAGGCGTTCGTAGGGCGTTGCGTTCACGCGCGAAGGATACGCCATGGGGGCCCGATGCAAAACGCCCGAGGGCGCCGCGTGCGCCCGTTTCGCCGGCATGCAGGGCGCGTCGCCCGTCACCGGACGCGCGGGCCGAAACCGGGGGAGTGCGGCCGCTTTCCCATCAAGCCGACAGGAGCCCGCGCAGCTCGGCGATCGCGACCGACAGCATGGCGAGGTCCGCCGCGGGGGCCGCCCTGAGCTCGGCGAGCAGCCGGTCGGCCCGTGCGAGCGCCGCTTCGTTGCGCGCCGCCCAGCGCGCGATCAGCGCCTCGGGCGCGTCGTCGTCCCGCGCGGCCGCCCCGACCGCCGCCGTGAGCGAGCGGGCGAGCGCCGCGAGCTCGTCGCGCAACGCGCTCTTCGCGAGCGCCTGCCAGTGGCCCGTGCCCGGGAGCTGGCCGATGCGTCCGCGCAGCCACGCGAACCCGAAGCGCTCGGCGAGCGCGAAGTGCACGCGGGCCACCGCTTCGCGCGAACGCCCGGTCTCGGCCGCGACCTCGGCGATGTCGAGCGCCGCGAACACCGGCTCGGCGAGCGCGACCCGCTCGGCGAGGGCCGCGGGGACGCCGGCCGCGGTGAGCCCCTCGGCGACGCGCGCCACCTCCTCGCGCGCGTCGGCGTCGAGGAGCCCGGGCAGGCTCCTGGCGAGCGCCTCCGCCGCCGGCGCGAGGCGTGCGATCGTCGCCGCCATGTCGCCCGCCAGGCCGCGCCAGCGCAGGAACCACGTCGTCGCGCGCACGAGGAGCCGTCCGAGGCGGATCACCATGCGCGCCTGCACTTCGTCGGCGACGCGGTTGTCGAGCGCCTCGATCTGCGCCCACGCGGACACCGCGCCGAACACCTCGCGCGCGAGAAGGTAGGCCCGCACCACGTCGGCGGGCGCCGCGCCCGTGGAGTCCGCCAGCCGGTGGACGAAGGTCGCGCCGACGCGGTTCACCATGCTGTTCACGACGTGCGTCGCGACGATCTCGCGCCGCAGCGGGTGGCGCGGCATGTAGCCGGCGAACCGGCCGCGGAGCGCCTCCGGGAAGTAGCGCGCGAGCGCGGCCGCGACCCAGGGCTCGTCGGGGAGCGGCGACGCGAGGAGCTCGTCGTAGAGCCACATCTTGGAGTAGGCGAGCAGCACCGCGTTCTCCGGGGCCGAGAGGCCGATGCCGCGCGCGGCGCGCGCCGCGATCTCCTCCTCGTCGGGCAGGAACTCGAGCGCGCGCTTCAGACGGCCGGCCCGCTCGAGGAAGCGGATGAAGCGCGCCTGCGACTCGAGGAGCTCGCGCTCGAGCCGCCCGGCGATCGAGAGCGACTGGGTCTGGAAGTAGTTGTCGCGCAGCACCAGGCGGGCGACCTCGTCGGCCATCTGCGCGAGCAGCGCGTCGCGCTGCCGCACGGTGAGCTCGCCGTCGGCGACCGCGAGCCCGAGCAGGATCTTGATGTTGACCTCGTGGTCGGAGGTGTCCACGCCGGCCGAGTTGTCGATGGCGTCGGTGTAGATCCGCCCGCCCTCGCCGCCGCGGCCCTCGCGCGCGTACTCGATCCGGCCGCGCTGGGTGAACCCGAGGTTCCCGCCCTCGGCCACCGCCCTGCAGCGCAGCTCCCGGCCGTTCACGCGCACCGCGTCGTTCGCGCGGTCGCCGACCTCCGCGTGGCTCTCGGCACTGGCCTTGACGTAGGTGCCGATGCCGCCGTTGTAGAGGAGGTCCACGGGGGCGCGCAGGATCGCGCTCACGAGCTCCGCCGGCGTCAGGCTCGCCGCCGCGACGCCGAGCGCGCGCTGCGCCTCGGGCGAGAGCGGGATCGACTTCGCGCTGCGCGGCCACACGCCGCCACCGCGCGAGATCAGGGCCGGGTCGTAGTCGGCCCAGGAAGAGCGCGGCAGCCGGAAGAGCCGCTCGCGCTCGGCGAAGCTCGCCGCCGCGTCCGGGTCCGGGTCGATGAAGACGTGCCGGTGGTCGAACGCCGCGACGAGGCGGATGTGCCGCGACAGCAGCATGCCGTTGCCGAACACGTCGCCGGACATGTCGCCGATGCCGGCGACGGTGAAGTCGGTCGTCTGCACGTCCACGCCCATCTCGCGGAAGTGCCGTTTCACCGACTCCCACGCGCCGCGGGCGGTGATGCCCATCGCCTTGTGGTCGTAGCCCGCCGACCCGCCCGAAGCGAACGCGTCGTCGAGCCAGAACCCGTATTCCCTCGCGACGGCGTTGGCGTGGTCGGAGAAGGTCGCCGTGCCCTTGTCGGCGGCCACGACGAGATAGGGATCGTCGCCGTCGTGCCGGCGCACGTCGCGCGGCGGCACCACCTTGCCCGCGACGAGGTTGTCGGTGAGGTCGAGGAGGCCGCGCAGGTAGTCCCGGTAGCACGCGACGCCCTCGGCGAGCCACGCCTCGCGGTCGGCGGGGTTGCCGCGCTTCACCACGAACCCGCCCTTCGAGCCGACCGGCACGATGATGGCGTTCTTCACCATCTGCGCCTTGACGAGCCCGAGCACCTCGGTGCGGAAGTCCTCCGGCCGGTCCGACCAGCGCAGGCCACCGCGCGCCACCTTGCCGCCGCGCAGGTGCACGCCCTCGAAACGCGGCGAATAGACGAAGATCTCGAACATCGGCCTGGGCTCGGGCAGACCCGGGATGCGCGCCGGGTCGAGCTTGAACGAGAGGAAGCTGCGCGGCGTGCCCTCGGCGCCGCTGCGGAAGAAGTTGGTGCGTGTCGTGGCGAGGACCAGGGCGAGGAGCTGCCGCAGCACCCGGTCTTCGGAGAGGTTCTCGACCGCGTCGAGCGCCGCCGCGATCGCGCCCGCTTCGGCCTCCCAGGCGCCATCGGCGCGCGCGGGGTCGAAGCGCAGCCGGAAGAGCTCGACGAGGCGCCGCGCGAGCGCGGGGTGCGCCGCGAGCGTCGCCTCGACGAACGACTGCGACAGCGGGAAGGCGGTCTGGCGCAGGTAGCGCGCGTAGGCGCGCAGCACCGTGATGTCGCGGGCCGGCAGCCGCGCGGCGAGCACGAGGCGGTTGAAGTCGTCGCTCTCGATCTCGCCGCGGAACACCGCCGCGAACGCTTCCTCGAACAGCTCGCCGACCGCATCGGCGTCCACCGCTTCCTCGCCGCCGACCTCCAGGCCGAAGTCGTGGATCCACACCGCGGCGCCCTGCGCCGGGACGATCCGATAGGGCCGCTCCTCGACCACCTTCAGCCCCATGCGCTCGAGCATCGGCAGGCTGTCGGAGAGCGGCACGGCACCCCCCGAGCGCAGCAGCTTGAAGCGCAGGACGCGGTGATCGGCCTCCGGCGGCCGGTAGAGGTTGAGCGCGATCGCGCCCTCGCCCGCGAGCGCGGCCATGGCCTCGATGTCGGCGACCGCCGCGCGCGCCGGGACGTCCTCGCGGTAGGCCGCCGGGAACGCGGCGCGGTACGCGGCGAAGAGCTCGTGGCCGCGCGCCTCGCCGAGGCGCTCGACGAGCGCGTCGCGCAGGTCGTCCTCCCAGCGGCGGCCGGCCGCGGCGAGCCGCCGCTCGAGCTCGCGCACGTCCACCGCCGGGATCGCCCCGGGGCGGGTGCGCACGGTGATGAGGATGCGCGCGAGCACCGACTCGGAGAAGAGCACGCTGAAGTCGGACGAGACGCCGTCGAACGCCTCGGTGAGGATCGCCTGCCAGCGCTGCCGCAGCTCGGTGTTGTAGTGCTCGCGCGGCGCGTAGGCGAGGCAGGCGACGAAGCGCTCGAACGGGTCGCGGCGCACGAAGAGGCGGAAGCGCGGCCGCTCGCCGAGCGCGAGGATCCCGGTGGCGATGCGAAAGAGGTCGTCCTCTCCGATCTGGAACAGCTCGTCGCGCGGATAGGTGTCGAGGATGTGCGCGAGCGCCTTCGCCGCGTGGCTGCCCGGCGCGAGGCCGGCGCGCTCGGTCACCGCGGCCACCTTGCGGCGCAGGAGCGGGATCTCGGCGGGGCGGTCGTTGTACGCCGAGGACGTGTACAGGCCGAGGAACCGGTGCTCGCCCACGACCTCGCCGCGGTCGTCGAAGCGCTTGACCCCGACGTAGTCGAGGAAGCCGGGCCGGTGCACGGTCGAGCGCGAGTTCGCCTGCGTCACCACGAGGAACTCGCGCCGCCGCGCCGCGGCGCGCACCTCCGGCGGCAGCAGCGCGAAGCTCGCCGAAAGGCGTTCCGCTTCGGTCTCGCGCAGGATCCCGAGCCCGGAGCCGGGCACGACGCGCAGCGCATCCTCGCCGTCGCGCACCACCAGGTCGTGGCAGCGGTAGCCGAGGAAGGTGAAGTGGTTGTCGGCGAGCCACGCGAGGAACGCGCGGCCCTCGGCGAGGTCCTCGGCCGGGAGGGGCGGCGCACGGCGCTCCGCCTCGGCGAGCGCTTCGCCCACCTTCGCGCGCATCGCCTGCCAGTCCGCCACCACGGTGCGCACGTCGGCGAGCACGCGCGCGAGGTCGCGCGCGAGCGCCTCGAGCCCGGCAGCGCCGGCGATGCGGTCCACCTCCATCAGGATGAACGACTCCGGCCGGCCGCCGGGCAGCGGCTCCGCGCGCGGCGCGATGTCGGTGAGGCGCCCGTCGCGGGCGCGGTTCACCGAGAAGATCGGATGGACGATGAAGTGCAGCGTGAGGCCGTGGCGCGCGATCTCCATCGTGGTGGAGTCGACGAGGAAGGGCATGTCGTCGTTGGCGATCGCGACGACGGTGTGGCGCGACTGCCAGCCGTGCTCCTCGGCGCGCGGGTTGAACACGCGCACCTTGGCGGTGCCAGGGGCGCGCTGCGCGGCGAGGCGATAGTGCGACAACGCGGCGCCGTAGAGGTCCGCGCTCTGGCGCTCGGCGAGGTCGTCCGGGTCCGCGCCGACGAAGTATTCGCGCACGAAGCGCAGCACCCGCGCCGATTCGATCGGGTCCGCGATCCGCGCCTTCACCAGCGCGACGACCGCCGCGATCCGCTCCGCGAGCCGCGGGTCGGTTCCGCTCTGCATCGTCCCTCCCCCTCGCGCCGCGCCTCCCCGCCGCCGGCGGCGTGCGCGGTCAGGCCTCGCGCAGGGCGGCGATCGGCGGCCGGGCGAGCGCGGCGCGCGTCCCCGCCCAGGCGTTCAGGCCCACGGCCGCGAGCCCGAGGGCCGGGCCGGCGAGCCAGATCCACGGGTCGGGATGGTACGGGAACTGGAACACCCCGGCGGCGAGCACGTGGCCGATGGCCACCGCGCCCGCCGCCGCGAGCAGCCCCGCGAGGAAGCCGAGCGACAGGAACTCCGCGCGGCTCGCCGCCGCCACCTGGGCGCGGGAGGCGCCGAGCGCGCGCATCACGGCGGCCTCCTGCACGCGCTCGTCCTGGGTCGCGAGCAGCGCGGCGTAGAGCACGAGCAGGCCCGCGGCGAGCGCGAACAGGAACACGAACTGCACCGCCCGGATCACCTGGTCCATGATCGAGAGCGCCTGGCGCAGGACCGCGCTCATGTCCACCACCGTGAGGTTGGGGAAGGCCGCGACCAGCCGGTTCATCGCCGCGGCACGCGACTCCGGGAGGTTGAAGCTCGTGATGAAGCTCGCGGGGAAGCCCTCGAGGAGCTTCGGCGTCGCGATCACGAAGAAGTTGACGCGCATCGAGTCCCAGTCGAGGCCGCGCAGGTCGGTGACCGGCGCCGAGAAACGCTGGGCGCCGACCTCCCAGGTCAGGCGGTCGCCGATCCGGATCCCGAGGGTCTGCGCGATGCCCTGCTCGACCGAGAGCGCGCCGCGCGCGAGGTCGTTCGCGTCGAACCAGCGGCCGGCGACGACGCGGTTGTGCCCCGGCAGGTCCGCCATGTAGGAGAGGTTGAACTCGCGCTCGACCAGCCGCCGCGTGCGCTCGCTCTCGTAGTCGTCCACGCGCACCGGCTTGTCGTTGATCGCCACGAGCCGCCCGCGCACCATCGGATAGACGTGGGGCACCGGCAGCCCGTTGGCGGCGAAGAACGCGAGCACCGCCTCGCGCTGGTCGGGCTGGATGTTGAGCACGAAGCGGTTCGGCGCGTCGGCGGGCGTCTTGGCGCGCCAGGCGCCGATCAGGTCCGCGCGCGTGAACGTGAGGAGCAGGATCGCCGTGAGCCCGAGCGCGAGCGCGAGGATCTGCACCGTGTTCGCGCGGCTGCGCCGGCGCAGGTTCGCGAGCCCGTAGCGCCACGACGGCCCGGCGAGCGGCGCGGCCGAGGCGAACGCGCGCAGCGCGAGGAACGCGGCGCCGGCGAACGCGACGAAGGCGGCCGCGAAGCCGCCCATCACGTAGAGGCCGAGCTTCAGGTCACCCGCCTGCCAGACGAGCAGCGCCGCCGCCGCGGCGAGGCCGAGGGCGTAGCCGCCGACCGCACCCTGGCGCGGCGGGCCGACCTCGCGGCGGATCACGCGGATCGCCGGCACGTTCCTGAGCTGCATGAGCGGCGGGAGCGCGAAGCCGAGCACGAGCACGAACCCGGCCGCGAAGCCCTGCGCCGCCGGAGCGAGCGAGGGCGCCGGGAGGGCCGCCGCGATCAGCTCCGACGCGACGCGCGCGAGCACTTCCTGCGCGGCGAGCCCGGCGAGGACGCCGGCGGCGCACGCCGCCGCGGCGAGCGCGACGAACTCCCACGCGAAGAGCGCGAAGAGCTGCCGCTGGCTCGCGCCGAGGCAGCGCATGACCGCGTAGCCGTCGAGGTGGCGCTCGCTGTAGCGGCGCGTCGAGAGGCCGATCGCCACCGCGGCGAGGATCGCCGCGAGCATGGCGGTGAGGCCGAGGAACTGCTGCGCCCGGTCGAGCGCCTGGCGGATCTCCGGCCGCGCGCCCGCGAGGCCCTGGATCGATTCGCCGCGCCCGAGGTTCGCTTTCGCCCAGGCCTCGAACGCGTCGACGGTCTTGCGCTCGCCGGCGACGGCGAGCGCGTAGGAGAGCCGCGAGCCCGGCTGCACCAGCCCGGTCGCCGCCAGGTCGGCGCGGTTCATCAGCACGCGCGGCGCGATGTTGAAGAACTGCACGCCGCGGTCGGGCTCGAGCGTGAGGACGGCGGCGACGGTGAGGGTCGAGTCGCCGAGCTCCAGCGAATCGCCGGCCTTCACGCCGAGCGCCGCGGTGAGGCGCTCGTCCACCCACACCGTCCCCGGCCGCGGCACCTCGCGCGTCTCGGCGTCGGGCGCGTTGGGCGCGGCGGCGGTCCTGAGCCGGCCGCGCAGCGGGTAGCCGTCGCTGACGGCCTTCACGCCGACGAGCTGCGACTGCTCGCCCGAGCGGGCCATGCTGATGAGGGTCGTCGTTTCGGCGGTGGCGAGCCCGCGCGCGCGTGCCTCGTCGCGGAAGCGGTCGCTCCACGGATGGTCGGCCACGAGCAGCAGGTCGCCGCCGAGGAGCTGATGCGCCTCGCGGGTCAGCGCCTGCTTCACCCGGTCGGCGAAGAAGCCGACGCTCGAGATCGCGGTCACGGCGACGAACAGCGCCAGAGCGAGGACGCGGAGCTCGCCGGCGCGCCAGTCCCTTGCCAGCATCCGCAGTGGAAGCGAACTCACACCGCGCCTCCGATCGCCGCTCTCCGAGCCGCGCCCGATCACTGCTGGACCCTCCCGGCCACGAGCCGCACCTGCCGGTTGCACCGTCGCGCGAGCGCCTCGTCGTGCGTCACCAGGACGAGCGTCGTGCCGCGCTCCGCGTTGAGCGCGAAAAGGAGCTCGATGATCCCCGCCCCAGTGGCCGCGTCGAGGTTGCCCGTCGGCTCGTCGGCGAAGAGGAGCTTCGGCTCGACCACGAAGGCGCGGGCGAGCGCGACGCGCTGCTGCTCGCCTCCGGAAAGGTATTTCGGATAGTGGCGCAGCCGCTCGCCGAGGCCGACGCGCTCGAGCATCAGCCGCGCCTTCCCCTCGGCGTCGCGGTCGCCCGCGAGCTCGAGCGGGAGCATCACGTTCTCCAGCGCCGTGAGCGGCGGCAGGAGCTGGAAGGATTGGAACACGAACCCGACGAGGCGCTTGCGCAGCGCCGCGCGCCCGTCCTCGTCGAGGGCGAAGAGGTCGATGCCGTCGAGCTCGACCGCGCCCGAGGTGGGCGTATCGAGACCCGCCAGCAACCCGAGGAGCGTCGACTTGCCCGAGCCCGAAGCGCCCACGATCGCCACCGCCTCGCGCGGCATGATCGCGAGCCCGATATCCTGCAGAATGACGAGGGTCGAGTCGCCGTTCGGGACCGCCTTGCCGAGGCCGGTCGCCCTCACGACGGCCCCATCCGGATTCGCTGCCATGCTCCGTGGACTGGTTTTCTGGCTGTTGGTTTCGCTCGCGGGCGCCGCGCACGCCGCCGGGACGATCCTGGTGCTCGGCGACAGCATCTCCGCCGCCTACGGGCTCGCGCAGAAGGACGGATGGGTGGCGCTGCTCGGGGAACGCCTGCGCGAGAAGCGTCTGGATTATACCGTCGTCAACGCGAGCATCAGTGGCGAGACCACGGCCGGCGGCGCGGCCCGCATCGACGAGGCGCTCGCGCGATGGCGGCCCGACGTGGTGGTCGTCGCGCTCGGCGGCAACGACGGCCTGCGCGGCCTGGCGGCGGCGCAGATGCAGGCGAACCTCGCGAGCATCGTGGCCTCGGCCAAGGCGAAGCGGGCGAAGGTGCTGCTCCTCGGCATGCGGATGCCGCCGAACTACGGGCCGAAGTACACGCGCGAGTTCGAGGAGGCCTTCGCCGCGGTGGCCAGGGCCGAGAAGGTGCCGCTCGTCCCGTTCATGCTCGAAGGCGTCGGCGACCGGCGCGACCTGTTCCAGCCCGACAACATCCACCCCACCGCGGCCGCGCAGCCGATCATCCTCGACAACGTGTGGAAGGGGCTGGAGCCGATGCTGTCCAGAGGACAGAAGACAGAGGACAGAAGACAGAGGTGAGGCCCGGCTCAATGGGGGCCGATGCGCAGGCTCGCGGTCGCGATGAAGATCTCGCGCAGGAAGACGACCAGCGCGCCGCTGAAGGCGACGAGCGCGGCGACGAAGATCACGGCGAGCAGCACCGAGAGATCGGTGGCGAGGAAGGCGTCGACGAAGGCGAGCGCGATCAGCACGGTGACGAGCAGCGCGCACAGCACCGAGAGCGCGATGGCGCGGCCGATGAGGCGGGCGCGCGTCGACAGCGTCGCGAGCTCGCGGTGCAGCCAGGCGCCGCGCGCGGCTTCCGCGGCCGGAAGCTCCGCCTCGAGGAGCCGCGCCCGGTCGATGACGCGCCCGAGCCGTGTGCTCATCGCGTTGATGAGCGCGCCGAGGCCGGCGAGCAGGAACACCGGCGCCACCGAGAGCTGGATGACCTGCGCGATCTCGGGGACGTGCGCCTGGGGGAATGCCATCGCGGCGCGCCTCTCTCAGCGAACGACGAGCCGCGGCGCGCCCGGGCCCAGCGTGCCGATGCGTGCCGCCGCCGCGAAGCCCTCCTCCCGGAAGAGGGCGAGCACCTCGTCCACGGCGGCCGGGTCGCAGGCGACGAGCAGCCCGCCGCTCGTCTGCGGGTCGGTGAGCAGCGTGCGCTTCCATTCGGGGAAACCGTCCGGCAGCGCGACGTCCAACCCGTAGCCGGCCCAGTTGCGGCCCGAAGCGCCGGTCGCGACGCCCTTCTCGGCCCAGGCGCGCGCCTCGGCGATGAGCGGCACCGCGTCGAACTCGACCTTCGCGGCGAGCCCGGAGCCGCGCGCGACCTCGAGCAGATGCCCGGCGAGCCCGAACCCGGTCACGTCGGTGAGCGCGTGCACGCCCGGCATGCGCGCAAGGCGCATCCCGGGCGTGTTGAGCTTCGTCGTCCACCGCACCATCTCCGCGTAGCCCGGGGCCGGCAGCTCGCCTCTCTTGAGCACGGCGGACAGGACGCCGATGCCGAGCGGCTTGCCGAGCACGATCGCGTCGCCCGACCGCGCGCCGGCGTTGCGCTTGAGGTCCGCGGGATTCACGACGCCGATCGCGACGAGGCCGTAGATCGGTTCCACCGAGTCGATCGAGTGGCCGCCCGCGACCGGGATGCCGGCCTCGGCGCAGACCGACTCGCCGCCGGCGAGGATGCGCCGGATCACCTCGAGCGGGAGCTTGTCGAGCGGCATGCCGACGAGCGCGAGGGCGAAGAGCGGGCTCGCGCCCATCGCGTAAACGTCCGAGATGGCGTTGGTGGCGGCGATCCGGCCGAAGTCGAACGGGTCGTCCACGATCGGCATGAAGAAGTCGGTGGTCGCGACGATCGCCTGCGTGTCGTTCAGCCGGTACACGGCCGCGTCGTCGGCGCTCTCGGTGCCGACGAGGAGGTCCTTCGGCACTGCGCGGACCGGGGCCGCCGCGAGCAGCTCGGCGAGCACGCCGGGCGCGATCTTGCAGCCGCAGCCGCCGCCGTGGCTCAACTGCGTGAGGCGGATGGGGGTGTCGTTCGGTGCGTTCATGATTTCGCCGGGGAGCGGGCGCAGACGGGGCGCGGCGTTAGAATCCGGGACCGCCAGGGCGTTGCGATCGCCCGGCGCGCGAGGAGCTCTTGGCGCGATGCGCTTTCCGGACACGGCAACCGTAGCACAGCTCGACCTCTTTGACGAGGTCGTGGACGTGCGCTCCGGCGCTGAGTACGCCGAGGATCACGTGCCGGGCGCGCTCAACTGCCCGGTGCTCGACGACGCCGAGCGCGCCGAGGTGGGAACCCTCTACAAGCAGGTCTCGCCATTCGCGGCGAAGCGCGTCGGCGCGGCGATCGTCGCGCGCAACATCGCGCGGCACCTCGACACCGCGTTCGCCGCGAAGCCGAAGGACTGGCGCCCGCTCGTCTACTGCTGGCGCGGCGGCAACCGTTCCGCCGCGATGACGCACGTGCTGCGCGAGATCGGCTGGCCGGCGGCGCAGCTCGCCGGCGGCTACAAGGCCTATCGCCGCGAGGTGGTCGCGCAGCTCGGCGCGCTGCCCGCGCATTTCCGTTACGTCGTCGTCTGCGGCGAGACCGGCAGCGCCAAGTCGCGCCTGCTCGAGGCGCTCGCGGCGGCGGGCGCGCAGGTGCTCGACCTCGAGGGCCTCGCGCGCCACCGCGGCAGCGTGCTCGGCGAGCTGCCCGGCGATCCGCAGCCGCCGCAGAAGTGGTTCGAGACGCTCGTCTGGGACCGCCTGCGCCGCTTCGACCGCGAGGCGCCGGTGTTCGTCGAGGCCGAGAGCAGGAAGATCGGCGCGCTGCAGGTGCCGGAAGGGCTGATCCGCGAGATGCGGGGCGCGCCGTGCGTGCGGCTCGCCGCGCCGGCGGCCGAGCGCGTGCGCTTCCTGATGCGGGAGTACGGCCATTTCCTCGCCGACCCGGCCCGCCTCGTGGCGAAGCTCGCGCACCTCGCGCCGCTGCACGGCCGGGAAGTGGTCGCGCGCTGGCAGACGCTCGCCGCCGCGTGCGCCTGGGAGCCGCTGGTCGCGGACCTCCTCGAGAACCACTACGACCCCGCCTACCGGCGCTCGACGGCGAAGAACTTCGCGCGCTTCGCCGAGGCGCGCGTGCTCGCGCTCGAGTCGCTCGCGCCAGAGGCGATCGCCCGCGCGGCGGCCGAGCTCGCGGGCGCCCCGCGCGCGCGCGCCGCCGCGGCCTGACCCGCGGATCAGAGGCCGCCGAGCGCGCGCAGGTGCTGCACCACGCTGCGGCCGAGCGCCGAGAGCGCGTAGCCGCCCTCGAGCATCGACACGACACGCCCCTTGCCGTGGCGAACGGCGACCTCAACGAGCCCCTATGTCGTCCAGCCGTGGTCCTGGTCCACCAGCCTCAGCATCGCCATGTCGTCCTCGACGTGCGCGTCGAACCCGGCGGAGATGAAGAGCATCTGCGGCTGGAACTTCTCGAGCGCCGGCAGCCAGACCTTCTCGACCACCTCGCGGAACTGCTGGCTCCCGGCGCCAGCCGGCAGGGGCACGTTCACCATGTTGTGCGCGGGGAAGTCGGTCCCGGAGTAGGGATAGAAGGGATGCTGGAAAATGCTCACCATGAGGACGCGGTCGTCGCCGGCGAAGATCTCCTCGGTGCCGTTGCCGTGGTGCACGTCCCAGTCGATCACCGCCACCCGCTCGAGCCCGTGCGCCTCGAGCGCGTGCGCCGCGGCCACCGCGATGTTGTTGAAGAAGCAGAAGCCCATCGCCCGGGTGCGCGTCGCGTGGTGCCCCGGCGGGCGCACGCTGCAGAAGGCGTTCTCGTACTTCCCCTCCATCAACAGGTCGACCGCGAGCACGCCCGCGCCCGCGGCGCGCAGCGCCGCCGCCAGCGTGCCGTGGTTCATCGCGGTGTCGGGGTCGAGGTGCACGATCCCCTCCTCGGGCGCGGCCGCGCGGATCGCGCGGATGTAGTTCCTGGGGTGCACGCGCTCGAGGTGCGCGTCGTCCGCGACCGGCGCATCGTGGCGGTCGAGGTAGGGGGCGATGCCGGAGGAGATCAGCTGGTCGTCGATGGCGGCGAGGCGCGTCGGGCATTCGGGGTGGTAGGTGCCCATGTCGTGCTTCATGCAGTCGGCATGGGTGATGAACGCCGTTGCCATATATTCCTCATTCCTCCGGGGCCTGCGGGAACAATCATAGCGTAAAGCGTCCTAAACTCAGGACTTTCCAGGACCTTGCCCGCCCCCATGCTGCAGCGCGCCCCCCTCCAACAGCGCATCTTCCCCGCGACGCCCTCGCCGCTCGCCAGGGTGGTCGATCAGGCGAGCCGCGTGATCCTCGGCAAGGAGCGCCAGATCCGCCTCGCGCTCGCGTGCCTGCTCTCGCGCGGTCACCTGCTCATCGAGGACCTGCCCGGCGTCGGCAAGACGACGCTCGCGCACGTGCTCGCGAAGCTCCTCGGCCTCGATTTCCATCGCGTGCAGTTCACGAGCGACATGCTGCCCGCCGACATCATCGGCGTGTCGGTGTACGACCGCGAATCGGGCTCGTTCAAGTTCCACCCCGGCCCGGTGTTCGCGAACCTGGTGCTCGCCGACGAGGTGAACCGCGCCACGCCCAAGACGCAGAGCGCGCTCCTCGAGGCGATGGAGGAGCACCAGGTCACCGCGGAAGGCGAGACGCGCCGGCTGCCGGAGCCCTTCTTCGTCATCGCGACGCAGAACCCCTCGCACCAGGTCGGCACCTTCCCGCTCCCGGAATCGCAGCTCGACCGCTTCCAGATGCGCCTCGAGCTCGGCTACCCCGACCGCGACGCCGAGCGCGCGCTGCTCAAGGGCGAGTCGCGCCGCGACATGATCGGGACGCTCGAGCCCTGCCTCGCGCACGGCGAGCTGCTCGAGTTTCAGGACGAGGCGCGGCAGGTGCACGTGTCGGACGCCCTGGTCGATTACGTGCAGGCGATCGTCGAGCACACGCGCCGCTCGCCGGACTACGCGAGCGGGCTCTCGCCGCGCGCCGCGCTCGCCCTGCTCGCCGCGTCGCGCGCGTGGGCGCTCCTCGCCGGCCGCGACCGCGTGCTGCCCGAGGACGTGCAGGCCGTGCTGCCCGGCGTCGCGGCCCACCGCCTGCACCCGGCGACGGCCGGCGCGCGCCGCACGAGCGCCGAGGTGGCGGCGGCGCTGATCGAGGCGGTGCCGATCCCCTGAGGCATGGAACCGCTAGGGCGCCAGCCACGCGGAGGCCCGCGAGCCCGGCCGGCTGCTGCCGTGGATGGGCGTGCGTGTCGCCATCGCCACCCGGGCCCGGTGATCGCGACCGGTCAGCGTTTTACTCTCGCGACCGTTCGCGTTCTTCGCGCTTTCGCGGTTCCGGGCTGACGCGCCGCGCGCGATGTTCGCGAAGCTCCTCGCCCGCTCCGACTTCTTCGCCCTCGTCTTCGGCCTGCGCGGCCCCGAGACCGGGCCGATCCGGCTCACGCAGCGGCGCGTGTACGTGCTGCCCACCGGCTACGGATTGACGTTCGCCGGGGCGCTCGCCCTGATGCTCGTCGGCTCGATCAACTACTCGCTCGGCCTCGGCTACGTGCTCACTTTCGCGCTCGCCGGCATGGGGCTCGTCTCCATGCTGCACACCTACCGCAACCTCGCGCACCTCACGGTCCGCGCGGGCCGCGCCGACCCGGTGTTCGCCGGCGACGACGCCGTGTTCGAGCTGCTGCTCGACAACCCGGGCGGGTTCGACCGCCACACGGTGATCGCGCGCTGCGGCGAGTCCGCGGTGGACGTGGACATCCCCGCCGGCCGGTCGGAGGTCGCCAAGCTCCCCGTGCCCGCGCCGCGGCGCGGCCGCCTGCCGCTCGGCCGCGTCACGCTCGAGACGCGCTTCCCCGTCGGGCTCTTCCGCTGCTGGAGCTACGTCCGGCCCGAGATGGAGGCGATCGTCTGGCCGCGCCCCGACGGCGCGCCGCTCCCGCTCGCGAAGATCCGGCCCGACGCCGGCGAAGCGGTGAACGCCGGCGGCGGCGTGGACGATTTCGCCGGGCTGCGGCCCTACCACGCGGGCGACTCGCCGCGTCACATCGCGTGGAAGGCCGCCGAGCGCGAAGGGCTGCTCCTCACGAAGCTCTTCTCCGGCCGCGGCGCCGCGGAGCTCTGGCTCGATTGGGACGACCTGCCGTCCGCGCTCGACTGGGAGGCACGCCTCTCGCGCCTCGCCGGCTGGGTGCTCGCCGCCGAGGCAGCGGGCCTCGCCTACGGCCTGCGCATCCCCGGCGCCGAGATCGAGCCCGCTCTCGGCAGCGCCCATCGTGACGCGTGTCTCACCCGCCTCGCGCTCTTCGATGCCGCGCCTGCCCGCCCCTAGTCTCTACCTCCTCTTCGCCGGCATCGCGATCGCGACGGTGCCGCACCTGCCGCGCCTGCCCGCGTGGATCTCGGCGCTCGCCGTGGGTCTCCTCGCATGGCGCGCCTGGGTGGTGCGGCGGCGCATCGCGCTGCCGCGAAAGTGGCTCGTGATCGGGCTCGCGGCGACGAGCCTCGTGATGGTGTACCTCCACTACAAGACCCTCTTCGGCCGCGACGCCGGGGTGGCGCTGCTCGTCGTGTTCCTCGCGCTGAAGCTCCTCGAGATGAAGAGCCTGCGCGACGTCACCGTGGTGGTGCTGCTCGCCTACTTCCTCGCGCTCACCAACTTCTTCTACAGTCAGACGATCCTCGTCGCCGCGGTCATGACGGGCGCGCTCGTCGTCCTCACCGCCGCGCTCGTCGGCTGCAACGCCCCGCGCCGCGCGCTCGGCGCGAACGTGCGTACCGCCGCGGCGCTCCTCGCGCAGGGGCTGCCGGTGATGCTGGTGCTGTTCCTCCTCTTTCCGCGCGTGCAGGGGCCGCTGTGGGGCATGCCCCAGGACGCCTTCGCGGGCATGACCGGGCTCTCCGACTCGATGACGCCGGGGAACATCAGCCTGCTCTCGCAATCGGACGCGATCGCCTTCCGCGCGAAGTTCGAGGGCGATCCGCCGCCGCGCGGCGCGCTCTATTGGCGCGGGCCCGTCTTCTGGGAGTTCGACGGCCGCACCTGGCGCGGCGGACGCGGGCCTTCCTCGCAGTTCTACCGCTTCGAGCCCGAGGGCTCGCCGGTCAAGTACGAGGTGACCGTCGAGCCGCACAACCGCCAGTGGCTCTTCGCGCTCGACCTCGCGGGGCAGGTCCCGCCGAACGCCTTCGGCACCGCCGACTACCAGCTGATCTCGCGCGCGCCGGTGCGCCACCGCATCCGCTACCCGATGCACTCGTTCCTGCAGTACCGCGCGATCGCCGCGGCGATGCCGGCCGAGCTCGATTACGCGCGCGAGCTGCCGGCGGGCGCCAACCCGCGCACGCGCGAGCTCGCCCGCCGCTGGCGCGTCGAGTCGGGCGGCGACGGCGAGGCCATCGTCGCCCGCGCGATCGACCACTTCCGCAACGCCGGGCTGCGCTACACGATCGCGCCGCCGCTGCTCGGCGAGAACCCGGTCGACGAGGTGCTCTTCGTCACGAAGCAGGGGTTCTGCGAGCACTTCTCCTCGGCGTTCGCCTTCCTGATGCGCGCGGCCGGCGTCCCGGCGCGCATCGTCACCGGCTACCAGGGCGGGGAGCTGAACCCGGTGGACCAGTTCCTCGTCGTGCGCCAGTCCGACGCCCACGCCTGGGTGGAGGTGTGGCTCCCCGCGCGCGGCTGGGTGCGCGTCGATCCCACCGCAGTGGTGGTCCCGCTGCGCGTCGAATCCGGGCTCGCGGCCGCCGTGCCGGAGACCGGCGCGCTGCCCCTCCTCGTGCGCGTGGACGTGCCGTGGCTGCGCGAGCTGCGCTTCGGCTGGGAGGCGCTCGCGAACCGCTGGAACCAGTGGGTGCTCGGCTACAACCCCGAGCGCCAGCGCGAGTTCCTGACGCGGCTCGGCATGCCCTCCGCGGACTGGCACGAGCTCGCGACGACGCTCTTCTGGGCGGTCGGCGGCCTCGTGCTGCTCATCGCGCTCTTCGTGCTGCGGCGCCGCCTCGCCCGCGACCCGGTGCAGCGCGTCTGGCTCGCCTTCTGCGCGAAGCTCGCGCGGGCCGGCACCGAGCGCCGGCCGAGCGAGGGTCCCGCGGCCTTCGCCGAGCGGGCGGCGCGCGAGCATCCGGAGCAGGCGGGCACCGTCGCCGCGATCGCGCGGCTCTACGCCGACCTGCGTTACGGCCCGTCCCCGGCGCCCGAGGGGGTCGGCGAGCTCGCCCGCCGGGTGCGAGAATTCCGGCCGTGATCACGCGCCGCCGTTTCCTCGCGGTCGCCGCCGCCGTCGCCGCGCGGCCGGCGCTCGCCGCACGCGACGCGGCTGGCTACGCCGGTCGCGAGGACGTGCGCGCCTTCATCGCCGAGATGACCGGGCGCCACGCCTTCGTGGCCGCCGAGCTCGAGACGGTCTTCGCGCGCGCGCGCTTCCAGAGCGCCATCGTCAAGGCGATGACGCCGCCCGCCCCCGGCCAGCGCTCGTGGAACGCCTACCGCCCGCGCTTCGTGAACGCGGCGCGCATCGAGGGTGGCGCGCTCTTCTGGGCGAAGCACGAGGAGACGCTGCGCCGGGCGGCGGCCACCTTCGGCGTCCCCGAAGAGTTCGTCGTCGCGATCATCGGCGTCGAGACGCTCTATGGCCGCAACACCGGCGGCTGGCGCGCGATCGACGCGCTCGCCACGCTCGCCTTCGACTATCCGCGCCGCGCCGACTATTTCCGCGGCGAGCTCGAGCAGCTCCTCCTGCTCGCGCGCGAGAACGGCGCCGACGTCCTCGGGCTCAGGGGCTCCTACGCGGGCGCCCTGGGCATTCCGCAGTTCATGCCCTCGAGCTGGCGCCGCTATGCGGTCGATTTCGACGGCGACGGCCGCCGCGACCTCCTCGCGAGCCCCGCCGACGCGATCGGCAGCGTCGCCAACTTCCTGCGCGGGCACGGATGGGCGCCCGGCGAGCCGGTGGCGTTCCCGGTGCGCGCCGATGGCGAGCGCTGGCGCGCGTATGCCGACGGCGGCGTCGAGCCGGCGCATCCCCTCGGCACGCTGATCGCCGCGGGCCTCGCGCTCGACGCCGAGCCGCCGGTCGCGGCGCAGACGCCGGCCGTTCTGGTGGAACTCGAGAGCCCGAACGCGCCGTCCGCGCTCTGGATTGGCTTCGGCAACTTCCACGCGATCACGCGCTACAACCGCTCGAGCTTCTACGCGATCGCGGTCGTCGAGCTCGCGGACGCGGTGCGCGCGGCGTACGCGGGACCCGCGCGCGTGTCGGCGGCCGCGCGATGACCGCGGCGCTCATCCGCCCGGCGACCCGCGCCGACGTGCCGTCGCTGCTCGCGCTCGTGCAGGGGCTTGCCGACTACGAACGGCTCTCGCATCTCGTCGAGGCGACCGAGGCCTCCCTCGCCGAGGCGCTCTTCGGGCCGTCGGCCAACGTCGAGGCGCTGCTCGCGGAGTGGCAGGGCGAGGCGGCCGGGTTCGCGCTCTACTTCCACAACTTCTCGACGTTCCTCGGCCGCCGCGGGCTCTACCTCGAGGACCTCTTCGTGAAGCCCGCGTTCCGGCGGCGCGGCATCGGCAGGGCGCTGCTCGTCGCCTGCGCGCGCGTCGCGCACGCGCGCGGCTGTGGCCGCTTCGAGTGGATGGCGCTCGACTGGAACACGCCGGCGATCGATTTCTACAAGTCGCTCGGGGCCGTCGAGCACCCGGAATGGCGGCTGCTGCGCGTCAGCGGCGACGCCCTGGCGCGGCTCGCGGCCGGAGAAGGCCGGCCCGAGGACGTGCAGCCGCCGCACGACTGGGCATAATCGCGCCTCCTCCGCTCCCCAACGCGCCCGATGACGAAGCCCGCCCCAACCCGCCTCTCCCGGCGCCGCTTCCTCCTCGGCGCGGCGGCGCATGAGTTTCCCGATCGTGTCCCAGCGCGATTTTTTCGACACGCTGGTGCCCCCGAACTTCAGGACGATCCAGTCGTTGGCGAACGCGGGGACAGGGCGGTTCATCGGGGTCGGCACCTCACATGGC
>JAOAEA010000242.1:0-246 GCA_026417035.1 Burkholderiales bacterium
CCGGAGACCGGGTCGTATTCCATGATGCTTTCCAACTCATCGCCAAACAGAGAGAAGCGATAGGCAATCTCCGCGTAAGCCGGGCGCACCTCAACTACATCCCCACGCACGCGAAAGGTGCCGCGTTTAAAATCTAAGTCGTTGCGCTCGTAGAGCATCCCAATCAAATCGCGCAATAACCGCTCGCGCCGCAGGCGTTGCCCCACCTGCAAAGTCAGCGTCGCCTTGCCCCACTCTTCCGGGCTA
>JAOAEA010000242.1:256-505 GCA_026417035.1 Burkholderiales bacterium
GCCGCGACATGAGCGCCGCCGTCGCGGCAAGACGCAGACGGCCAATCTCGTCGTTGATGTCCGCATCTTTTTCGATGTACAAATCCTGTTGTGGGACATACGCTTCGGGTTGATAATAGTCGTAGTAGGAAACGAAGTACTCGACGGCATTGTTGGGAAATAGCTCACGAAACTCGGCATAAAGTTGCGCCGCCAAGGTCTTATTGTGGGCCAACACCAGGGTAGGCTTCTGCACCTGTTGAATTACAT
>JAOAEA010000243.1 GCA_026417035.1 Burkholderiales bacterium
CGCCTCCGCCCTCTGCGGTCTTGCGCCAACTCAGCCACGCCGCGTACAGGCCGTTTAAGCCCGAGAGCGCCAGCGCCGGCACCAGCCACAGATAAGTGATCCAGGTCGGGAAGCCGAGGATCATCGAGGTCTCGCCGTTCTGCCTCATGTCGGCCACGCCGACGGCGACCCGCCAGGCGAGCAGCAGAAAGACCGCCGCCAGCAACAGCGCGCCGACCGCATCCAGACGGAGCCGCGTGGCCGGGGCGGCACGCGCCGTAAAGAAGTCGACGATGATGTGGCCGCCGCGGTACTGGCACCAGGGCAAGAAGGAAGCGACCGCGATCGTGCAGCCGATCTGCACCACCTCGACATCGCCATAAAGTGGCCGCGCAAAGAGCCAGCGACCGGCGATCGAAACGGTGGCCAGTGCCGCGATCGCAGCCAAAATGGCGCCGCCCGCGAGCGCGAATGCGCGGCTTGCGCGCTCCAGCAGCGCACCGAAGCGTGCGCCGCGCACGCCTAT
>JAOAEA010000244.1 GCA_026417035.1 Burkholderiales bacterium
TGCGCAAGCTGCGGCGGTGGGTGTCGACCCCCGACGGCGGTCGGACCGCGGTCGAGGTCTCCGCCCCGACGTGGCAGCGTGTCGACCCGGCGCTGGTCTGGTGGACGCCGGGGTCGACGAAGCCCGGCGATGCGCTGATCGTCGAGCTCATGCCGTTCCTGCCGTCGGACTTGGAGGCGTTCGTCGGGCAGCCGGGCTTCTACGACGAAGGCATTCGGGCCGTCGTCTCGCGGTTCGGTCAGCGCGGCTGGCGTGCCGACGGGTTCGAGCTCGGCTCCCGCGGGTCGATCGATCGCGACGTGTCGCAGCCCGACTCGGGCTCGCTCGCGGTGATCGAGGTCCTGGCGCTGTGCGGGCGCGTCCCCGGCTCGCTCTTGCGGACGTTCACCGATCTGAAGCCGGCGGACGAGACGGCCGGGCCGTTGGAGTCGGTCATCGCCGAGGACAAGACGTACTTCATCCAGACGTGGGTGGTCGCCGATCACGTCCTCTACTTCTGTCTCT
>JAOAEA010000245.1 GCA_026417035.1 Burkholderiales bacterium
AGAGCCCGTTGTCGTCGGCAATCTTGAAGACCAGGGTGAGCACCCCGCTCTGGGTTTCGTTAAGGTCGAGCAGGCGGGCCAGCAAGAGCGGCCCCATCTCCGAAACGGTCGCGCGCACCGGGTGCCCTTGCTCGCCAAACACATCCCAGAACACCACCGGGCAGGCTTCAAACCGGAAATCCGTAAGGCCCAGCTTTTCTACCCGCTCGGCAATTTTGGGGTGCTCGCCTCCGGGCTTGCACAAGCCCGAGAGGTCGCCCTTCACGTCGGCCATAAAAACCGGCACGCCAATGCGAGAAAGCTGCTCGGCCAGTACCCGCAGGCTCACGGTCTTGCCGGTGCCGGTGGCCCCGGCAATCAGGCCGTGGCGGTTGGCCATCTTGGGATACAGGAATACGTCCGATTCACCTCTGGCAATGGGAATGGGCTCTGGCATAGTCGGCTCCTGCTGAACATGATACCGCTCGATGTGCGGGCACCCCCAAGGGGCCAGGGGTCAGG
>JAOAEA010000246.1 GCA_026417035.1 Burkholderiales bacterium
GGCGAGCAGCTGCTGATCGCTTTCATCCAAAAACCGTGGGGCCGGCGAAAGAAAAAACACCACGTCGCACTGTGCCATATACTCGCGCGTCTTGTCGGTGCGGCTGACCACCGGATCATTCATGCCCGGCGTATCGACGATCTCGATGCCTGCCAGTTCAGGCAAGGGCAAAAACAGCTCGCTGCTTTCGACGAGCGGCGTAAAACGCCCCTCGGCGCCGACGTAGTCGTCGATGTGCCCCATGAGCCCTGCCAGGTCGTCGACGTGAATTTCTACCCGCTCCTGCGCGAGCAGCTTGGCCACGCCGTCGCCATGCATGCGCTGCGCCGCCTGGACAAGCTCACGCGCCGCACTGGAAGTCAGATCTTGCGCCGGGCTCGCGGCCAAGGCCTCCAGCGACGCCCAGGCTTGCGGCGAATAAAAATGGGCGACGAAGACCGGTTTTTCGGCATAGCGTATGCGTGTGAGATTGGCGGTCTTGGGTGTTGCCGCCTGTGGCA
>JAOAEA010000247.1 GCA_026417035.1 Burkholderiales bacterium
GCGCAAAAGGCGCATCTCGGACTGCTCGGCCTGGGTCGCCGCCGCCAGTTGTTTCTCAAGCTCAGGGATACGCCCGTATTGGAGCTCAGACATGCGCGCCCAGTCGCCGGCGCGCCTGGCGGTCTCAAGCTCTAGACGCAGCCGGTCGAGCGCCTCCTTGAGATGGGCCGTGCCCTGGACGGCGGCCTTCTCGGCCTGCCAGATCTCATTGAGGCGCGCGAACTCCTGTTCGAGCTTGGCGATCTGCTCCTCGATGTCCGCCAACCGCTTCTTAGAGGCCTCATCGGACTCCTTCTTGAGCGCCTCGCGTTCGATCTTCAATTGGATCAGGCGTCGGTCGAGCCGGTCCATCTCCTCGGGCATGGAATCGATCTCCATGCGGATCCGCGAGGCCGATCCGGATCGCCGGGTTTTTCGCCTTCAGCGCCATGCCTACGCCCGCGAGCGTGCCGCCCGTGCCGCAGGCGCAGATGAATCCGTCGATCCTGCCCTGTCTCTTA
>JAOAEA010000248.1 GCA_026417035.1 Burkholderiales bacterium
GCACGATGGCCTGGGCCAGCCGCGCGAACTCCTGCAGCCGCTGGGCCGGCACGTAGGCGTGGTCCACCGTGGTGCAGATCTGTCCGGCGTTGAGGCACTTGACGTAGAGGATGCGTTCGGCCGCGGTGCGTAGGGGAAAGTCCTCGCCGACGATGGCCGGGGACTTGCCACCCAGCTCCAGCGTCACCGGGCACAGGTTCTGCGCGGCCGCGGCCATGACGGCGCGCCCGGTCTGGCCCGAACCGGTGAACAGCAGGTGGTCGAAGGGCAGCCTGGAAAATTCCACGCCCACGCCGCCCGTTTCCTCGAAGAACTGCAGCTTCTCCTCGGGGAAGTAGTCGGGCATCTCGCGCACCAGCAGCCGCGCGAGATGGCGCGAGTTCTCGCTCATCTTGACCATCGCGCGGTTGCCGGCGGCGAAGATGGACACCAGCGGCAGCAGGCTGAGGTTGAGCGGAAAGTTCCACGGCACGATCACGCCGCTGTCTCTTATACACATC
>JAOAEA010000249.1:0-247 GCA_026417035.1 Burkholderiales bacterium
GCGCACGGGTGCTCGGCGACGGCACGCAGGCGGTGCCGCAGCTGCCGGTCGACGTCGCCGCCACCGGGGCCGACTTCTACGTGTGGACCGGGCACAAGGCCTACGGGCCGACCGGCGTCGGCGTCCTGCACGCCGCCTACGAGACGCTCGCGGCGATGCCGCCGTTCCTCGGCGGCGGGCAGATGATCAGCCGCGTCGAGCGCGACGCCTCGACGTACGCCGACCCGCCCGCCCGCTTCGAGGCGGG
>JAOAEA010000249.1:257-500 GCA_026417035.1 Burkholderiales bacterium
CGCCTACGCGCTCGACCGGTTCGCCGAGCTCGACGGCGTCACCGTCCACGGCCCGGCCGACCCGGCCGAGCGGGGGGCCGTGGTGAGCTTCGTCGTCGACGGCGTGCACCCGCACGACGTCGGGGAGATCCTCGGGGCCGGTGGCGTGTGCGTGCGCGCCGGCCACCACTGCGCGCAGATCCTCATGCGCCGGCTCGGCGTCCCGGCGACGACGCGCGCGTCGTTCGCCGTCCACTCCACGCG